>NZ_JADGIA010000041.1 GCF_019683635.1 Thermogemmatispora sp. | reverse complement strand
AGGTTATATAGAAGATACTATTCTCTACCATCCTCAGAGGCTTGAGAGTACTGCTGGAACACAACAGAAGAACCTGCACGAAGCCTGGCAGGTTCAGCTCGTTCAGCTGCATCAGCAGATTCTCCAGCCAGCCTCTCAGCTTGCTGCTCAGGTGAGCGAGCCATTTCGTCAGCATATGGGTACCTGGCATCAGCATCTGGAACGAGCGTATGCAGCCCTCTCGGCCTTTGCAGATTCACTTCAGAAGAAACAAGGTGAGAGAGATGCTTTGGTGGAAGGAATTTCCGAAGGTCTGATCTTTGGGGAAGAGAGCTTCTTTACGGAGCCAGGCTATCTACCACGGCAGTACCCGCGCTCTATCGCGCGGGCCTTCCTGTTGATGGACTACGATGAGGAAGAGGAGCCAGGGGACGACCTGGCGCGTCCCTGGTACCGGGTGGCCTGGGAGGCAGCGGAGGCCTTTGTCGAGCGCTGGGGGGGAGTAGATGAGGAGACGCTGAAGCGAGTGCTGCGCGAAGGAGAGGGACGGGACCGGCTGGCGGTGTTTGCCCTGGGGCACAGTTCCTGTGAGGGGGTCAATGAGACGCTGGCGCCGTTGCTGGAGCATCCTGACTGGCTGCTGCGCTGTGCGGCGGCCTGCTGCCTGGTGCTGCGTCGAGACGAGCGAGCCATCCCAGTGATTGAGCGCTATCTGCTCACGCCAGCGCCCATAGTCGTCGACAGCGAGGGTCGAGTCAGCGTCGTGCCCGAGGCCAGTGGTTGGTACGATCTCTACAAGCAGCTGATACCGTGGGTGCTGGCAGGATGGGGGCCATCCTCCCTGCTATCGCGGTTACGACAGGCCCTGCTGGGGCGCTGCAAAGAAGAGGAGGATCACAGCCGCCCGTCGCCAACCCGTACAGGCTGTCTGAAAGCGCTCAGCTATGCGCTGGGCAGGCGTGGAGCGCTGGGAGCGCTCCACGGAATCAGGCTCCCCGGCTCCCTGAGATGGCTCACATCGCTATACCTGACGCCGGGATATCTCCGAGCCGTCGAGCGCTTTGACTGCGAGGACCTCCCTATGCAGCTGCGACCTGAAGCCACCCTTGGCAGAGAGGTTCTGACCTTCCTACAAGATCACTTTGCCCTTGATAAAGGGCAGGCGCGGGCAGCGCTCAAGTCCTGGCAGAAGCGGAGCAGAGCCATTGTGAGCTGGCCAGAGAGGGAGCAGCTTCGGTAAGGACCGCTGATCAGGAGGGGTGCAGGCTGCTCCCCCATCTCCTCCACCTTCCTGGGCAAAGCGGGTGAAGGAAGCAGTAGGCCGGGTCGCGCCGGCGGCCCGGCTGGTAGCAGTGCTGTTGAGGCTCTCCCCTCCTACCACCAATCGCGCTCTGGAGGAAGCTCATCTGGAGAGACCGGCTTGCGTCCCCAGACCGTCAGCAATGGCCAGAGGGCGCAAAAATCCTCGTCCTGTAGCTCGGTCAGGGTCTGCTCCTCTAGCTGCTCCAGCTCTTCCTTAGAGGCTACGCCTGTTGTAAGGATCAAGGAAGCAAAACGCTTGAAGCTGCTCAAGAAAGCTTTACAGCCCGCGAGATGGGTCTCGCTTCCCTGCGACCACTCGATGAGATGAGAACGCACCCGCACATCCAGTAGGCCAGCCTGGCGCAGCAGACGCGGTAGCACCACTGTGATGCCGAGGTGGCGCCCATCCACCGAAAAGCTCCGACCCGCACGTTGCAGAGCCTTGCTCACCAGGCACCAGTCATACTCAATCGCCAGACTGGTCGTCAGCGGCCCCTCGCTTTCGATCAGACTCAGTTTGCCGCCTGGTTTCAGTAAGCGGCAACACTCAGCCAGGAGCCGTGGCCAGGCTTTCGGCGCTAGGCAAAGGGAGAGCAGCCGCCCGTGGATCAAATCAAAGGAAGCAGCGGGGAGGGCCAGCGACTCCACATCGGTGACCATCTGGAAGCTGACATGTTCCAGATTACGAGCCCAGGCTTGGACCCGAGCCCGCTCGATCAGCTCAGGGTGGGAGTCAATGCCGAGCACTTCGACCCCTGGATACTGAAAAGCCAGCTCCAAGACCCAGCTGCCAGATCCGCAGGCCACATCAAGCACCCGCCCCCCGTCGGGCGGGATCTCCTCCTCGGCGAGCGCACTGCCCAGACCTTCCATCAGCAGACGCTCCAGGTGCATCAGATAGGCTATTGCACGATCGTGCTTTGCGCCACCTTGCGAAGTATCATCAGGCTCTATTCTCGTCATGCATAGGTGCTCCTCTTCGAAACTGACTGAAGCGAGCCAACTCTCGCCTTGCACAAAGATGTTCGCCAGGTATGCACAGGCCGCGCGGCGGAGGAGCCGGCTATCGATCCCGTCGCACAGCCTGGCCAATCTGACCCGCGCCAGCCATCAGCCGTCATGGCTGCCGTCCAGCCAGATACCTGGGCACCAGCGCCTGAGCAGCTCGCGTCAACAGAACAGCGATGACAAGGCGAACGACCTGACCAGGGAGAGGGTCAGACTCGTCGTGCTGGCGCCTTCCTACCCTAGTGGAAGCCCAGCAAGCGCATCGTAAGGGTGTACTGCACAATACCGAAGAAACCGAGGAGAAAGCCACCCACGAGGAAAGCTGCAAAGAGCGCTGTCAAGACCCAATCCTGTCCACTAAAGCGCCTTGGTTCCAGCTCAGTGCGATGGTCAATATCGTAGCCGAAACCGCGCGAAAGCATAGCCGCTGCCATCGCCTCTGCCGCCTGGAACGAGCGGAAAAAGGTAGGAATAGCAATCGTCGTATAGGCGCGGAAGCGTGCGATCGGATTAGAGGTCTTCACTTTCCAGGCGCGCGACTGCTGGGCCTCCATCACCGAGACGAGCTGAGCGACCACCACCGGGATATAGGCGATGGTCATCGAGAGGGCCATCCCGATCTCCGGCGGCACCCCCATGCGCGCCACAGCGAGAGCCATCTCCGCTGGTGAGACGGTCTTAATCAACACCAGCGTACTCTCAACTAGCACCAGCAGACGCAGCATCGTACCGACAGAGAAGACCACGGTCTCCCAGTAGAGCGGAACCGGTGGGAGGACCGGCGTGCCGCGCGGGATAACGTAGCCAATAAAGTGGGCAGTCTCCGCATGGACCGGGCGCCAGAAAGCGATATTAGCCAGCAGGACGAAGATCACAAACGGCAGGATTGGCAGAAGCTGCTTTACTCCTTGCCAGACCGGAATGCGGGCAATCCTCCCGTAGGCGAAGACGCTCGCCAGCAGCAAAAAGAGGAAGAGCGGGTCATTCCAGGTCGTGAGCGTAATATTGATGGAGAGCCACCACAGGAGCTTGACCCGGGGATCGAGCCGGTGGATCACCGAACCGCGGTCTTGATAGGACAGCTCAAGCGCCATTGCCGGCCCCCTTTCGTACTGCACGGAGAGCGGCCAGCGCCTCATCGACCGTCAGCCAGGCCCAGGGAGCGCCGAGCTGCTGGCCCAACTGGGTCACCTGGGGGGAGCGCAACGAAGAAGCCTGGAGCGCCTCCCTTGCCTGGAAAGCCTGGCGGGTTGGTGCATCCAGCAGCACCCGCCCATTGGCCATGACCACCACCCGCTGGCAATACTCAGCTGCCAGATTCATATCGTGCGTAATGACCACCACGGTCTGACCTGTGGCGTGTAGGCGGACAGCCAGATCCATAATCTCCTTGGCCCGCTTATAGTCCTGTCCCGTTGTTGGCTCATCAAGCACCAACACACTGGGCTGCATGGCCAGCACTGCCGCCACCGCAATGCGCTGCTTCTCTCCCATGCTCAGCAGGAACGGATTTTTATCGAGCAGGTGCACAATCTCCAAATCCTCGGCGGCCTGCTGCACCCGCTCCCTGACCTGCTTCTCGGGCAGACCCAGATTGCGTAGGCCGAAAGCCAGCTCATCGTAGACCTTCAACTTACAGATCTGCGTATCGGGATTCTGGAAAATAAAGCCCACGGTGGTAGCCATCTCATTGATACTGGCCCTGGCCGTATCAAGGCCGGCCACGCGCACCGTGCCGCTGGTCGGCTTCAGCAGGCCATTGAAATGCTTGACCAGGGTTGTCTTGCCTGAGCCATTTTGGCCCAGGATAGCCACAAACTCGCCGCAGCGGATCTGAAGATCAAGATCGTACAAGGCCGACGTCCCATCGCGATAGACGTGGCTCAGGCCGCTGACCTCGATCACCGTCTCGGCGCTTGGGCTTGCTCCGCCGGCGCTGTCCGAGCCAGAGCCGACAGCGCAGGTAGAGGCTGGAACAGGAAGGCTGGCCAGGGCCGGACCATCGATGAACGGTTCCAGCAAGGTCACCGCCTCACTGACATCCAGAGGCAGGCGTGGCAGGGGCCAGCCGGCTGAGCGCAGGCGGGCCGCTAACAGCGTCACCTGGGGAACGCTCAGGCCCACCGAGTCAATATACTCGACATGTTCCAGCACCTCGCGCACGCTCCCGCGATGCAGCACCTGCCCCCGGTCCATCACCAGCATCTCGTCGACCAGATGAACGATCTCATCGAGCTTATGCTCTATCAGAAGCGTGGCCCGTCCCTCTTCGCGTGCCAGGCGAGCCACCAGCGTCAGCACCTCCTGGCTCCCCAAAGGATCGATGTTCGAAGTTGGCTCGTCCAGAATCAGGGTCTGCGGATCAAAGGCCAGGATGGCTGCCAAAGCGCAGGCTTGCTGTTGCCCGCCCGAGAGCTGATGTGGATTCTTGCGCCGATGCTCGCTCAAGCGAGTCAGCTCTAGCAGCCGCTCAATGCGCTTGCGGATAGTCTCGGCGGGCAGACCATAGTTGCAGGCCCCAAAGGCGATTTCTTCTTCGACCGTTGGATTGAAGAGCTGCGTATCGGGATCTTGTTGCAAGAGACCGACCAGCTTTGAGAGGGCGCTAACGCTATAGCGCCGCGAATCGTAGCGTCCGGCTACGGTAACCCGGCCTCGCATACTCCCCTTAAACTCATGAGGAATCAGCCCGTTGGCCGCGCGACAGACCGTTGTTTTCCCGGCTCCGCTCGGCCCGGTGATCAACACCACCCGTCCCTGAGAAAGCTGGAGCGACAGATCGCGCACGACCTCACTGGTCCCTTGCTCGTAGGTGAACCCGAATCCCTCGTAGGCGAGCGCACACGCTTGCTCCTCTACTGGCACGAGTTCGTTCCTCCTTTTCCAGCTGCTAATGGGGTAAGTCAGAGAGCGCTCGCATGCCCCTAAGCAAAAACACAATTGATGGAGAAGAGGCACAAAGCTTCACGCCTGAGCCCACCGCGCCAGGAGAGAGCGCCCATGACGAGCCAGGCCAGGCTTGATCTATCCATGTCAGCACGCTCCTTTACTGGGAGGCGTGCCGCGTCTCAGCCCGACCTGTTCCGCAAGAGCGCTCTCTCTTCCAGAGCGGGCAGAAGAGAGCCGACACCTGTAAGCAGGTAACTCATCAGCGCCTTCTGAGTAGGAGCAAGCCCCCTGCTCTCCTTCTCCTCTCTATCCTATCCGGTCCAGGCCGCCTCGGCTGAAGCTGAAAGGCGCTTAACTACTCAACTCAGCTCAGCGGTCTGAGGGGTCTCTTCACGCTGCCACGGCCAGCGCCACTGAGGAGCAACGAACTTCGGCACCGTGGCCAGCAGGATGGCCGGGACCAGGAAATAAATGATCAGATAGATCCAGTAGGCATAGCCAAACTGCAGGGCCAGCTGAGCCTGAAAGGGGATGATCTTCAACACAAAGGAGTAGAGGCCGATCCACCACCAGTACTGGAAGAAGAGCGCCACCGCAGTCACGAGCAAGAAAAGGCCCAGGCGCTTGGGGACACTGGCCACACGATAGACAGCGGGATAGAAGGCGGCCAGAATCAGCACGTGGATAAGGTAGCCGGGCCAACCAATGATCCCGACCTGGCCGGTGACCGAATCGACGAAGACCACAATGGCCCCGACGATAGGGCCGCCAATCATGGTCGACAGGGTCAGCCAAATACCACCGAGATTGAAGTTGACGCCGGGCAGATAACCGGGGATCGTAATCTGGAGCAGTTCGAAGGCTGCCGCAATGGCTCCGAAGATCACCGCGACCGCAATCTGGCGCGCGCTGAGGATGGGGCGGCGCTGCACCAACTCACCTGGACTATTGGTAGTCTGCTGCATATCTCTAACCTCCCCCGCTGACGCCGCGGCGGCGACGCCAGGGTAGCCTACTAATGGGCCAACGACTCGTCGATCTCTAACGTTGCTTCGGCTCAGGCTGACCTTTTCCCTTGGTTGGAATAGAAGAGGAGCAGCGCGCTCGGCGACTGCCCTGCTAGTCGTATGGGAGGGGGAAGATGCTACCCGCTGCCTGCCCTGGTCCAGGCAGGAGAGGAGCAGCCTTCCACAGCGATGCAGTGCCTGGCGATCGCCAGGTCTGGAGCCACCTGATCAGCAGATGGCTGACCTGGCGATGATCCCACATCTGCCGATCACGAAGCTGAACGGCTCAGGCGCTCAGGACTGAGACGGACCACGCTCAAGGTCGCCGGGTCCAGCTCAACGCCATAGTCCTGCCAGGCCTGTTCGCGACTGATGTAGCCATCGCGCACATCCTCGATCACTGCCTCAACTGGACGCTCCAGAGGAGACCCCCAACCGCCGCCAGTGCCAGTCACCAGGCGCGCCACCTCGCCGCGTTTGAGCGGATAGCGGGCGCACTTGCCCAGCACCACCTCACGGCCATCCTCGTGCCGGATGCGCACCTCGTTGCGTGAGCCGTTCTGGCCGCCAGCCACGCCCCAGGGAACATACTTGTGGCGGCCAAAAGTAGCGGTCAAGGTCACGTTGTCAGCCACAGCGCGGTACTCGCGGATGCAGCCCCGTCCGCCGCGATAGCGACCTGCTCCGGCCCGCGGCTCCGTATCCAGCTCGTAGCGCTCGACCAGGATACCGTAGCGCGTCTCCGCGACCTCTACCGGGATCACATACGTCTCGCCATCGCCTACGCACATCAGACCGGACTCGCCGTCTTTGGCAGCACCGGCTCCCCAGCCACCGGCCTGCGGCTCAACCAGCAGGAACAGCTCGTTCGTATCGGGATGAGTCCCGGCAAGGACGATACCGCAGACTGACAGGAAGTGGCCAGCGCTCAAGCGATCGGGCACGATCGGCGCCAGCGCCTTCCAGACCAAGTCAGTCACATAGTTCATGGTCTCCCAATAGGTCGAAACCGGCGCCGGACGCTGAGCGGTGAAAATCGTCCCCGACGGACAAATAATCTTGAGCGGCCTGAAGCAGCCCTCATTGACCGGAATCGTCGGGCTGGTAATAGCCTTGAGCATCGTGCGCACGCCCGAATGCAGGCCCGTCAGCGTACAATTGACCGGACCTGGCACCTGGGGATGAGTACCCGTGAAGTCACAGATAAACTCATCGTCGCTGATCGTCACCTTCACGCGCACCGGGAAGGGGCCGTGGCCTAATCCATCATCATCGATCCAGTCTTCGGCCTCATAGACGCCCTTGGGTAGCTTAGCCAGCTCCAGCCGTGTCATACGCTCGCCATAATCGAGCAGGGCCTCGATCGAACTCTGGACCACAGCCAGCCCATAGCGGTCGCATAGCTCCTGGAAACGCCGCTCGCCCAGGTGGAGAGAGGCGGCCTGCGCATACATATCGCCAAGGGTCATATCCGGCAGGCGCACATTGGCGGCGATCAGATCGATGAGGCTCTGGACAGGGCGGCCCTCCTCAAAGAGCTTCACACAAGGGAACTGTAGCCCTTCCTGGAACACCTCGGTTGAATCGGTTGTCCAGGAGCCGGGGTCTTTGCCGCCGACTTCGGTCCAGTGGGCCTTACTGGCGGCGAAGGCCACCAGCTGTCCCCCGTAGAAGATTGGCACGACCAGCGAGACATCCGAGAGGTGGGTGCCGCCGCCGCCATAGGGATCGTTGGTAATCACCACATCGCCCGGATGCAGATTCTCCGTACCAAACTTTTCCAGCACCGAGCGCACCGCGAAGGTCAGGGTGCCCAGGAAGCCCGTCACCCCATTGCCCTGGGTGATGAGCTGGCCGCGAGCATCCGTCAAACCAGAAGCGAAGTCGAGCACCTCATAGATGATGGTGCTCTTCGACGTACGCTGCAGCGCGATAAACATCTCATCGCCGATCGCGACCAGAGCATCTTTGACGATCTCAATCGTAAAGAGGTCGACATCGGCGCGGTTGGACTCTGCCATGCGCTGGGCCATGCTCGCTCACTCTCCCGTTTCGATAATCAAATTCCCGAAAGCGTCGACGTGCAACTGCTGGCCAGGCAAGACCACCGTGGAGGCCGCCGGCTCCTCTACAATGGCCGGTCCCTCCAGGCGGGCGCCAGCCCCCAGACGGCTGCGCTCATAGATGCGTGTCTCATAGCGCCCGAGGTCGTCGAAGTGAACCAGGCGTTGGCCTTTCAGGGCGAGCTTGCTCCCATCATGCTGAGGGATCGTCTGCAGCTCAGGCTTGCGCACTCGTCCGAAGCCGGCCACACGCAGATTCACCAGCTCGATGGGCGAATCCTGGCGGAAGGTATAGAGCTGCTCATGCAGGTCGTGGAAGCGGCTGGCGACCAATGGGAGCGCCTCCTCGCCCAGGTGGCCCGTCGGCACAGGCACAGCCACCGTGTGCTCCTGGCCCAGGTAACGCATGTCAGCGGAGCGGGCAAAGACCACTTCCTCCGGCTGCACACCCTCGGCGGCAAAGGTCTCCTGCAGTTGCTGCTCCATCTCCGCCCAGATCGCTTCCAGCTCGGCCATCGCTACCCCATCGAGGCGCACCGGCTTGGTGCGGACCAGGTCATGGCGGATATCGCTCATCAACATGCCCCAGGCCGAGAAGTGGGCGGGGGCAGGGGGGATAATGACGCGCGGGACGCGCAGCTCGCGGGCCAGAGCGGCGGCATGCATTGGGCCACCGCCACCGAAGGCCACCATCGCGAACTCGCGTGGGTCGCGGCCCTGGCGCACCGAGACCAGCTTGAGCAGGTGGATCATATTGGCATTGGCCAGGCGGATGATGCCCAGAGCCGCCTCCTCCACATCGAGGCCCAGTGGCTGAGCAATGGTCAGCATCGCCCGACGGGCCTGCTCCACGTCCAGGCGAATCGTGCCACCGAGGAAATAGTCGGGATTGATACGGCCCACCAGCACATTGGCATCGGTAACCGTTGGCGCACTGCCGCCACGTCCATAGCAGGCCGGCCCTGGCTCGGCCCCCGCGCTGCGTGGTCCCACCTTGAGAGCACCCGCCGGATCGATCCAGGCAATGCTGCCTCCACCGGCTCCGATCTCCACAATGTCCACCACCGGCACCTTGATCGGATAGCCAGCAGTCGTTGGCGTGCGCTCAATATAGTAATCGCTCGTCACGCGAATCTCGCCGTGCTCCACCAACGAAGATTTAGCCGTTGTCCCGCCAATGTCGAGCGTAATAATATTATCCTCGTGCAGCAACTTACTGATAGCTGCCGCACCGATTACGCCGCCGACAGGACCCGACTCCACCAGGTGGATAGGGGTGCGACTGGCCAGCTCGAACTTCGAGATGCCGCCGTTGGACTGCATGGCATAGCGGCGCTGCTGCCCGATCCCGACCTCATCGAGGCGCCGCGAAAGGGCCTCCAGATAGCGCCGCGCTACCGGCTTCACATAGGCGTCGAGGACGACGGTACTCGTGCGCTGGAACTCACGCCACTCGTTGGCCAGCTCGTGAGAGGCTGTCACATCGACGTCGGGCCACTCCTCACGCACAATCTCTAACACCCGCTTCTCATGGACGGGATTGGCGTAAGCGTGCAGAAAGCAGATGGCCAGGGCCTGCGCCCCCTGACGGCGCGCCTCGGCCACAGCGGCCCGAACGTCCTCCTCGACCAGGGGTTGCAGCACCTCGCCCTTATAGTTGATGCGCTCACGCACTTCCAGGCGCAGACGGCGCGGAACAAAGGGCTTCGGCTTCGTGAACAGCAGATTATAAATATCGGGGCGGTTCGCACGCTGGATTTCGAGGACATCGCGGAAGCCACGGGTGGTAATTAAGGCCGTGACAGCGCCCTTGCGCTCGGTCAAGGTGTTGATGATCACGGTGGTCCCGTGGGCGAGGAACTGGACATCATGCAGCTGAGCCTGGGTCAGGGCCGTGATGACCCCTTCTTCGAAGCGAGCTGGCGTAGTTGAGGTCTTGCCCAGGCCGATCTGTCCAGTTGTTTCATCCAGGTAAACAAGGTCGGTGAACGTTCCGCCGATGTCAACGGCTGCTCGTGTACTCATCGTCTTAGCCTTTCTCACATCAGTCGCGGAGTCAGAACCCAAATGGCCCGTACCACCGCACCTGTCTCATTACGGATAGCGTGGGGCACGGAAGAATGGAAGTAGATGCTGTCTCCAGGACCGAGGCAGTACTGTTGCCCAGCGATGATAAAAACCAGTTCACCTTCCAGGATATAGGCGAACTCCTCTCCATCGTGGCTATAGGGTTCCTCTTTGACATCGCCTGGCTGGATCGTCACATACAACGGCTCCAGGGTCAGGTTGGGGGCGCGCGGCGAAAGCATCTTGTAGGTGCGCAAACTGGAGACCACGGCCAGCTGGCTCCCGTTCTCCGCGCGCTGGACATACGGCAGCTGGGTCATCCCGGGCCGCCCTTTCTCTTGCTCAGCCGGCGGGAAAAAACTCGCCAGATTCATGTCAAGCGCTTTGGCAACGGTGGAAAGAGAGGTGAGCGCTAACGATGATCGCCCTCGTTCCACCAGGGAGAGGAAACCAATTGAGAGACCTGTTCGCTTGCTCAGCTCGCGCAAAGATAATTTCAACTCGCGCCGCCTGGCCCGAATAAGAGACCCGATAAGACGAAGCCGCTCTTCGGCTTCAGTAACGCTGGCTGACGTATCTTTGGCGGCCTGGCTTTGCTCCTCGATGAGTCCACGACCGGCTGTCGTCATGCTGTCTTCTGCCTCACTCTATGCCAATGTTTTATGTAGGTAAACATTTTTAGTGAGTATAGCATAGGGATGGCCTCTTTGCAAGAGGGGCGGCTCCGTAAAATAGCTGATAAGCCTGTCTTCCTGGAAGCTTCGCCTGAAGACGCGCCAAATGAGGTAGCCATTCGCTGCTCCCCCCTTGACATCTTCCTTGACCAGGTGGTAAGATTCTGACTGTCCAGTCATGACTGGTCGGTCAAAATTCTTCGCAGTGGTCATTTTCTGTAAAGGTAGTCAAACTGTGTACCGCCGGTCAACGAATGAGGAGGTGCACTGATGCCACCTTCGACCGCGCCGCGCTCATGGAAGGAGAAGCAACGGCAGGAGCGTGAGGCGCTCATCTTGCAGACCGCAGAGGAGGTCTTCTGCGAAAAAGGCTACCACGAGACCTCGATCGATGAGATCGCTGCGCGCGTGGGAATCGCCAAGGGGACGGTCTACTTGCATTTCCCCAGCAAAGAGGACCTGCTCGTCGCCCTCTTTCGCCGGGATACCGAGCAAGTGATCTCGGAAGTGGAGGCCATCGCTTCGTCTTCAGGACGCTCGGCGCGCGAGAAGTTGGAAGCAATTCTGTGCCTTCTCTACGGCGAATTGTTTAGAAAGCACACTCGTCTATTCTATAGCATATATAATAGCCCAGAGATGCGCGTCCTTCTGGAAAAGAAGAAGGAGATGAGTGCTAGCTGGGGGCAGTTGATGCACTGCATCGAAGAGCTGCTTGCCGAAGGGCAGGCTGCCGGCGAGTTCGATCCCGAACTGCCGACCAGTGTCATGCTCAGCCTCTTTCTGAATCTGGTGTCGGTGCGCGGCTATGAGCGCTTGGTGGGGCAGGAGGGCCTGGCACCTGCCGAAGTGGTGCGCTATCTCGCTCGCATTTACTTTAAGGGAATCGCTGCTGAGCACAAGCCAAGTTGCTGATGGTGGCGATTGCGGAAGAGAGAGGAGAGAAAGTACTTCTATGGACTCGATAACACCTCCGTCTGGTACTGGCCCTGCGGTGGAGACGCTCGCCGCTGGGGGGGCCCGGACTGTGACAGCTGACGAGCAGCCGCGCTTTTCGGCGCGTGAGACGGTGCTGACGATGGCCGGCGTGCTGATGGTGATGTTGCTGGCCTCGCTGGATCAGACGATTGTCTCGACGGCCATGCCGCGCATCATCGCCGAGCTGCAGGGCTTCGATCGCTATACCTGGGTCTCCACGGCCTACCTGCTGGCGTCGACGGTGATGGTGCCGATCTACGGAAAGCTTTCGGACCTGGTGGGCCGCAAGCCGATTTTCTTGTTTGGCGTGGTGGTCTTCTTGCTCGGCTCGGCTCTCTCAGGGGCGGCCCAGTCGATGAATCAGCTGATTGCCTTCCGGGCCTTTCAGGGCCTGGGCGCTGGCGCCCTCTTGCCAATTGCGATGGCCATCGTCGGCGATCTGTTCACACCGCGCGAGCGCGGTAAGTGGCAGGGCCTGACTGGGGCCATCTGGGGCCTGTCCTCGATCATCGGCCCAACTTTGGGGGGCTGGATCACGCAGAATACGAGCTGGCGCTGGGTCTTCTATGTCAATCTGCCCATCGGTATTCTGGCCCTGCTGGTCTTGATCTTCTTGATGCCAGCGCTGCGCGGCAAGAATCGTCAGGTCTCGATCGACTACCTGGGCGCTGTGCTGCTGGTGCTGGGTGCCTTGCCGCTGCTACTCGGTTTCTCGCTGGCCGGTAACCAGTACGACTGGCTCTCGCCGCAGATTATCGGCTTGCTGGCCGGCGCGGTGGTCTTCCTGGCGGCCTTCCTGCTCTATGAGGCCCGACTGGAGCGCCGTCAGGGCCAGCCCATTATTGAACCCGGCCTGTTTAAGAATAGCATCTTTACGGTCAGTACGATCGTGACGGTCATCTTTGGCATGGGCCTCTTCGGCAGCGTCTTCTTCATCCCGCTCTTCGTCCAGGGAGTGGTGGGCACCACGGCCACCAACAGCGGGCTGATCCTGACGCCGCTGATGCTGACCTCGGTGGTCGGCAGCATCTTTTCTGGTCAGCTTGTCTCTCGTATTGGTAAATACAAATGGATCGCCATCACGGGGATGGCCATCAGTGTGGTCGGGTCCTACTTGCTCACGCGCCTGGATGTCCATTCCACGAATACGGATGTCCTGGTAGCCATGCTGGTCCTGGGTCTGGGCATGGGCTTCGGTATGTCGCTCTACACACTGGTGGTGCAGAATGCCATGCCGGTGCACAAGATCGGTCAGGCGACCTCCGCTCTGGTCTTTTTCCGCCAGATTGGGGCCACGGTTGGTCTGGCGGCAATGGGGTCGATCATGACCTCGGCCTATCAGCCGGCCTTTGATCAGGCCCTGCCGGCGGCGGTGAAGCAGCTGGTGCCAGCTCGCTTCCTCTCGGCCTTTAATAATCCAGAGATTCTGCTCTCGGACAGCGCCCGGCAACAGCTGCAGCAGGCCGCAGCGGCTTTCGGACCCCAGGGGCAGCGGCTGCTGGCGACCATTCTGGAGGCGGTCAAGACGGGCCTGGCCCAGGGTATCCACAATGTCTTTGTGTTGAGCTTCGGGCTGATGGTCGTGGCCCTGGTCGCAGTCTTCTTCCTGAAGGAGATCAAGCTGCGCGACCGGCGGCGCCCTCAGTCTCAGGAGGCTGACCAGGGCCAGGAGGCGGCGGCGCCCGAGGCAGGCGAGCTGGTCGGCCTGATTTAGCAGTCTCCTTCTCTTCTTGTCTTGCCTTGCCGGTGTCTTCCCCTCATCGATCTACGAGAGGGCGATGCGGGAATACCCCCGCTTCGCCCTCTCGTGCTTTGTCTTGCTCTGCTGGCCGCGAGCTAGGGCACGTTGTTGCGCAGCTTATAGACTTTGATCGCTACCTGCAAGCTCAGCCAGTTGCTACGGTCCTGCAGATCGATATCGCACAGGGATTGCAGGCGCTCCAGGCGCTGGATCAATGTATTTCTATGTACAAAGAGGCGGCTTGACGTTTTAGTCAGGTTGCCGGCGCATTCCAGATAGGTCTCCAGGGTAGAGAGTAGCTCGGTACCCTTGCGGCGATCGTAGTGGGCGATGCGGGCAATCTGATCCTGGTAACTATCGCGCAGGTCATCCATGCGTGCGATCTTATAGAGATAGCGATAGATGCCCAGGTCATTAAAGTGGGTCACGCCATCGCCATTGAGGCTGCGGCCCATCTGGAGGGCTTCGCGGGCCTCGGCGGCGCTGCGGCGGTAGTCGGCGAGCTGCTGGCAGGGATTGCCGATGCCGGCGGCCACATGCAGGGGCTGTTCCTGGTGGATCTGGTGGACCAGCTCGCGTAGCCAGCTCTTAAGGCGTGCGTTGCTGCCTGGGCTGAGCGTGGCCATTGGGGGGGTGGAGGTGGAAGGCTCGCCTTCTTGTGTCAGGCGAACCAGGCAGGTCAAGGTACGCTCCTGCTCGTAGAGGAGCGAGCCGGGGTAAGCATCCTGCAGGCGGCGCCGGATCAGACTGCAGGTCCGCTTATAGGCTGTCTGGTGCTCTTCCTCGCTCAAGGAGCGGCGTGGGCTGGCGCCTGTGGTGCTCTCGGCGGGGAGCAGTTCAAAGAGCACCACCACATGCGGGCGTTCCAGATCGCAGCCGAGCAGCTTCGCACGCTGTTTGAGCGCCTCCTCCGACTCGTAAGCGCCGCCGAGCAACTCATCGAAGAAAGCCTTCACCAGATTCTTCTGGGTCAATAAATCGACCAGCTGACTATTCTTAATGGCAATTGCGGCCTGATTGGCGATGGTGCTCAGGAGGGCCTGATCCTCGGGGCTGGGGCGCCGGGCCTTGCGGAAATAGCAATTAATCAGGCCCAGGTGCTCCGTGCCCGAGACCAGGGGAGCGGAGAGCAGAGTCCGATGCTGGCCATCCTTCAGCGGGTTGAAGCCCTCGGAGGTCTGCGTCTGATAGTCGCCGTTCTGGAGGCCAGGACCGGGAGCACTATCGAGCAGGCAGGGGGTCGTTGTGGTAGGGGGAGCGAGCGGGCCAGAGCCGCCGGGGCTGGCACCTGCTGGGGTGCCCCCGCCCGGCTCGCGCAGGGCCTCCAGGGCTGAGCGCTCCGCCTCCACGGGTTGCAGCAGCGGATGCTCTCGCTCCGTCAGCCCTGAAGCCACGGCCCGCACCGTTAGCCTACCTCGCGCCTGATCCACCAGCATAATCACACACAGATCGGCCTCCATGATTTGCGCTGTGAGCGCGGCCAGCGAGCGCAGCATCTCATCGAGGTAGAGGCTGGAGCTGATTGTCTGGCTGAGCACCGAGAGGCTCGTTAGAATATTCAGCTTGCGTCGCGTATGCTCATAGAGCCGGGCATTCTCGATGGCGCCCGCCACCAGGGCCGCCGTATTGCAGACAAAACGCTGCTGCTCCTCGTTGAAGGTTGCCGGGGCGGCGGTATTCATCGAAAGGACCCCGATCAGCTGGCGCTCGCGGCTGACAATGGGGACCGTCATCACCGACTGGAATTCCTCGCGGTCCAGCTCCGGCACTATGTAAAAGCGGGGATCGCTGCGCGCCTGCTCTTTGAGAATCACCGGCTCTAACGTGGTCGCGACCCAGCCGGCGATGCCCTGGCCCAGGGCCAGCTCGACCTTGCCAGCGAAGCGCGCGTACGGCTCACTGGCGCTTGCCAGCACGAGGCGCTCGTGTTCCGGGTCGTAGAGGTAGAGAAATGCGGCGTGGCAGGAGACGGCGCGCACAATGGCATCGACAAGACGGTGCAAGATCTCGTCGAGCTTGAGCGTCGAGCCAACAGCAGCAATAATCTCGTTGAGGAGCGCGTACTCTTGCGACTTCGTCGCCAGGACCTCGCGCAGCCGGCTGTTCTCTCGTCGTAGCTCCTCCAGCTCGTAATTCTCCTGCTCCGCCTGGCGTTTGCTCCCGGCGCGAGCCGGGGCTGTTCTGGATACCATGCCGACCTCCTGATGGACAGAGATAGCTGCTGCATCGTGCGCTGCGGCTGACGGACTGGCGCCCGTTGGCTTATGCGTTCGCCCGCTCTCTCACGTGCGTCGTCGGCAGCCGACAGACGTATGATGTCTATATGTGTGCATTGTAACTACTCTATGTGAGGAGCGTCTAGTGTGATGGACTCCTTTCCCTGGTCAAAGCTGCCCATGAGCATTTATGGCTTTTTTATACAACGCTCTTCTGCGGAAGCTTCCAGGTCTGGCCGACTTCACGAGCGAGCGGCCAGGAGACCGTGACAGGGAGGCGGCGATGCTGATATAATAGAGCTGGAATTAGCTCATCCTTCGTGCGCTCCGGAGAGGCGGCCAGGTGGTTCAGTTTACTCTCCCAGACACCTCTTTATCTGTGCTGAATGCCGCCCGCAAGGTTCTCCCAGGGTGCCTCCTGCGGTGGAATGGCGCAACGCGAGCGAGGAAGGTCGAGGATGACAGCCCTTTCAGCGCGCGAAACTCGCACGTGAGCGAACGAGGAGCGTCCCACTAGTTTTTCTCCAGGAGATAGCAGTATGTCTGACATCGTCACTATTCCTGAAGAACGGGGCATTGAGATTCACGGTATTGAACGGGTGGCCCCCACTGCTCGCACTCATGTGCGCATCTTTGACAATTTCACCATGTGGCTCTCGGCCAACCTGGTGATCTCGACGGTAGCCCTGGGGGCCCTGGCCAACCAGGTCTTTAGGCTGGGCTTCTGGGATGGCCTGGCCGTGATTGTGATCTTCAATGCCCTGGGTGTGCTTCCCGTCGCCTTCTTCTCGACTCTTGGACCCAAACTCGGCCTGCGCCAGATGACCATCTCGCGCTTCTCCTTCGGCTGGGTCGGGGGAATTGTGATGGCCCTCTTCAATGTCGCGGCTTGCATTGGCTGGTCGGCGGTCAATGTCATTGTTGGCGGCCAATTGGTAGCGGCCCTGAGCAATGGCGCGATTCCGCGCTGGGCGGGTATTCTGGTCATTGCTCTGCTGACAACCCTTGTCAGTATCTATGGCTATCGCTATGTTCATCGCTACGAGCGCTTCGCCTGGATTCCGATGGCCATCATCTTCGCCATCATGACGGTGGTGGCGGCGCCGCATATGAAAATTGTACCAACGCCGGCGGTGAGCGCGGCCTGGTTCGCCTCGCTGATCTCCTTCGGTGGAGCGATCTACGGCTTTGCCACCGGCTGGAGTTCCTACGCCGCCGACTACAATGTCCGGCAGCCGGAGGAAACGCCGGCTAGCCGCGTCTTCTGGCTGACCTTTCTGGGGGTCTTTCTGCCCTGCGTGGCCCTGGAGACCCTGGGTATGCTCTTGACGAGCTGGATTCCCAAGGGCGGCGGCGATCTGCTGGCCGGGGTGTTGCAGCCTCTGGGCGGCTTCGGCACCGTCTTGCTGGTCTTGCTGGCCCTCAGCGTGGTGGCCAACAATATCCCCAACGATTACAGCCTTGGCCTCTCAATCCAGGTGGTCGGCAGGAGCCTGCAGCGAGTGCCGCGCGCCGTCTGGACCCTGATCGGCGCGGTGATCTATGTGGCGATCGCCCTGCCGGCAGCGCAGAATTTCAACCAGACGCTGGAAAATTTCCTCCTGCTGATTGCCTACTGGCTTGGCCCGTGGTCGATTATCCTGATCCTGGAGCACTTTGTCTTTCGCCACGGTGTCTATAATGTCGATGACTGGAATACGCCTGAGAAGCTGCCCATCGGCTGGGCGGCCCTGGTAGCGATGGTCATCGGCCTGATCGGCGTGGCCCTGGGGGCCGCGCAGGTCTACTATGTCGGCCCGCTGGCGAAGCTGGTCAACCCGCCCTACGGCATGGATATCGGCTTCGAGCTAGGCATCGTCCTGGCTGCCATCGCCTATCTGCTCCTGCGCCCCATTGAGCTACGACAGACTGGGCGCTGAGCGCCGGGCTGACAAGCGGGCCTGAGCGAGATGGCTTTCCCTCCCGTGGGCACCTCTGAGCAGAGAGGGAGGTGAACGGGGAAAGGTGTTCACCCTGGGGCAGGCGGACGATGGGCAAGAGAGCAGCCACAGGTCGCCTGCCCCTCTTTGCTGTTTCCGGGACGGTCTCCGAGCGTTCTGCCAGGCTCGCCTGCTCGCTGCCGGTCGCGCCTCCGCCCTCTGTTCATGCTCCTCCTTCCTGGCGGGTTCTATCAAACACTTGATGAGGAAGAAAGATGCATTACGACTTGATTGTGCGCCATGCGCGTCTCCATCGCCGAGAGACGCTCGTTGATCTTGCCGTGCACGATGGGCGCTTTGTCCGTATCGCTCCCGAGCTACCCGCGGACACCGCCGCGCGCGAGATCGAGGCTGCAGGGCGCCTGGTTTCGCCGCCTTTCATTGATGCCCATGTCCACCTTGATGCTGTCCTCACGGTAGGCCAGCCCCGCTACAACAGTAGCGGCACCTTGCTGGAAGGGATTCAGATCTGGAGCGAGCGCAAGCCTTCCCTGAGCCACGAGGATGTCAAGCGTCGCGCCCTGGAGGCTATTCGCTGGGAGGTTGCCCAGGGTACGCTCTACATTCGCAGCCATGTCGATGTCTGCGATCCCTCTCTGACGGCTCTACGCGCCCTGCTGGAGGTGCGCGAGGAGGTGCGCGACATCTGTGAGCTGCAGCTGGTGGCCTTTCCCCAGGATGGCATCTTCTCCTTCCCCGATGGTCAGGAACTGATGCGCCGCGCCCTGGAGCTGGGCTGCGATCTGGTCGGCGGCATTCCCCACTACGAGTGGACGCGCGATCTCGGCGTTGAGGATGTGCGCTATGCTTTCGCCCTGGCGCGCGAATTCAATCGCGACATCGACTGTCACTGTGATGAAACTGACGATCCCCATTCCCGCTTTACGGAAGTGATGGCCGCGGAGACCCTCAGCGCTGGCTGGCAGGGGCGTGTGACGGCCAGCCACTGCACGGCCATGCATTCCTACGATAATGCCTATGCGTTCAAGCTGCTGCGTCTGCTGGCGCGGGCCAGGGTCAATGTCATTGCCAATCCTTTCGATAATGTGGTCCTGCAGGGCCGTTTTGACACCTATCCGAAGCGCCGCGGCCTGGCGCGCGTCAAGGAGCTGCTGGAGGCCGGGGTGACGGTGGCGCTCGGCCACGACTCGATCATGGACCCCTGGTTTCCGCTTGGGCGCGGCGATATGCTGGCCGCGGCTCAGCTCGCCCTTTTGCTCTGCCACATGAGCGGCTACGAGGAAATGAATACCGTGCTAGACCTGATCACGACCAATGCGGCGCGCGTCTTGCGCATCGAGGATCGCTATGGGATTGAAGAGGGGAAGCCTGCCGATTTCGTGCTGCTCGATGCCCCTTCGGCTTTTGAAGCCTTACGCCTGCTGCCGGCTCGCCTGCATGTCTTCAAGGGAGGGCGAGAGGTAGCCGCAACGATGCCAGCCCGCAGCCTGCTGCGCCGCGAGGGTGAGACCGAGGGCAGTGAGGTCACCTTTCGCCTCCCATCAGCCTGATCTGTCTCCGCGGAAGATTAAAGAATGTTGACGGCCCGCGCCGCGAGGATGGCCAGGACGAGCAAGGAGAGCAAGGACTCCAGCATCATCAGAGCCTTGGCCCGGCGCGTCAGTGGCATAGTATCCGTCGGACTGAAGGCGGTGGCTGTGGTGAAGGCCAGGAAAAGATAGTCGAGGAAGTGGGGCACCCAGCCCCTGCTGTTCCCGTTCGCCTGTTGGGGGAAGAGAAAATCGGCGGCGCGGTGACCGCGTCGGTGCCGTCCCACTGGTCCCCCGCCGTCGATTTCCCAGTACCAGAGGGCAAAGACCAGGATATTGGAGGCCCAGAGCAGGGCGGCGGCCCGTAGCAGGATATCGGCCCGCGTGCTGCGCGGCAGGTTGAAGATGAGCAACGCCACGGCACTGCCAAGGGCCAGAGTCACGATCGCGAGCAGCCCAAAAGCCAGGGGGCGCTGCAAGTGGTGGATGCGTTGGGATTGCCAGCCAGAGCGCGCCAGAAGCCTGAATACAATAACCCCAGCCACAATGATTCCTTCCAGGACCAGCGGGAGCCAGTTCGGCCCGAGGGTCAGCCAGGGGGGCAAGACGGCGTAGAGGAGGCCGCAGAGCAGGGCGGCGATCAGGGCCAGCCAGCGCGGCGCGATCTTGCTCTCTTTCGCTCCTTGTTGTTCCTCCCCTGCTCCCTGCTGTATTCCTGTCACTCCGTGCGATTTCCGATGCTCTTCCATGCTTCTTTCTCTCTTGCGTGATCGCCTCAAGTCAGTCTGTTCTCGCCCGGTCGGGCCAGAGCAGACTGCCGCTCGCCTATCAGGGTAGCGAAGTTGTCGCCCGGTTGCAAGTCCCTCTCCAGTGCCCGGCTCTTTCCATCCCTCGGGGGCGCTCTCCTGCTGCACAAGATAGCAGTGTGATCTTCCGCAGATTTTACACAAGATTATGAATGATCAGTCATAATAGTAGCAGGAAAGGAGGCAAGAAAGGCAGAGATAATGGCAATATTTTCAAACAAGACCTATGACAGGTGCAAAATAGGCTACTATCTGCTATAGTAGAAAACAGGAGAGGACCCCGGGGGGTGCTGTTGACGAAGGGGGCACGGCGGATGAGGCTGACTGCTGGAGTGGGGAAGCTGGTAGTGGTCTGGTGGGCAGTGGGCAAGTGGGGCATGGAGAGGTGTGTGGGGGAGTGCCTGGCCTGAGATGAGCAGCAGTTGCCCTGTGAAGGTGGGTCGGAGGGCGAGCAGGTAAGTATTCAAGATGGCTGGAAAGGCGAGGGGAGAGACCATGAAACGGCCAGAGCGCCTGTGGTGGCCAGCAGCGGCGATGCGATGGCCCAGCCCAGTTGGTGGTCTTCCACACAATGGCACGCTCAAAGCCGGGCAGAGGAGCAGCCAGTCTAGTCTATGGCCGGTGGAAGCGACCGGGGCGATCCGCTGTCCGTGGCCAGGGTGTGTTCCTCGCAGAGCGTGTTGCAAGAAGCTCCAGGTTGCAGAGAGAGCGGAAGAGGTGTAGTGTGGTCAGCAAAGAGAACCTCCATGTGAGTACTCAGCAGAGCGGACGGCTAGCAAGTCCTGCTCGACAGGGGCACAGCGGACTGGAGCGGTCAGGAGAAGGGGGGAAACATGCGTACTGCAGAGCATGATTCGGGCATCTTCGCCTCGCGGCCCGGTACAGGCGAGGAGGCAGGAGAGACAGCTGGAGGAGAAGGAAAGGGAGCCGCCTCAGCTCTTGCGCCGCTGAGCGCGCCCATTCTCGTCACGACCATTCTCGACGAATTCAGCGCCATTAGCGATTACCGGGTGCTGCAGGACAGCCTGCCGCGGCGGCTGGCCTCGCTGCTGCGGAGTCGCTACGTCCTGCTCTACAAGCGTATCGGCGAGACGCTGCAATTTGTCTCGGGCACCTTTGACGACCGCCCAGGCTGGTCGACCTCGCTCCTGGCGGTTGCCCAGATCAATCCTATCGACCTCAACAGTGAGCGGCCTGAAGCACGAGCCTGGAGACTGCAGCGTGTTGCCGCCGCGCCAGCAGACAAGGGCGGGCCGCAGCTCGTTGCCGTGCCGCTGATCTACCGTCAGCGGGCCACCGGCGTCCTTGTGGCCATCCGCGACGGCCACGAGGGCCAGCCCGAAGCTGGAGGCGCCATCGGCAGCCGCCTGCCGGCCTATTGGAGCGAAGAAGAGATCCATGTGCTGGAAGCCGTCGCCGGCGTCAGCGCCATGCTCCTCGAAAACACCCTGCTGCTAGAGCGAGACCGTGAGCGTATCCATGAGCTTTCGTTGCTCAACAGCATCGGTAGCCAGATCAACAGCGCCGTCCACGATCTTGAGCGTCTGTGTACCATCATCATGCAGCGCAGCCGTGAAATTGCGCCGCTTGATCTCTGCGACGTTCTCCTCTCGCCGCCGATGGGCAGGCAGGCGCCCTGGATCAGTCCGGCCCTGAGCGAAGCGCTCTTCCGCTATGCCCGTGAGCAGGGAGGCCAACCCACGCCGCTCCTCATCGAGCGCCCGGGCAGTCCGCGCACTGCTGACTATCTCAGTCATCTACCAGGCAGCCTCAACACCTTCATCGCCCTGCCGCTCATCAGCGGAGGCGATCCTGGGCGGCGTGGTCGGCTCTGTGGTCCCGAAGAGAGAGAGCCGCGGGTGCTTGGTCTCTTAGTAGGGGGCACCTATCGGCCCTGGAAAGTGCGCCATGTTGAACTGATGATGCTGCAGGTGCTGGCCAGTCAGGCCAGCGCCGCCCTGGAGAATATTCACCTCATGACCGAGGTCATCGAAGCGCGCAACGAAGCGCGCAAGCTCCTGCGCCAGGTCCTTGACGACCAACGTCTCAAAGAGCTAATTCTGGAGAGCATTCCCAGCGGATTGATGACCCTAGATCTCAGCGGACAGATTACTACCTTCAACCGGGCGGCCTCGCTCATCCTGGGCTATCATCCCTACGAAGCCCTGGGTCAACCGGTTCACAAGATTCTACCGCTCAAGAACCCCCAGGCCCTGCGCGAAGCCCTGCAGTCTGACCTTGGCCACCGCTCCCCGTCGGCCTATCATGAGACGCTCATTACCCATGATCGGCAGGGGCAGGACCTGGTGCTTGACATGACCTGGCAGCCTCTCTGCAACGACCGGGGGAGGCAGATCGGTACCCTGCTTACCTTCAGCGACGTCACCTCCATGCATCGTCTGCAGGAAGAGAAGCGTCGACTAGATGAGCTGGCTTCGCTGGGCAAGATGGCGGCCAGCGTTGCCCACGAGGTGCGCAATCCCCTGGCCTCCATCAAAATCACCATGCAGATGCTGATGGATGACCTGGAGAAACTTGTCCAGCGTGAAGCAGCCGAGGCCAGCGAAGCTGGTGACCGGGGAGAGCAGGTCAAGTCGCGCCTCGAAGAGCATCGTGGGGCCCAGGAATCGATCGCCGTCGTCCTCAAAGAAGTCGAGCGTCTTGACAACATCGTGCGCGAGCTACTGCTCTTCGCCAAGCCGCGCCAGCTGCATCGTGTGCCTTGCGACCTCATAGCCCTCAATGAGCACGTCTTGCAGACGCTACAGCCCTGTCTGAATGAGGCCGGGATTGTTGTCCATCGTGTCTATCAGCGCGATCTCCTGGAGCAGCCGCAGCGGCGGCTTGCCGTTGTTCTCGCCGACATGGAGCAGATGGAACAAGTGCTTTTCAACCTCTACACCAACGCCATCCAGGCCATGCCTGAAGGTGGAATCCTCACCATCTCAGCTCAGGTCGTCCTGCGTCCACGGTCTGGGGCTGGTGCCAGCTATGTCCTGCCGCGGGTGCGGGTCGCTGAGAGCGAGAGCAATTATTTGACCTCAGAGGAGCAGAGGTGGCTAGAACTCTCCATCAGCGACACAGGCATAGGCATCCCTCCGGAGCAGTTGGATCTTATCTTCCAGCCCTTCTTCACCACCAAAGCGCACGGCATTGGGCTTGGCCTGGCCATTACCCAGCGTCTCATTGAGAGCCATCAGGGGCACATCAGCGTCGAAAGCCGCCTGGGCTACGGCGCCACCTTCACCATTCGCCTGCCTCTGGCGCCTGCTGACGATGGCGCTGAGATCGAAAATGAAGTCGAGCCTCGGACCATAGAACCAATGAGCGGGAGACCACAGGCATCATGAGCATGTTCATTCTCATCATCGATGATGAGCCGCACCTGCCGCACCAGATCGCTCGCTACCTGGGCAGACACGGCTACGAAGTGGAAACCGTCGCTGAGGGTGAGGCTGGCCTACGGATCATTCAACAATGCTCGGTCGATCTTGTCTTGCTAGACCTGCGCCTGCCTGGGCTGAGCGGGCTAGAGGTCCTCAAACGCATCAGGGCCAGCGAGCCGGAGCTTCCGGTAATCATGCTGACCGCCTATGGGGACGTACGCAGCGCGGTCGAAGCCATGAAGCTGGGGGCTTCCGATTACCTGCTCAAAGGGTTCGACCTCGAAGAGCTGCTACTTGTTGTGCAGCGCGCCCTGGAAACCAGCGCCATGTACCGCGA
The DNA here is from genome assembly GCF_019683635.1 of Thermogemmatispora sp. Taxonomy (GTDB): domain Bacteria; phylum Chloroflexota; class Ktedonobacteria; order Ktedonobacterales; family Ktedonobacteraceae; genus Thermogemmatispora. Next base: position 7,028 of record NZ_JADGIA010000041.1, on the reverse strand, counting down.
GCTGCGCCAACTGCGGCGCGAGCGCAGCGATAACTATCACTTCAACTACATTGTTGGGCACAGCGAGCGCATGCGTCAGGTGTTTGAGATGGTGGCCCGTGTGGCTCGCAGTGATACCGCCTCTGTCCTCATCACTGGCGAGAGTGGGACCGGCAAAGAAGTCGTCGCGCATGCCATTCACGAACAGAGTACGCGCGCCTCTGGCCCTTTCCAGCCCCTGAACTGTGCTGCTATTGCCCATAATCTCCTGGAGAGCGAACTCTTTGGCTACGAGCCATATGCCTTCACTGATGCGCGCAAGCAGAAGCGTGGGCTACTGGAGCTAGCTGATGGCGGTACGCTCTTTCTCGACGAGATCGGCGAAATGCCACTAGATATGCAGGCCAAGCTGCTGCGGGTGCTGGAGACGCGCTCCTTCTTTCGCCTGGGGGGCAGCAAGGAAGTCAAAATCAATGTGCGTGTCATCGCTGCCACCAATCGTGATCTGCAGAAGGCGATGGCTGAGGGAACCTTTCGCCGCGACCTCTTCTATCGTCTGGCAGTCATGCAGATCAACCTGCCGCCGTTGCGTGAGCGCCCGGGGGACATCTTACTCTTCGCCTCGCGTTTCGTCGAAGACTTCAACAAGTCGTTGGGGCGCAACGTGCGTCGCATCTCTCCCGAGGCCCAGCGTCTCCTGCTGGCCTACAGCTGGCCGGGCAATGTGCGCGAGCTTAAGAACGTTATTGAACGCGCCATGATTCTCAGCAATGGCGATGAGATCCAGCCAGCCCACCTTCCCCAGGAAATCGTTGGTTACAGCGAGAGCCATCAGCCAGGGGCCTGTGATCCCTGGGAAGAGTGGCTGGCTGGCCATCCGGTGCAGCCCCTGCCGTTGGAGCGCATTGTAGAGCGAGTGGAGCAATATTTCATTCGTCAGGCGCTTTGTGAAGCCGGGCACAATCGTACGCGGGCGGCGGAATTGCTAGGAATGAGCAAGGTCGACCAGTTGCGTTATCTGATGCGCAAGCATGGTATTGAATGAAGACGAGGGGAGCGAGGCCGGGACCGCTTTCAGCCGGTTGCCTGCTGGGGCCTGTTAAACACGGGAGGCGGGCGGGAGGAGAATGCCCGGGCAGAGACAGGACGAGGCCGACCTGGGTCTGGCGCTCTCCGCAGAGGGTAGGAAGGAGGGAGAGGCAAGAGAGCCAGTGCGGGCGAGCCGGGGCGCGGTCCCAGCGGCAGGTGAGGGAGAGCAACCAGGCAAAGCGCTGCCAGGCTCAGGAGTCGAGCAGTGTTTCATTCTCTTCCTCGCCCAGACGCAGCAATTCCGCCTCGATCTCGCGCCAGGCCTCCTGCTCGGCCTCAGCGTTAGAGAGGCGGCGTTGGTGCTGTAGCCGCGCCACACGCTGGCGGAAGGTGGCCAGGATCGGGCGTTGTTTCTCTGGGGAGGGCATTGGCCGCAGCTCGATCTGCGAGGGGGCGTAGAACTCGCTGGGATCGAACGCCAGCGAAGCCAGATCGCTAAAGATAGCCAGCAAGCTCATACGCTGTTGAGAGAAATAGCCCACCTCGGTGCTGGAGGCCAACAGGCAGCCGGCGACGCGTCCTCCGAGCCAGATTGGATGGGCGGCGGCGCTGATCTCGAATTCGCTCTGGTAGGCGGGGACGAGGTGGTACTTGCGCAAATCTTCGATACTCTGGACGCGCCCGGACTCCACCACGTAGCCAGCCAGCGACTCCATTCCCAGGAAGAGGGCCATTTGCTCCAGATCGGCGGTCCAGGGGAGTGTACCTTTTCCCATGCGCTCGCGCAGGCTGCGGATCTTCCCATCGGGGTGGGGAGGCATGCACTGGATCAGGGTGATGGACATTCCCAGGTGATTGGGATCGAGCTGGGCCAGAGCCTGGCGCAGGACCATCTCGCCGATCTGCCAGAAGCGCAGCGATTCGATCGTCGTGGTACGGGCGCTGAGCACCTGGGCGAAGAACTCAGCAGGCACTTGCTCGACGGCGCTCTCGCGCAGGAGGGCATCGATATCGGGAAAACTGCGACGCAGGGCCTCCAGCAGCTCCTGTCGATACTGGGGGTGAACGGCCTGGACGAGGCGGATCAGGTGGGAGCGATGAGGCCTTGACTCGCCGTTGGCCCAGCGAGATAGCGTCATAGTCGTTACTCCGAGCGCCGTTGCGAGGCGCTGGCGCTCCGCCGTTGTTCGGATGAGCCGCTGCAAGACGGACTGCCAGGACGGGGATTCGCTCACGCTCATACTCGCCCCCTCAGACTCCTACTCTCTGTTCCTGTATTGATGCTCTTCTGGCATATGATAACAGAGGGAACAGGCAGAGTCAACCAGAAGACGCCAGTTTCGATTCTGCCTTCGCACGGGAGCGGCGTGCGCCCTTCTAATAATCAGCTGTCTGCTTGTGTCAGGCGAAGCATGCTTAACGGCCTTATGGGGCAGCTCTTCCATCGGAGACTATACTGTAAGGTGGGGACAGTTGTGAAGTCTACGGCGCTTATCTATCTATCTATCCGCAGGCATCGGCGTGCGTTGTGTCAGCCCTACTGGTACGCCAGGGGAAGGGCCGGGAGAGGCAGACAGACGATGAAACGTATTATTGTAGTAGATGATGATAAGGAGACGCGAGAAATTATCACCTTTGTGCTAAGCCGCAATGGCTTTGAGGTGGTCACGGCGGCGGATGGCAGGCAACTTGCAGCGCTCCTGGAGGTGGAGAGGCCGGACCTGATTATTCTGGATGTCATGATGCCGGGGCTGGACGGCTATCAGATTTTTAACCGCTTGCGTCATGATCCGGTCCTGCATCAGATACCGGTGATCATTATGACGGCTCATGCTGAGCACATTTATGAGCGGATTAGTGTTGATCTGGGGGCGGCAGATCATATTACGAAGCCGTTCCATCCTTTGGAGCTGGTGGAGAAGGTCAAGGGTCTCTTTCGCATGTTGTCGTGTGAGGCCAGCTGGGATGAGGTGAAGTGAGGCGGGCTGGTTGGTGAGGGAGGGTGAGCTGGGCGAGCGCGCTATTGCCTAAAGGTGGGTAGAGTTGGGCAGAGGCAAGCAAGCCGGCTGCAATCTTGCGGGATGGCGAAGAAGTTGGTATCATTATCAACAGGGGCGTTTTTGGCAAGTTCCTTCAAGGAAGCAGAGCAGCCATGCCAAACAGATATGAGCGCGAGATTGAGGAGATCCTCCGGAACCTGGAACAGAGTGAGTCGCAAGACTCGCGGTGGTCGCGGTTCGCCGGTCGCTCCCGTGCAGGTCGTCGTCGGCGCTTCTCGCTGCCGCGTCTGCGTTTTCCTGCGGTTGCCTGGACACTGGATGCCTCTCAGTGGTTTTTACTCCTCAGCATCATTGCAGCCCTGATCGCGGGTGGTTTTGCTTATGCCCTGCAAGGTCCTGGGGTCTTTACCGGGCTGATGGCGATTGTGAGCCTGGTCTGCCTGGTGGCTGTCTTGCTTGTCCAGCTTTGGCGGCGCCCGCGTTACTCTTCGGCGACCTTTTATGGCAGGGGCCGAGTGACTCCTTTGCGTCAGCAAGGACTATCGCGCCTGACGACTCGCTGGCAGCTTTTCCTGTTAAAGCTGCGCTATCGCCGCAAGCGTGATTTGTAAGGTGAAGGCGAGATCGACGGCAGGCTGCTGGTGGCGTTTTGCCGGCTGGGGTGCTGCCGAAGAGGCGGTAATGGGTGGGTTCCTACTTGACAGCGAGATGAGGCCGTGTTATAGTTGCAGGTGCACGGTTGTAAGCGAACGCTCACCTGTAGCGGGCTGGGCAAAGAGCGCGAGCAGTGTAGGCGAGTAAGCCAGTCAGCTGACGGGGTGTGGCGCAGTGGGTAGCGCGCATGGTTTGGGACCATGAGGTCCGCGGTTCAAATCCGCGCACCCCGATTTGTGGTGGCGCCGTGGCTGATCGCTCTTTGCCCTGGATGCTCAGGACGGTGACCATCATTGGCGGGAGTAACTCAGGTGGTAGAGTACCTGCCTTCCAAGCAGGCTGTCGCGGGTTCGAGTCCCGTCTCCCGCTCCCTCTTCCCAAGCCAGGTGGGCGACCCTCCTGCAAGAGAGGGTCGCCGCTTGCCCTCAAGACAGCTATTCTGACAGCTCTGGATGCTGGCCTCGTAACACTTCCTCCATTTTGCGCATGGCTTCCTCTTGCATTCCCGGCAACACATGAAAATAAATGGAGAGCGTGGTGTTCACGTGGCTATGGCCGAGCAGTTCCTGGACGACTTTGATCGGGACGCCCAGGGCCAGCAAGATGGTGGCCGCGCTATGCCTCAGATCGTGAAAGTGGATGCGCGGCAGCCCGGCCTGGTCCAGGAGCTGGTAATACTGACGGCGCACGAAGCTATCGGTGAGAAAATTGCCGTTCTGTGTGCAGAAAACCAAATCCATCTCCTTCCAGCGATCGCCTGCCTTGAGGCGGGCCTCCAGTTGCCGGGCCTGGTGCGCTTTCAAGGTCTCAATGGCGAGCGGGGGGAGGAAAATGGAACGCCTGCTCTTACGGGTCTTGGTCTCGGTCTCTACAAAGCCGTGGCCAGCCTTATAGCTGACGGTGCGCAGCACCTGGAGGCGACCCCGGACCAGATCAACATCCTGCCACCGCAGGGCTAATAATTCGCCCTGCCGCATCCCTGTCATGATCGCCAGCAGGAACAGCGCCTCCAAGGAGTGCTGTTTGATCGCCGCGGCCAGGAGAGCGGCCTGGTCTGACGTCAGGGGAGATCTTTCCGGGGAGAATTCTTGGGGGGCCTTGACCATATCGAGAACGTTCCGCGCCACCTTTCCACGCCGCACGGCGTCTCTGAGGGCGACGTGCAGCAGCTTGTGGATATTACTGAGGGTCTTGGGAGCCAGGCCCTCCTCGCGCTTGGCCGCGTAGAGACGCTCGATATGCTCGGGCTGTAGCCGCCGCAGGGGAATGTTCCCAAGCGCCGGGAGGATATGGGTGTGGAGGATGCGCTGATAGAGCAGATACGTCGTCAGGCGAATTGAGGGCTTGTGGACATACTCCAGCCAGTGCTCCAGGTAGTCTCGCACTGACTGATCGCGTCCCAGCAGGACGGTTCCCTGCTCTAGTTCGTTGAGGGCCTTGCGCAGGGCCACCTGTGCCTCCTGCCGCGTCCGAAAGTACCCCACTGTTTTCTTCTTCCCTGTCTCCAGCGTCACCTGGGCCACCCAGGGTTTCTTCCGGGATTTCCGGTCGCTCTTGCGCTCAAAGATCGACCCTTCGCCGTGTCCGCGGCGTTTCCTTCTTCTTTCCTGAGAAGCCTCCGAGGGCTGACTGTCTGGCCGCTCATCATGACGAGCCATGACGACCACCTCTCTGTTCATGCTGTGCCAAGATCCACGCCTGCTCTTCCTGGTTGAGCGGTGCTCCTTCCTCTGTGCGAGGTCGCTCGCGCTCCGCAGGCAACGGCCTGGGTCCCGCTCGCCACTCCAGGGCAGCAGACGCACCCCAGAGAGGGAGTGCGTCTGCTCAGGCTGCCCCACGACCAGGGGGTCCCCTGTTCCATGACACTGCCAAGGCAGCCCACCGCTGCATCTGGCTCAGAGACTGTCTTTCCGCGCAGCAAGCCACTGATTGAGATCGTGCTCATCGACCTTCACGTTCCTCCGGCTGACATAAATGACGGGAAGACCCTGAGCGCGATAACGATACAGGGTGGTATAGTGAACTCCCAACCGCTCAGCAACTTGCTTCAAAGAAAGCAAGTTTCCCACAGGTGGTGGGGGCGGTGATGGCTGCCCAGATGGTGGTTGATGACTCCGACGCATACTTCTTCTCCTTGTCTGCTGAAAGCACTTGTCAAGAGGAACTCATGCTTCTTCGGGATAGGAGCAGGAGGGATGCAGTGGCGGTTGCTGCCGCTCCCCTGCTGGAGATGAGGCTCCAGCAGGAGGAGCGCACGCCAGGGCCTGGCGGATGGCCTGCAGCAAGGCCTCCTGCTGCCGCTGGTCGTCCTCCAGGACCTCATCCGTTGGGGTGTGGATACCCCGCCGGGCACGCCGGTCCAGATAGGCCCGCTCGCGGGCCAGCTTGCGAGTCAGCCAGCGCTCCCACATGCGCAGTGACTCCAGCGACGTTCCACAAAAAGGGCAGCTTGCCGGGGGTCCGGGGAGTGGTCCTGTCATGTTCTTCTTCTTCCTCTTCTTCTTCTTCTGCTTGTTTCCACAGGGTGCCGTTTGGGTCTGGCCGTACGCGCGCGGCCATCCGCGCCGGAAAGGGATGGATGGGTCGCAGCTCCGGCTCGGACCGCAAGGGAAGACTACATGGCTCTTCCTTTCTTTCTCATGCTCCCCGCCTTCCTCCTCGTGCCCTCCCTCCTGGCTTCCACCTGGCTTCCAGCAGACGAGACCAGCAGGGAAGCAGGCAGGAAGGAACTGGGATAGAGACGAGCAGGAGGCGGGAGACGCATGGGATGTCGATGGGAACCAGGCGAGTGGGAGCGAGGGAGATGAGCGGCATATTGCTCTTTCTCCCCGTCGCCTCCTTGACGCGGATGCGCCGCCCGGTCACCCCCTCCGCCGGTGTGGGCCGCTGGCTCGGGTTCCACCCGCTGCATCAGCAGTTCTCCCAGAGCGTTGCTGTGAGGGCCTCGGGGAGGGCCTCGGGCGGCAGGTTGCTTCGCTGAGCAGCTGGGGCGAGCGATCGCCTGGTGGGGCGCGCCAGCACGGGGGCCTCGATCCCTGCCCTTGGGTCCGTCTCCACAGCCGCCAGCAGGGCCTCGATGCGCGGATCGGGAGGCGGCAGGTTCTGGAGCAGCTGTCTGGTCGTGCGGCAGAGGACACGGAGCGCCTCCTCTGCCGACAGCGTCTCCAGGATCGCCTGGCGCAGTCCCTCGACACAGCCCACCACTGCCTCCAGCATCTCTGGCGGCTCCGTGGCCGCCAGACTCTCCACGATGGCCGCGAGCCGGTCCCCGCCGGCGGCCCGGGCACGGTCTAGCAGCTCGGTCATGCTCCGCCTCCTTTCTTCCCTACCGCTCCGGGAGCATCGGCATCACCAGGTAGGTCAGCG
>NZ_JADGIA010000231.1 GCF_019683635.1 Thermogemmatispora sp. | reverse complement strand
GGATGAGTGGGGGCAAGAGAACGGGGGATCTGGAGAGGGAGCGTTAGCAATGGAGGCCAGGCTCGGAGCGGAGCCGCACCTTAGCAGGCGCCTGCGCGAGCCTGGCGTTCCTCCTGTTCAAGTTGTTGCCGCATAAGCTGGGCGTAGTAGCCATTCAGCTGGAGTAGCTGCTCGTGGGTACCCTGCTCGATGATCATGCCATCGTGCATGACCAGGATCAGGTCGGCATCGCGGATGGTGCTCAGGCGGTGAGCGATAATAATCTGCGTGCAGGGATAGGCGCGCAGGTTCTCGGAGACGCGCTGTTCAGTAAGCACATCGAGATGGCTTGTGGCCTCATCGAGGAGCAAGATGGCTGGTTCATTGACCAGGGCGCGTGCGAGGCAGAGGCGCTGCCGTTGACCTCCCGAGAGGGCGCTGCCACCTTCGGCCACCGGAGTATCGTAGCCCAGCGGCATGCGCATAATATCCTCATGAATAGCCGCGGCGGTTGCCGCTTTCACGATCCGCTCATAGGGAACATTAGGGTCATTGAGGGTGATATTCTGCAAGATGGAGCCACTGAAGATCTGGCTATCCTGGAGAACGACGCCGAATTGACGCCGTACCTCCTGGTAGTTGAGCTGGCTCAGCGGCAGCCCATCGTAGTAGATCTCGCCTTCGGTTGGCGTGTAGAGTGCCAGCAAGAGCTTGCCCAGCGTGCTCTTGCCCGAGCCAGTGCGCCCAACAATGGCGACTTTCTGACCCGGCTCAATACGAATGTTAATCTGCTTCAGCACTCGTGGCGAATCTGGTCCATATTGGAAACTCACATTCTGCACGTGAATGCGCCCGCTGAGTCGCGGAGGCAACTGAGCCTTCTCAATGTCCTGTTCTGGCTCTGCCGTCGTGACGTCGGTCAGTCGCTCCAGGTGAGCGTAGAGGATCTGGAACTGTTGTCCACTGCTGACGAGCGAAGCCACTGGGGTCAGGAAAGCGCTGGCCAGTGTATTGAGGGCGAGCATGGTACCGACGCTGAGATGGCCATTGAGGACCTGGTAGGCGCCGATCCACAGGAGGGCGATCGGCGAGAAGATCCGCAGAATCGTCATGGCCGTATTGATGCCGGCCTGTAGATAGCTGAGGCGCAGGGTGATATTCAAACGCTCATAGAAGAGATTCGACCACCGTTCGAGAGCACGCTGCTCGGCACCGGCGGCCTTGAGCGTGGCCATTCCGGCCAGGGTTTCTGCCAGATAGCCCTGAGCCTTGCCTTGGGCCGCCAGATCGCGGCTGGCCAGGTCCAGCACAATGCGATGGGTCCCCAGAAGGACCAGCACCTGCAGCAGTCCCAGGCCAAGGGTCAGGAGCGCGAAGATTGGCGATTGCCAGAGCAGGATGAAGAGATAAGCGATGACAGTGCCGCTGTCAAGCAAAGTTGAGATAAGCTGGTTGCTCAACGTGTCGCGGATGATTGTGTTGCTCCCCAGGCGTTGCAGTAGGTCGCCACTAGAGCGCTGTTGAAAGAAGCTGAAGGGCAGGGTGAGGAGATGCTCAAAGAAACCGAGCACCAGCTGGATGTCGACGCGGGCCCGCAGATAGACCAGCAGCCACTCGCGAAGGATTGTGGTTGTGGCCTGGGTGGCGAGGAGCAGCAGCAGGCCAAGGCCCAGGATGCCCATGATATCGACCATGTGAGCTGGCAGGATCTGATCGATGACGATCTTGGTGAGCAGCGGCAAGAGCAGGCCAAAGAACTGCAGGAAGAGCGAGGCTCCGAGCACCTGAAACAGGGTGCCGCGCGTTTGGCGGGCGAACTGCTTGACCTGCATCCAGAGAGTAACGCGGTGAGCGCTACCTTCGGTGCTGAAATGCACTCCTGGTTCGAAAAGGATCACAATGCCGGTGAAGCCGGCGTCGAATTCCTCGGGGGTGAGTCGCTTACGCCCCCAGGCGGGGTCGATGACTTCGACCCAGCGGGGTGTCCAGTGCTCAACGACGATGAAGTGCTTAAATTCCCAGTGGACCACTGCCGGAAGCGGAACAGCTTGGAAGTCCTCGGTGCGCTGCAACGAGATGGCGCGTGTGCGCAAGCCATAGCTTCGGGCTGCTTTGACAATGCTCAGAGCTGAGAGGCCGTCGCGCCCCAGACCATGCCGCATACGCAGCTCGGAGACTGAGGTAGGGCGTCCGTAGTAGTTGAGGATCATCGCCAGACAGGCATAGCCGCACTCGACGACGTTCATTTGCGTGAGGGGACGGACACGCCGCCGTCGCCATCCTCGGCCAGACCAGGTCTGCTTTCTGGCGCGCTTACTGTGCGTGCCTGCCTCGATCGCCGGCTTGGTCTGACCCTCTTGCTGAGGGGGCCGGGCCTCCGCTGCTGTGGGCTGCTGCTGCTCGCCTGCCAGCCTGCCTTCAACAGTGGCGGCGGGCGCTGCTGGGGTCGCTGCTGGCGCTGGCTTCTGCCTGACTGGCAGACGCAGATGAGGACGAATAGCTGGATAGTCGCCCTCCTGCTGGAGGACGATCGGACGAATACGCCGCCGCTTGAGCGGTCGACGTGCAGTGATATATTCTTGTGGATCGAAGATGTCTACATAGTCGCGATCCTGAGTTACTTCCTGTCCATACTGTCCTTGCTGTCCATTGTCGTGTATCATAACGCTCCCTGGCCTCCCAACAACATCCCAACCCCTGGCAGCAAGTTGATGAGGCGAGTGAAACCGGTCTGTACCTGCGCTGTCAGACCCGTTCCAGCATAGATGCTGGCTGAGAGCTGCTGGCCTAATGGTACCAGTACAGCTACAGAGGGGCGCGTGACCGGTGGTGACGCCTGGTGCGTATTAGCCGTAGTATAGTAGGTGCAGGCGGTGGCAGGGCTGGTGATTCCTGGCAAAATGCGCACTATGTGACTATTCAGCGTGAGATTGGTGGCTGGTAAGGTAATTTGCACAGGTTGCCCTGGTCGCAGCCTCTGGTGTGCTTCCCAGGGAAGGAAGATCAGCGCAAAGGCCCCCTGTGGCTGCAACTGGAACCGCTCGCTGGAAGCTTCCGCGTCTAGTACCACGCCCGGGCCAACGGTGTAGGTCGGGATCTCCGTTGTCCAGGCGAGCGCTGCGGCAGCGAAGAGCAGCCCGAAGAGGAGCCAGAGCAGCACAGGTACGGGCAGTGCCATGAAATGCGGGAGAATATCTTTTTCTCGCCCATAGAGATGATGCTGCAGTGCACGCTGACGAAAAATAGGACGTTGATGTACTTGCATCGATCTTATTCCGCCTTGCTACCAGAAGGAATAGAGAAAGAGCCTCTAAGTGCATTATATGAAGTGGACCAATTGGGCGAGGGGAAGGTATGGAGAGAAAGGACAGAGAGGCAGCCTGGCTGCCTCTCTGGGAATAGGCAGATCTTGGGCAGCGGGCGCTATTGCAGGTAATGCTCAACGATACGAGGATCGCGAGGCTGAGCCTCATCGGGGTTGAGGTGAGCATGGCGGCGAGCTCGCCGCTGGCGCAGCAGGTCCCAACACTGATCAAGGCGAATCTCTAGCTCTTTCATGCGCACGCGCTCCTCGTCCGTGAGTCCCTCTTCTTCCGCCTTCTTAAGCAGTTTGTGTTCCTCATCTACCAGTTCTTCAATACGCTGCAGAATTTCCGCATCATCCATCGCTAGCAATTACCTCCTCTCTTGAACGATCGCACAGCGGTCTACCTGCAATGCTTCCATGCTGGTTGTCTCCAGCTACAGCATAAAGATAAAACTCAGAGGTGCCCCAGCTTATTCCCCTGGGCAGGATTTAGGATTGGTGCGGAAGTGGATGGGTATCAGAGGCCGCCCATCGGGGGCAAAAGGGCTGTGGAAACTGGACGAGGAGCCTGACTGCTGCTCAACCTCGCTGAGGATGGCCAGCAGACGGGCGCGGTGAGGAGAGAGACTACAGGCGGGGTCGGTATTGGCGGCATCGCCTGTCAACAGGAAGGCCTGGCAGCGGCAACCGCCGAAGTCCTGCTCACGCAGCGGGCAGCTCCGGCAAGGCTCAGGCATCCAGTGGCTGCCGCGGAAGCGCTCAAAGGCCGCTGATCGCTGCCAGATCCAGGTCAGGGAATGCTGGCGCACATTGTCAAAATGCAGGTTGGGAATGATGCGGGCGGTCTGACAGGGCAGGGCCTCACCGTCGGGGGTAATGGTCAGATAACGGCGGCCCCAGCCATACAGGCAGGGCTTGGGGCGTTCAGCATAGTAATCGGGCCAGACGTAGATGACTTCCATGCGTCCGCGCAGGCGCTCCTGGGCAGCGCGCACAATCATTTCGGCCTGCTGCACCTGAGCTTTTGTGGGGAGCAGCGCGACTTTGTTGTAGAAGGCCCAGCCCAGGTACTGCGTGCTGGCCAGCTCCAGACGCTGAGCGCCCAGCCGCTCGGCCAGGTCGATCATCGCTGGCAGGCGCTCGATGTTGCCGCGGTGAAGCACCACATTGATCGTCAGGGGCAGGCCGCAGGCGTTGACCAGGCGAGCGGCCTCTAGCTTGTGCTCATGAGCGCCCGGGCAGCCGGCGATGCCGTCGGCCAGGGCGGCTTCGTCAGCCTGGAAGCTAATCTGAATGCTATCAAGACCGGCTTCCTGCAATTCCTGTAGACGGCGCCGTGTCAAGCCAAGGGCGCTGGTGATCAAATTGGTATAAAGACCAACAGTGCGAGCGCTATCAACTAAGGCTGGCAAATCGCGCCGTAGGAGTGGCTCACCGCCAGAAAAGAGCAGATGTAGAACCCCGAGGGTGGCGGCCTCTCTGATCACGCGCTGCCACTCGCTAGTCGTCAACTCAGGCTGCCGCTGATCTGAGAGAATCTGAGTCGGATTCGAGCAGTAAGGACAATGGAGCGGACAGCGATAGGTCAGCTCGGCCAGCAAACCGAATGGCCGCAGCGTCCTGCCCGGGGCGGTCTGGAAAAGAGCACCCTCCGGCTGGTGTGTGTCGGGTGAGGAAGGTGGCTTCATCTGCTGCTCGTTGAGCGTCATCGTAATTGTCCTCTCTGGCTATGCAACCTGTCTGGCGACCTATCCTGTGCTGAGGCTGATAGCGGGCTACGGAGAAGGCGGACCTGATCTACTCTAGCCAGGCGACGAGATTCTGGTCCCGCAGCGAACAAAGATATTCGTAAACATCATCCTCCAGCTGTTCGGGACTGGCCTCGTAACGGTTCGCTAGCTCTCGAAGGATATCGGCCAGCGTATGCTCGCCGTTGCAGAGCTGCAAGATAGCAGCTGCGGTCTCATTGAGCATCATCACTCCCTCGGGATAGAGCAGAATAGGCTGCTGGCTGAGACGATCGATTTCTAGCCGTGCCCTGGGAAGCAGGCGAGGGCGCAGCATCTTTGGAGAGGGAAAGCTGCCTGCGCTAGACGTGCTCATAGGCGACCTTCCTGTGGAACGGCAGTGGGGGCGCTGGTGCTGGCCGCTGTCAGTGCCGGCTCGCCAGGCCAGGGACCGTAGGCGAACTGCAGGGCGTCGAGCATACTCCAGAGCACGTCACATTTAAAAGCGAGTGCCTGGACAGCACCCTCCTGAAGCTGGCGCGTTGTGCAGTAGCGCACAGTCAACTCCAGAGCCTGCGCCGCGTCGCGTGGTGCCTGCAGCAAACGTGCCCGGAAATAGGCCAATCCCTCCGGGTTGATCCAGGTGTAATAGCGCTCGAAGGCGGCCAGGCGCTCGCTCATCAGATCGGGAGAGAACAGCTCAGTCAACGAGGAGGCTATGGCCAGAGGCCACGGCTGCTGACGGGCGAAAGTCACATAGGCTTCGACGGCGAAGCGGACGCCAGGGAGCACATGCCGTCCGCTCAGCACCTCCTCGCGTGAGAGACCACTTGCTTCAGCCAGTTTCAGCCAGGCTTCAATACCGCCCTCATCCTCGCGCTCGCCATCGTGATCGCTGATGCGGTGAAGCCAGAGCCGGCGGACCTCTGGAAGAGGGCAATTAGCAATAATTGCTGCATCTTTCATAGGAATGTGCTGCTGATAATAGAAGCGGTTCACGATCCAGGCGCGGATCTGCTCAGGAGTAAGGGCGCCCCGATTCATGGCCTGATGAAAAGGATGGAGATGATGATAGCGAGTCATGCCAACGGCTCGCAGTTGGGTGACGAAGGTCTCGCGGTCCCAAGGCTCAAAATGCGCTATGCTCATAGTAGCTCCTCTCTTCGCTCTTGCTTGCTTTTTTATCCACCCTGCGATCCTCTCTTAGCAGCATGCGAGGCGAGGGCGAGCGGATCATAGCCGCAGCTCCAGCCCGTCCCAGCCGATGATGATTCCGGCAGCGCGCACGGTGGCATGCTGGGGTGAGTCTTCGACCAGGACCGGGTTGGTGTTGTTGATATGGGTATAGACGCGGTAAGGAACAGGGAGATGTGTTAGCCAGGCCAGACTGCCCGCTGGCCCGCTGATTGGGAGATGACCCATACTGCTTGCTGTTGCCTGGATGAGTCCCTGCTCCTGCAGCTCATTCTCGCTCCAGAAGGTACCATCAAGGAGAATAGCATCGCAGGCCCGCAGGTAGGGCTGCAGCTGCTCCTCTTGCCGGGCTAGTCCTGGCAGGAAAAGCAGACGTCCACCAGTCTGCACATCCGTGAGATAATAGCCAACGCGGAACGGGGAGTCGGTTGCGAGCGTACTGACCTCTGCGAGGTAGCGCGGAGGCTTGCCGGTCAGAGGGATGGCCTGGTAGAGAAGGCCGCTTGTGTGGCCCGCCGCAGTGGGCAGCGGAGCCAGCTCTTCGGCGGGTTCACGCCACTCGACGCAGCAGTAATGAGCGAGCAACTGCGGTAGGGCCAGTCCCTGGCGCAGGGCTTGCTGAACTGCCGCAGGCGCATAGATAGTCAAAACGGAACGCTCCCGAAGGAGCAGAAGGCCGAGGGTATGGTCGAGGTCAGCATCGGTCAGCAGAATGGCCTCGATAGGCGTGCCGCGCCTGCAAGAGGCAGGGGGCCAGAGAGGCGGAAAACCTTCAAGCTGAGCGCGCAGATCGGGGGAGGCATTGAGTAGAAACCAGCGCTCGCCGTCGGCGCTCACCGCCACACAAGACTGTGTGCGTGCCTTCGCCTTCAGCTCTCCCGCACGTAGACCCCGGCAGTTCGAGCAATTGCAATTCCACTGCGGGAAGCCTCCTCCTGCTGCTGTACCGAGCAGACGCACCAACATTTTTCTTGTTTCTCTAATCCCTGAACGGGCTGCCTCTCCCTTCCATTTCAATCCTTGGAGGAGTTTTCTCACTTGCCGCAGCCCAGGCCAACACAGCAAAACCGGACAAGGCAAGGCATTGACCGGAGCCGGACGGGGAGCAGGGAGGAGACAGGACCTGCTCAGTCTCCGCCTCCTCCCTCTACCGCTCACCCTTCCTCTATTAGCGCCCTCTGCCTGCTCTCTCCCTGCCTAGCTAGCGCGGTACTACTGTCTCGTTTGAGGTTCAAACAACAGGAGTACGCCTGCATAGGCAGTGCACTCAAGGCTCACCGCAATGACTTCGAAGGACGGCTTGACCCACCGGGGCTTTTCTTGCATGTTGCTCCTTTCCCTTTTCAGGCTGCACAGAGTTCCAGCGCAGTACGCTGCTCAAGCACGCCTCTGCGGAGGACACTCTGACCATGCTCATCCATAGCCCTCCGCTCCTCACCCCGCCTCCTCTCTTACCAGTCAGCTTGCCCGCCAGTCCATCCTTCGAGATAACCGCTGACGAACTGGTGGGCAGCCCACCGGCCAGTGCCTCACTCTCTTTGGCCTTGCTTCGCTTGTGCGCTGGGCAAAGCTACACCTCCATTATAACCAACCCCAATAAATAATAAATGTATATCCATCTATGAGGCGAGATGAAGAGCGACAGGAGGGCTATCGG
>NZ_JADGIA010000230.1 GCF_019683635.1 Thermogemmatispora sp. | reverse complement strand
GGCAGGGCAGACGGGCGCTCGATAGCTGGGGGGAGAGAGGGCGGGAGGGAGCTACAGAGGTCTCCACTCGCTTGACTTTGTGGCTCCCTCGCTCACTTAACCGCTCGCTGCCGCGCCGTCGCCAGCCTGCTCGCTCTGCGATCGTCAGTGTCAGTACTCAGCCGAGCAGCCGGCAGGAAGGACAAGGCCGCCTCCTTGCCGCTGCGGCAGGACGCCGTACCAGAGATGGGCTTCCTCTGTACGCGGGTCACTGGGGACCTCCCTCGGTGACCCGCGTGTTGTTTGCGCCGGGCCGGGTCTGTCCCGGCCTGCCCTGCCCGGGCCCGGCTCTCGAAGGCGCCCGCCTGGTCTCGCCTGATCCAGTCCCACCTTGGCTTCGCTGCCACCGCCGCCAGCTCTCCTCGGGCCGCGCTCTTCTCTGGCCCCCTGCGCCGTCGCTCTGGTGCGCCTATTGACAAACAGTGCTCTGTATCGTATGTTAATTAATAGTTGCTATAGTTGATCCATTATGTCAACTTTGAGGACTGAGGTATGGCGACCGAGCAAGAGCATCAGACCCCTTCTTCCGCTGGCAACAATCTCCTGGGCCTGGGAGTCGGCGGCGGCAGTAAGGTAGAGCGTATCAAGGCTGAGAGCCGCCATCTGCGTGGGGCGATCGCCGAGGAGCTGGCTCAGGACAGCACGCATTTCAGCGAGGCGCAGGTCCAGCTCATCAAATTTCATGGGATTTACCAGCAGGAGAACCGTGACCTGCGTCAGGCGCGTAAGGCTGCGGGTGAGGAAAAGGCTTATCAATTCATGGTCCGCTCGCGTATTCCGGGGGGCGCATTGACCGCCGAGCAATATCTGGTCGAAGATGATCTGGCGGGCCGCTATGCCAATGGAACCTTACGCTTCACGACGCGCCAGGGCATTCAGCTGCATGGCGTCTTGAAGCAGGACCTGCGCGCGACGATCCGCGCTATCAATGAGGCTCTGCTCTCAACGCTGGCGGCTTGCGGTGATGTGAACCGCAACGTGATGGCCTGTCCGGCGCCGGCGCGCAGCCGGGCCCAGGCGCAGGTCCAGGACGTTGCGCGGCAGATCGCACGTCATCTGGCGCCGCGCAGCCGGGCCTATCATGAGATCTGGATTGATGGGCAGCATGTCCACACGGTGGGGACGCCGGACGATGAGGAGGCGGAGCCGATCTACGGGCCGACCTATTTGCCGCGCAAGTTCAAGATCGGCGTGGCTTTCCCTGGTGATAACTGCATCGATGTCTATACCCAGGATATTGGGCTGGTGGCCGAGCTGGACGACGGTGGTGAGCTGGCGGGCTTTACGGTGCTGGTGGGCGGCGGCATGGGCATGACCCACGGTAAGGCCGATACCTATCCGCGCCTGGGGACGCCGCTCTGCTTTGTGCCGGCGGCTGAGGCGCTGTCGGTTGTGGAGACCATCGTGACGATCCAGCGCGACTATGGCGATCGTCAGAACCGCAAGCATGCGCGCATGAAGTATGTGGTCGAGGAGCGTGGCATTGAGTGGTTCCGCGCTGAGTTAGAGCGGCGCCTGGGCCATGCCGTGGCTGACCCCCATCCGCTGCATTGGGAGGGGGTTGATGATCATCTGGGCTGGCACGAGCAGGGCGATGGACGCTGGTTTCTGGGGGTCTATGTGGAGAACGGGCGCGTGCGTGATACGGATGCCTGCCAGTTGCGCACCGGTCTGCGGAAGGCGATCGAGACCTTCCGTCCTGGTATCCGTTTAACCGGACAGCAGAATATCCTGCTGACCGATCTGACTGCGGATCAGCGTGAGCCGCTGGAGACCTTGCTGCGTGCGCATGGCATTGAGACGGACCCTGCGAAGCTGGGGGTGAAGCGCTATGCAATGGCCTGCCCGGCCTTGCCGACCTGTGGTCTGGCGGTAGCTGAGGCGGAGCGTGTCCTGCCGGGTGTGGTGCATGAGATTGGGCGCCAGATGGAGGAGCTGGGCCTGGCTGGTGAGCGTCTCAGTCTGCGTATGAGCGGCTGCCCCAATGGCTGCGCCCGCCCCTATATGGGTGATATCGGCTTTGTGGGCCGCTCGAAGGATCTCTACAATATCTATGTCGGTGGCGATTGGGAGAATACGCGCCTGACGACGCTCTACGCCGCCTCTGTGCCTTTGCGAGAGGTACCCGCCACGATTCGCCCGCTGTTGGTGCTCTGGCGCGATGAACGTACTCCCGGCGAGACTTTCGGTGACTACTGTCATCGCGTCGGTGTGGAGTATCTGCGTCAGCGGGCGCAGATCCTCGACGAACGCGAGCTGAGTGGCTTGCATTGAGCGAGCGCGCCTGCTGCTCTTCCAGGAGAGGCAGGCGCGCTGCGTATAGACGCTGAACCGAGCGGAGCGGGGAGAGCGGCCAACGTAGGTGACAGTGCCACTTTGAGCGTGTGAGCGAACGAGAGAGAGCTGAGGGAGGAACGGCGACCGAGATGCCGAACTATTATCCGATTATGCTCGATGTGCGCGGTCGGCGTGTGGTGGTGATCGGAGGCGATCGCATTGCGGCGGAGAAGGTCCAGGCTTTCGCCGCCTGTGGGGCGCAGGTCTGTGTGATTGCTCCTGTGTGGTGCGCGGAGCTGGAGCGGGTGGCTCAGGAGTTGGGGGGACAGGTAGAGGCGCGACGGCGCCCCTATCAGCCCGGCGACCTGGAGGGGGCGTTTGTGGTGATCGCCACGACGCGTGAGCCGGAGCTGGTGGAGGCCGTCTGGAGCGAGGCCCAGCAGCGTGGGCAGTTGCTCAACATTGTTGATTTGCCCGAGCGTTGCAATTTCATTACGCCTTCGATTCTGCGCCGTGATCCCCTGACGGTGGCAGTCTCGACGGAAGGGGCCAGCCCGGGCCTGGCGAAGCTGATCCGCCAGGAGCTGGAGCAGCACTTTCCTCGGACCTATGGGGCCTTCTTGCGTCTGGCGGCGGAGGCGCGGGCTTTGCTGCGTGCCCAGGGGGTTACCTACGAGCGGCGCGATGCCTTTTTTCAGGAGTTCTACCGCTCGCCGGTGCTGGCCCGGCTGGAGGCGGGGGCTGAGGCCGAGGCCCGTGCTCTAACGGCGGAGCTGCTGCGCCAGTATGGCGTGGAAGTGCCTTGCTCTTTCGAGGAGGATAGCGCCGGGGCTGTTGATGAGCGCTCGCTGGCTTCATAGAGGGGGAGGGAGATGGATGAGTGAGAAGTTGCAGCAGCCAGGGGTCCCGCTGGAGCGTGGCAAGGTCTACCTGGTGGGTGCTGGTCCTGGGGCGCCCGATTTGATTACCGTGAAGGGTTTGCGCTGTCTGCGCGCCGCCGATGTGGTGATCTATGATCGCCTCGTTGCCCCCGAGCTCCTGGCCGAGGTCCGCGCTGGGGCCGAGCTGATCTTTGCTGGGAAGCGACCAGGCTGCCATCAGTTACCCCAGGCAGAAATCAATCGCCTGTTGATCGAACAGGCCCGTCGCGGGCGCCTGGTGGTGCGTCTCAAGGGGGGAGATCCCTTTGTCTTCGGGCGTGGGGGCGAGGAGGCCGAGGCGCTGGCGCAGGCCGGTATTCCCTTTGAGGTGGTGCCGGGAGTGAGCGCGGCGCTGGCTGTGCCGGCCTACGCCGGCGTGCCGGTGACGCACCGGGGCCTGGCCTCGCTGGTGACCATTGTGACCGGCCACAAGGAGCGTGGCGCTGAGGCGAGCGCGGTGGATTGGCGCACACTGGCGCGCGTTGGGGGAACGCTGGTGATTTTGATGGGCGTGAAGACGCTGCCGCAGATTGTGGCTGAGCTGCAGGCCGGCGGACTGAACGCCGAAACTCCCGCGTTGGTGGTCGAATGGGGGACGCTGCCACAGCAGCGCTCGGTTGAGGGTAGACTGGCTGAGATTGCGGAGCGCGCAGCTCAGGCGGGCATACGGGCGCCAGCGGTCATCGTCGTCGGTGAGGTGGTGCGCCTGCGCGAGGTGCTGGCCTGGTTCCAGGACGAAGGGACCGCTCCCCTTGCTGCTGATGATCCGTATGCTATAATGGCCGACGAGTAGGACCGGTGGTCTGTCTGGTTGGGCTGAGACGAGACGCTGCCGGTATCCAAGGGGCTGGCCATTGTCAATGTCTACCGTCTATCCACAGGTACGTTTGAAGCCGCAGCGCGAGGAGCCGCTGCTCAACGGTCATCTCTGGGTCTTCTCGGGAGCCTTGCAGCAGGTGCCGCGCGAGGTCGAACCGGGCGGGCTGGTTGAGGTGCGCTCGGCCTCGGGTCAGTTCCTCGGGCGCGGCTATTATCATCCTCACACCGATATTGCCATCCGTCTGCTGACGCGTCGCGAGGAGCCGATCGATGCCACGCTGCTGCGCCGGCGCATCCGCCGGGCGCAAGAGCTGCGCCGCGTTTTCGATCCCGCCGTGACCAACATCTATCGGCTGATCCATTCGGAAGGTGACGGCCTGCCCGGCCTGATCGTCGATCGTTACGCTGAGGTGCTGGTGGCTCAGGTGCACACGCTCGGCATGGAGCGTCTTCTGCCTCTGCTGGTGGCGCCTCTGCTCGAAGAGACGGGAGCGCATGGTCTGCTGTTGCGCAACGATAGCCAGGCGCGGCGCCGTGAGGGGCTGGCGCTGGAGGAGCCGCGCTTGCTGGCCGGCGAGGTGCCCCCGGAAGTGGAAGGGCGCGAAAATGGTGTACGCTACCTGATCGATCCCTGGCGCGGTCAGAAGACCGGCTTCTTTCTTGATCAGCGCGACAAGCGAGCGGCGCTGGCCAAGTATGTGCGGGCTGTGGTCTCAGAACTGGCGCCTGGGGGAGTGGCGCGCGTGCTCAATTGCTTCTCCTATACCGGTGGCTTTTCGCTGGTAGCCGCCTTAAGCGATCAGCGGGTGCGGGTCACCAGTGTTGATAGCTCGCAGCCAGCAATGGAGGCGGCCCGGCGTCATTTCGCCCTCAACGGGCTGGATGCCGATCAGCACGCCTTTGTCGTCGCCGATGTCTTTGCCTACCTGGAGGAGGCCCGTGCGCGTGGCGAGCGCTTCGATATCGTGGTACTTGATCCGCCGGCCTTTGCGCGCAGCCAGGCGGCGAGGTCGCAGGCCCTGCGGGCCTATCGTCGCTTGAACATGCTGGGCATGAGCGTGCTGCGTCCTGCTGGTATCCTGCTGAGCTGCTCCTGCTCGGGGGCGATTGGCCTGGATGATCTGTCGGGGACGCTCTCCCTGGCGGCGCGCGCTCTCGATCGTGAGGTGCAGGTGTTGGAAGTGCTGACCCACAGCTGCGATCATCCTGTCAGATTGGCCATGCCCGAAACCCTCTATCTCAAAGCCATCTTCTGCCGGCTGCTCTAACTAGGTGCCTGGCCATGCCGACCCGGGCATTGGGCCGGTCTGGGTTGAGGTCAATCCTTTCGCCTCCCAGGTGAAGCGTCCCGCTGGCCAGAGCGGCTGCGCTGTCTGATTGGCGACTTCGATCAGGCCGGCAGGCCGATGCGATAGAGCGACAGTGCACTCAGAGGTGACGCGCTCCATTCGAAGGGCTGCAGGGTGGAGGTCAGCAGGCAGGGGACTTGACCAGTGGGACACGCTTGCTTGATCTGACCGCTCTCGATGCTGAATGATGGCGCTCTCAGCGAGAGCTGCGCTACGGCGGCGCAGGCAATAGGGCTGATCTGCAGTGGACGTCTGTGCTCCTTGCACGCGATCTGTCACTGGAAGAGACGAGTCAGCAGCTAGAAGCAGCTGTGTCGGTCGGCGTCTGAAACGGTGGGCCAGGGAGTCTGACCATTGAATGGTGCTGCTCCCTCGCTCAGGGAAGGGCCTGACTCTTGTGAGCGAGGGAGCATGAGCAGGGAGGCGAAGGAACCAGGACGGTGCTTCTGTCTCTGTTCACTTCCTGCTCGCGCTCTGCGCGCTTTAGCTCAGCTGGAGCGCGATCTGCGTATCGTTGCTGTTAGGGACCAGCTCATTTCTCATCATAATAACTGTACAAGATGTTGTACCCTCTGGTATGATGAAAATCACCTCACCGGTGTAATTGGTGGTTTGTGCCTTTGCTGTCGTGGCGAGTGTATTCCTTACAGGTGGAAAGCGATCGCTGCCGACCTGCAGGCGCATGAAGTCGACGGGGTTAAAGCCTATGTCCCGCTGAGACTGGTTGTCAACGCGAAAGCTCAAGGTCAGGAAGCGTTTCCCACTACCAGCCTGCTGGCCATTGTCGCTCCAGCTGACTGTCGCTGCGGTGACCGTCCATTGCATGCCGGCATAGGTGGTTCGAGCGTTGGTGAAGCTGGTTGTACGGGGCTGGTATTTCGAGAGGTTAGGCTTCTCCTGGAGGGGAATATCCATCTGGGCCTCGCTGGAGGTTCCCAGGCGCAATATCGTGCGGCTGACGTCCAGGGTAGCGGGAACTTCGAAGTCTAGCCAGTTGGTGCGATCCGAATTAGGTGATGGTGATCCTCCATACTGGAGATTGCTCGGCGCGACACTACTTTGATCGGGGAGAATCAGGCGGGCAACATCATGGTAGGAATACAGGGGAGAGCCGTTCAAAGGGTTCTTCTCTTTCAAAGAGAGGCGCAGGATGGCTGCGCCATTCGTAGGGCTGAGGTCCTCGGGAAAGCTGGCTGCCAGTTGAGCATTGACAACCGTGATAGTGATGGAAGCGTAGGTCAGGGTGCCGTTGATGGGGAAGGTGCGGGTTGGGATGCTGGTCGGGGTTGGCGTGTTGGAGTGGAGCGCGTTGTCCCCACTGGTGCTGCTGGTGTGGGAGAGGGAGGAAGCAGTGCTGGCGAGGTTGCGCAGTAAGAGGTAGCCACCCACGCTCAAGGCTCCGCAGACCACGACGATGAGCAAGATGACCAGAAGCATGCCGCAGCCGAGGCCAGCGATGACGCCGCGGCCAGATCCCTTCTGGGGACGAGCGTAGGGAGGTGGGGAACTACTCATCTGGCCCGCGGGTGTGGGAGCTAGAGGCGGCCTGTAGCCTTGTCCTGGGGCTGAGAAAGCAGCTGGAGTCTGGGGAGGAGAAAGGCTAGCATGTGAATCTGGAGTCGGAGGTGGTGGTGGCGGCGGTGTTGCCATTGGAGAAGCTATCTGCGTGGTGCCGCTGGTCGTCCCCTCTGGGGGCTTGTTCCCCGCCTCTTGGCCAGGGGAAAGCGTATGGCCTGCGGCTTCCTCGCTTAGAAGAGCACCACACATAGAGCAGAACGCCTGGGTGGAAGCCACCGAGGCCCCGCAGTAAGGGCAGAAGCGAAGGTTAGGCTGCATGGTGCAAACCTCCTATTGGGTAGAATAGTGGGCGGGCAGGCTTTCTACAGAAAGAAACGTTTCCCTGGAGGAACTCTTGTAGATGAGTTTGCTTTCTTGGGCAAAGCAGAGCTACTGCTGCAGCATAGTTCGCCCGGCAGCGGGAGATCGCTGGCCTGGGAGCTAGCGAGAAAATGCTGGAAGGCCTCGAAAAGCAGGCGTCGCCAGGCGGCAGGCGAGAGCGCGCGAAGTTGTAAAAGAGAGCGGGTTAGCCTGGAGGTCGCGGTAGCTCCCTGGGCATGGGCGCCGTGATCAGCGTGTGGGGGTCGCAGCTCTCCTCGATAAGAGTCGGCCCGGGGTGAGCGTCAACCGGCAGTATCGGCTCAGGCAAAGGGCGAGCGTGCCAAGGTCAAGGTGTGGGGGGGACGCGCCGAGCAGGAGAACCAAGAAAGGGAGCGACTGCTGGGCCAGGCCCGCTGCTTCCTCAGCTCAGAAGCCAGTGGCTGAGGGCCAGACCTGTCCGCGGAGGTCACACTCCTCGCTGCCTCCTGGGGGAGTGTGGTCTCCGCGGGCCAGCTCTGGGACGAGCGCCTCATTCACTCGTAGCGCAGCACCATGAGCGGGCGCACACGCACGGCCTGCCAGGCAACCAGAGCCGCTGTGCTCGCGGCCAGAAGCAGCGGCGCAATGATCAG
>NZ_JADGIA010000040.1 GCF_019683635.1 Thermogemmatispora sp. | reverse complement strand
CATGGGAGTCCTTTTCGCCCACCGGAAGCACAGGAGGCAAGACCGGCTGCCCCGCTTTTTGCCGCCAGGCCAGACCGCGCGGGCCACACTGGAAAGGAAGACGATGCTGGCATGGCAGAGAGAAAACAGCAGAACTGGTTTATTCCCCTGCGTGTACGCCTGCGCAGCGGCAACGAGCCGACACGCCAGGAACGGAGCGTCGATCCCAAGACTAACCATGCACGGAGTAGGGCTGCTATGACTACCTTCCCTCCGCTCAATACTTCAGCGGAGCGCGAGCGCTTCGCCTCACGACCTCAGTCCTTCGGACCTGCAGCAGCGCCCGCCGCTGGCTCCGCCAGCGCGACCGGTACGGCCAATCCTGCTACAACCCAGGAGCAGGCCCTTTATACACGCCAGGTCAAAGAGCTGATCCGCCTGGGAAACATGCTGCGCGCTGAGCTGGGTCTGGAGGAGGTGCTCCAGCAGATTGCTGCTTCGATCACCGCCTGCACTGGCTTCCGCAGCGCGGTAATTAAGCTGCTGCAAGAGAATAGCGAGTACCTGAAAGCTGTCGCTTTCGCCGGCATCTCCGCCGAGGACCAGCGCCGTCTCATCGAGCATCCAATGCGGGTGGAGCAGATGCTGCGCCAAATGCGGCCAGAGTTCCGCATCAGCCAGAGCTATTTTATTTCACACGAACATATCCATGAGTTTGCTGATGTAACCCTGGTTGGCAATATGCCACTCAGCGACTATCAGCCCGGTGGCTGGCATCCGCTCGACATGCTGATTGTGCCGCTCTATAGTCCACGCAAGAGGCAGCTGGTCGGCTTTATCTCTCTCGACGAGCCGGAGGACGGCCAGATCCCGACGCTGGAGCGCATCGAGATCCTCGAACTCTTTGCTAACCAGGCGGCCATCGCGATCGATAACGCCCAGGTCTTCGCCCAGCAGGAGGCCGAACATCGCGCTCTGCAGGAGGCTATTGCCGCTCTACGCGCCGAGCTGGAGCCGCTGAGCCGCGGCGATCTGCGGGTCCGGCTGCAAGCCCGCCATGCCTCTCTGCAGCCGGTCGTGGAGGTGCTCAATACGTTGATCGAGCAGCTCCATGCTATTGTCTCCGACCTCCAGAAAAGCACACGCACGCTCGATGACTACACTCACGGCCTGCAGCGAAGCGCTGAGCTGCTGGTGCGCGACGCCGATCAACAGGAGCGCCAGGTCTACCATCTCTCTCACGAGGTCGATCAGCTGACAACCCTGATCCGCCAGCTGGGCGAACACGCCGCCAGGCTAACGCAGATGACCTCGGAGGCCCTGGATGTAACGGCCAAAGGACAGGAGACGGTGGATCGTGCCGTGGAGGGCATCCGGCAGGTGCGCGAGGCGACCATGCAGTCTGCCCGCCTCATGAAGCGCCTGAGCGAGAGCGGTCAGGAGATTAACGAGACGGTGACGGCCATTACTGATCTGACGGCCAGTATGAATCTGCTGGCACTCAACGCGGCTATTGAAGCCGTGCGCGCCAGCGAGTACGGCCAGGGCTTCGCGGTGATCGCCCAGGAGATCCGCACTCTGGCGGTGCGCAGTGCCGAAGCAGCGCGCAAGGTCGCTACCCATATCCGCACGGTGCAGCACGAGACAACGGCCATTTCCCAGAGCGTGGAGCGCAATACGCAGCAGGTGATCACTCAGACCGATCTGGTCACCCAGACCGGTATCGAACTGGATGCCATTCTGACAGTGGCTGAACAGATCGCCGATCTGGCCGATGTGATCCATGTCGATACGGAACGCCAGAGCAAAAGCTCGCAGCTGGCCGTCGCTTCTGTGGGGGAAATGTCGCGGATGAGCGCGGAACTCAATGAGCATCTGCAGCACAGCAAGCAGGCCGTTGATGCAATGGTCAGTCTCACCGAGAGCCTGCGCCGACGCCTGGCATCCTTCAAGGTGCAAGAAGAGCTGTGAAGGCACCAGGGGACCTGTTTCGGCAACGATCAGTCGCGTCATAGCGTGTGCCTCTCCAGGCGGGGAAAAGGCTCGCCAGGGCAAGGCTTGTAGAACATAGGCCACGCGCGCTCTGCAAGCCTGTGCTGTGTACTCTGCGCGCTTCCGGCTCAGGGGCGGAGGCAGAGGGGGATGGAGCCGCGTGGCCTGGAGGCAGCTAGAATCGATATGCGACTGGTCCTGAGCCACCCAGGCTGCTCTGGGATAGCTGGGGTCGCTTCGAGTAAGTCGAGCAGAGCCGGCACGCTCCTCAGTTAAGCGTGGCGATACCAAAACTGATCCCAGGCTTGCCAGAAGGTTGTGGCCGTTGAAACGACCGTCCGTGGCCCAACAATTTCCACACCCTGGCGGCCCTTGAAGTCACTCGCCCGTTCCACCCCGGACAGCTCGACCTTGAAAGTGACCGGGCTGGTGGCCGGTTTGTAGGGCTTGGGCCAGTTGCGCGTGCTCAGCGCCCGTGCCACGCCCATCTCGATCAGTGAACAGGCATCGCGTGGCGCCATATGAACGGCGGAGAAACAGCTCAGTCCACGCTTGACCTCGGCGGTGACCACCTGTGGGCCGAGAAGGGCTGTCACCTCGCGGCAGGTGGCCGCGTCACCGGAGACAAAGACAGCAGGTACATCCCAGCAGCCAGCGATGGCAGCAAGGATGCCGCTCTCGCCAACGCGCGTCTCGTTGATCCAGGCATTGTACCAGGTCTCGGAAGAAACGGTATGGCAAAGCACGCCATCGGGCGTGCCAGCCATCGCATGAGCGCCGACAAAGAGAATGGCGTCACAGCCGCGTTCGAAGGCCTCGATGTAGCGCGCCCAGGGATGGCCCAGCACATATTGAGCACCAGACTCCAGACGCTCCGGGAGAAAACTTTTGAAGTTATAAGCTCCGCCGGCCCCGTGACAGTCTACCACTATGATCTCTGTGGCTCCAGCAGCGCGCGCTCCGCGCACCGCTGCATTCATCTCGTCAGTATAGAGCTTGCGCGCCTCTTCATAGAGCGGGCGACCTGCCGTAACCTGCTCCCAGTTCTCAATGCAGGCCACCCCTTCCATATCGCAAAAGATAACGATCCGCATAGGGGAAGCTCTCCCTCAAGCAATGTAGAACCGCTTATACATGTCTGTCAGTAGCATCTTTGCCCTTTCTATCTTATATGACGTATCAGGAGACCAAAAGGCAAAAAAGCAAAGCCTCTCTCTTCTTAGGGCCTTCACCAGCTTCGCTGGTCTGGGAACTGGAGAATGGATCAGATTCACACAGCCTTTCCACTGCCACTGCTCGCTCAGCTCAGGGGCGTCGTTGTTGACGTTGCGCGTATTTGCGCTCCAGCTCTTCCAGACGGCGCCGCTGGCGGGGACTCAGCTCATACTCACGATAGAGGCGGCGCCCGATCTTCCAGCCAAAGTAGCCGCAGATGATGGCGGCCATCACAGCGGCCAGAGCCATCATCACCCGCAGGAGGGCCCCATTGAAGATATCGGAGAGCGGCGAGCCAACGAGGCGCACGGCCACAGGCAGGCAGAGGCTCAGTAAGAGGCCGACAGTCACCCCCAGACAGCAGCCCAGTGGGCCACCATTTGTTTCCCACTCTGGCGTGGCTGTGCCTGCCGGCGCGGGCTGGCCGGCCCCTGTCTCGCCGGCACTGGTCTGGGGAGCCGCTTCAGAGACAGCGGCCTCCCCGACTGTCTGGGTCTGGTCATGCCCGTCTGACTCCTGAGCTGTCTCTGAACGGAGCTGATCCGGGTCATGGTTTACATCCGACATCGCACCCTTCGTCGTCCTCCTCAGAAGGTTCCAAACTGCCGGTCGCCGGCATCGCCCAGGCCCGGCAGAATAAAACCGTAATCGTTCAGGCTCTCATCAAGAGCAGCAATATAGATGTCGATATCTGGATGAGCCTGTGAGAGCCGCAGCAATCCATAGGGAGCAGCGATAATGCCCACATAGCAGATGCGGGGAATATGCCGCTGCTTCAGGATGGAAATGGCGTCGATCGCCGAGCCGCCAGTTGCCAGCATTGGATCGACGGCGTAGCAGACTTGCAAATTGACAGTACTTGGCAGTCGATTATAGTACTCCTGGGCCTGGAGCGTCCGCTCATCGCGCCGCAAACCCAGATGCCAGACCTGGGCATCTGGGATGACCTCGCGGAATCCCTCCGCCAGCCCTAGACCAGCGCGGAGAATCGGCGTAATGCCGATGCCGCCGGCCAGGCGCTGGCCGATGGTTTTCTGCAGCGGCGTCTCAACCTCGACCGGCTCCAGCGAGAGGGTGGCCGTAGCCTCATAGGCCAGCAAGGCCCCGATCTCCTTCACCAGGCGATAAAATTCGGTCGGAGGCGTGCGCCTGTCGCGCAGGGCTGTCATCTTATGCGCCACTACAGGGTGATGAGATATATGCACACGTGGTAGATTGAGGACCTCCTCGCGACGAGGTTGTGGCACTCCCTGCATTGGGAGCACGGGCTGTTCTTCGCTCCGCGTACCAACTTCTGTCATCTTGCCTTCTCCTTCATGCTCGTGGCGGAAGAAAAGTGGCCTGTATGGTTGCCTTCATGCATTCTATCAGAGATAATTGAAGGCGTCGAGAGTGTCCCATCCCGCCTGCTAGCTGCCAGCAAGCTTCTCAGCGAGTGGCACCTGGCACGGCGGAGCCAGCCTTTGCGCCATGCCGCCTGCGCTACTCTGTGCGTTCGCTACGCCCGCCGCAGGGATGGTCTGAAGGCTATCCCTCTGGCGCAAGCCAGCCAACGGACGAACAAGGAAGCCGTGGCGAGCAACCGAGCAGCAAGCGAGTAGACTGACCAGAGCGGTCAGGGGACTTGCCGGGGAAGCGGCCAGGCTGGCCCGGGACCTGGAAGTACAAGAAGTGCAGATGAGCAGGTCACGAGAGCCGACCAACTGTGCTATACTAGCCTCATGGTCGTGGGAGTCTGTCAAATCACATTGCATCTGCCGTCGTGCCACTCGCTGAAAGCGAAACGGCAGGTACTGAAATCGATTATGGCGCGCGTGCGCAACCAGTTCGAGGTAGCGATTGCCGAGGTGGATGGGCATGACCGCTGGCAGATCGCCTACCTGGGGCTGTCTTACGTGAGCACCAGCAGCCAGCACGCCGAGGAGGTCCTTGATCATGTCTGGCGCTTCATTGAAGAGACACGCCCCGATGTGATCGTGACCGACGCCAGGACCGAGATTATGAGCTGGTGATGGTGATGCCCGCCCCTGCCAGGCTCGCCTGACCGGACTGAGTACTTACGATAGGCACTATGTCAGTAGAGCAAGTGGAGAGCACGCCCAGCCAGAGTCGGGGAAGCCCTCGTTCTGTCTCTGTGCTCGGCGTGCGCATCGATCGCGTTACGCAGGAGGAAGCGCTCACCTTTATCGAGGAGCAGATCCGCCGCCGACGCGCCAGTGGCAATCGTCTGCCCTGCTGTCAGGTTGTGACGGTCAATCCTGAGTTTGTGATGGAGGCGCGCCGCAATCCGGCCTTTCGCCAGGCTATCAACGAGGCGGCGCTGAACGTGCCCGACGGCATCGGCGTGGTCTGGGCGACGCGCTATCTCGGCCAGCCCGCCCCTGAACGCATTACAGGTACCGATCTGATTCCGGCCCTGGCGGAGCGCTGTGCCACCCACGGCTATCGCCTCTTTTTACTTGGGGCTGCTCCCGGTGTGGCCGAGGCCGCTGCCGCTCGCCTCTGCGCGCGCTTCCCCAGCTTGCAGATCGCCGGCACCTACGCCGGTTCGCCCGATCCCGCCGAAGAGGAGGCAATTCTGCAGCGTCTGGCCGCCGCTCAGGCCGACCTGCTCTGTGTGGCCTACGGTGCGCCGGCTCAGGAGCTGTGGATCTGGCGCAACCTGTCACGCCTGCCGGTGGCCGTGGCAATGGGAGTCGGCGGCGCCTTCGATTTCCTTTCAGGCCGCAAGAAGCGGGCGCCCCGCGCCTGGCAGCGCCTGGGCCTGGAATGGCTCTATCGCCTCTATCACGAGCCGTGGCGCTGGCGCCGGATGCTGGCATTGCCCCGCTTTGCACTGGTGGTAATCTTCAAGGGACGAGGAAGGCACTCAGAGGCATGATGCAGGAAGAGCTTGGCGCCAGCAGGCTTGAACGCCTGCGCGCTCTTATTTCAGCCTTCGCCGGCAAGCGCGTGCTGGTCATCGGCGATATGGTCGCCGATGAGTATTTGATCGGGCGCCCGACGCGCATTGCACGCGAGGCTCCGGTCCTGATCCTTGAGCTGAGCGAAGAACACACTATTCCAGGTGGCGCTACCAACGTGGCCGTAAACGCACGCGCGCTGGGCGCAGAGGTCTTCCTGGCCGGCGTGGTTGGCGATGACGCTCCCGGCACTCGCCTGCGCCAGGCCATTCGCGATTGGGGCATCCACCAGGAGGGCCTCTTTACCGACCCGCGCCGCCCGACTTCGACGAAGACCCGGATTTTGGCCGGCAGTCCGCAGGTAGTGCGCCAGCATATCGTGCGCCTGGATCGCGTCGACACGTCGGAGGTTACTGAACCCTGCAAGAGCCAGATTATCGCCTATATTCAGCGCATGCTCCCTTTGATGGACGCGGTCATGGTCGCCGATTACGAGAACGGCGTCATCAGCCCCGATATCATTGCGGCCTGCCTGCCCCTGGCACGCGAGCTGGGCAAAATCATCGTCGTAGACTCGCATGGCTCGCTCTTCCGCTTCCAGGGTGTCACAGCTCTGACCCCTAATCAGCCAGAGGCTGAGGCGACGCTGGGGATGACGATCCATAACGAGGAGGAGCTGAATGAGGCCGGGCGCCGCCTGTTAGAGGGCAGCCAGGCCCGCGGCGTGCTGATCACACGCGGGAGTGAAGGAATGAGTCTGTTCGAGGTCGGTAGGGAGCCGCTGCACCTGCCGATCTACCGCCTGAACCGCCATAGCAGTGAGGTGGTCGATACCAATGGAGCCGGCGATACAGTGGCTGCAACTTTCGCACTGGCCCTGACCGCCGGCGCGACGATGGCCGAGGCAGCTTTCCTTTCGAATGTAGCAGCCGCGCTGGTGGTGCGCCGCCTCGGCTGCGCCAGCAATACACCCGAAGAATTGATGGATGCGCTGCATGAGTAATGGAGGAGAATCCAGGCTAACAACTCAAGGCGGCAACGCTCGCCCCGCCGGACCGGCTCCTTCAGCGGGCTGCTCCGGCTTACCTCTGGCAACGCGCGCCAAGTTGATGGAGCGCGAGCAGCTGGCTGCTCTGGTGCGCCAACGACAAGAGGCCGGTGAACGGGCGGTTTTCACTAATGGTTGCTTCGATCTACTCCACCTGGGCCATGTGCGCTATCTTCAGGAGGCCCGTGCCCTGGGCGACTTCCTGATCGTTGGTCTCAATAGTGATGAGAGCACACGGGCCCTCAAAGGCCCGGGGCGCCCCCTGGTACCCCAGGAGGAGCGGGCCGAGATTCTGGCGGCCCTGGCCTGCGTCGACTATGTGACTATCTTTGGCGAGCCAACGGCCTGTGACCTGGTGGCCCTGCTGCGCCCGGCAATCTACGTCAAGGGGGGCGACTACGCCGCCTCCCCGCTCTCGGCCTCGGCCCGCGACAGCGTGCCCGATCCTGCTCGCCTGCCGGAAGCCCAGGTTGTTCAGAGCTACGGCGGCAGCGTCCGCCTGATCCCATACCTGGCACACCATTCGACAACAGAGTTGATCATGGCTATCAAGCGCCTGCCATGACCTCTGAGCAGCCTGTTGTTCTGGCTTTTCTTTCGCCGCCTGGCTGGATGGTCAGTTCACCTGCTACTGCTACAGATGGGCTTCTCCCGGAAGGAAGCGCGCGGGCCAGGAGGACGCTCAGTCCACACTGACGTTCGCCAGCCACGCCGATCGTCTTGTAGCGAACATGGTGGCCCGCCAGATAGCCAGGCAGGCTTCATATCGCACGGAGATAGGACCGATCCAACCTATGGCAGACTACGAAGCACATCATCCAGCTCAGGCAGAAGGAGCAGCGGAAGAATTACCAGCGCAGGAGCGCTCTTCTGGTCCGCTGCCGCTGATCACCGTTGGGACCCCGGCAGCGGAAGGAGAGCTACCGCTGCCAGTCGAGGTAGAGGAGCAGAGCGAGACGACGGCGGAGTCCGCCTCCGCCCCAGCAGGCTCATCCAGCACCCACGGCCAGGTTGCGCGCGGGGCCTCACTGGTCATGCTTGGCAACCTGGGTAGCAGCATCATGGGCATGGTGCGCCAGATCGTCATCGCGGCCCTGGGCAAGAGCGTCGCCGGGCCGTTTCTGGCCGCCAGCGTCTCCATGCAAACCTTCTATGATTTCGTCATTAACGGCTCGGTCGATAAGGCGCTCATTCCAACCTTCA
This sequence comes from Thermogemmatispora sp., assembly GCF_019683635.1. Classification (GTDB taxonomy): domain Bacteria; phylum Chloroflexota; class Ktedonobacteria; order Ktedonobacterales; family Ktedonobacteraceae; genus Thermogemmatispora. Next base: position 22,680 of record NZ_JADGIA010000040.1, on the reverse strand, counting down.
GCGATTACGTCGCGCCAGAGAAACGCCAGGAATTTCGTCAGCTGGTCTTCACCCTGGTAAATGTTGTCACCCTCCTCATGCTCTTGATAGCCACTGGCTACGCCTTGCTTGCGCCCTTCTTTGTGAATTTCATTGCTCAGGGCTATACAGGGGCAGAGAAGACTCTGACGCTGCATTACTCGCAGATCATCTTTTTCTCCCTGGTTGGCCTCGGGCCGTTCTCGGTCCTGCTAGCTGCCCTCTATACCCTCCGTGAATTCGGCTGGCCAGCTTTTGCGACCGCCGCTTTTCACATCGGCATCATCATTGGCGTCATTGTTGGGGCGCTGGTAGGCGAGCAGCACTTTGGCCAGTACGGTATCGCCTGCGGCGTGCTGGTGGGGGCTGCCGGCGAGATTCTCCTGCTTTTACCGGGGATACGACGGCAGAAACTGGGCTATCTCTTCACCTTTCAACTACGCCATCCGGGCATTCCGCGCATTCTCAAGCTCTATGCTCCGGTGGCTGTCAGCTATTTTGTCCTCAACGTGCTGCTGGCCAACTTTGATCTGCACCTGGCCTCGCTGACGCCCGGTGACGGCGCGGCCAATGTTACCGCCCTGCAGAATGCCACACGTCTGCTGCAGTTCCCTATCGGGCTGGTGGCCTCAGCCCTGGCTTTCTCAACTCTGCCTCTGCTGTCAGTCCAGGCCAACACCGGCGAGGAGGAGCAGTTTAAAGAGACCTTGATGGCCGGTATTCGCCTGGGACTGCTGGTGATGATTCCGGCAGCTCTGGGGCTGATCATTCTGCGTCAGCCGATCTGCGACCTGATCTATCGCCACGGGCGTTATACACAGCATGATACTATCCTGGCAGCAACAGCCCTGCAAAACTATGCCTACCAGCTGCCCTTTGTGGCCGTTGACCAGCTCCTGATGGCCGCCTTCTTCGCACGCAAAAATACCATCGTGCCGGTGGCCGTGGGCTTCATCACTATTCTGGGCTATCTGGCAGTGGCGCTGCCAGGCTACAGCACGATCGGCATGCCCGCCCTGGCCCTGGCCAATACCGTACAAAATTCCTCGCACGCCCTGATCCTGCTTCTGATCTGGCGAGTACAAAATGGGTCTTTGCGCCTGCGCAAAACCCTGCCAGCTTTAGGCAAGATCCTGCTGGCCGCTGCCGTTATGGGCGTCGTTGCCTGGGTTCTTCAAACGAGCCTGGGGCAGTTGCCTTTCTTCTCGCCAGCGACGACTCTGGGCGCCCTCCTGACGGTGGTGGTGGCCGGAGGGGTGGCCGCTGCAGTCTATTTCGCCTGCATTCTCGTGCTGCGGGTTGAGGAGATCCATCTGCTCACGCGGGCCGTGATGGCCAAGCTGGGGAGGAAATAAGCTGCGCTGCGGGAGCAGCGTGCGCTGCGCTCAGTCCTGGCGCTTATCCTGGACTGGGAAAAGAAACAGGTCGAGCAGACCCCTCAGTCCGCACCCATAGATCTCCGCAGCACAGGGCAGGTCTCCCAGAGAGCGGGAGCCGGGTCAACAGGATGGCCAGCCGACAGAGCCGGGCTTTCATTCAGGTCACATAGATGCTGCCAGCGCGCCAGGTGTCGACGGCATGCTCAACTGCCTGAATATACGCTTGCTCGTCGTTGTGGTCGGCTGCGGGGGCATACTTCGGAATGATCTGCTCAATGGTCACCAGCCCCCACTGGGCCACATAGAGATTGCGGATCAGCTTGTACCACTGGAGGAAGCCGTCTTCCCAGCTGTACATGATGGCGAAGCCCTGCCCATTGGGGTTGGTACAGGGGCGCGTCGGAATACAACGGATGTTGCCGAGCGACTTCGTTTCACGCGCTACTCCCTGGGTGCCGAAGGTACTTTCATGCATAAAGAAGGCGAGCGCGTAGACCGGATCGATGCCATATTGCACGCCATAGTCGTAGAGCGCCTTTCCTTTGCCAGCCGCCGGCGAGTGATAAGCAGCGAGGACCTTATTAATAAAGTCGACGGTGATTGTCGGCTTCCCCAGGACTGAGTAGGGTCCTGGATGAGATGGGATGTTTTGCTTGGGCGGCAGTGGGCCAGTGCTGGCTTCCCAGGTGTTGAAGGCATCGAACGAGCCACCAATCTGCACCGGATAGACCTGACCAGGCACGGTTACCAGGTCGAGATGCGTGCCCCGCTCATAAATGGCAGCGCTCAACATGACCAGGAGGCCAAGGACAACGGCGCCAAGGCACAGCAAGAATGGCCCCAGCCAGTGCCTGTCTGCCCCCAGTGATCCTCTCGCGGAGGGACGACTCTCCGGCAATTCAATCGTGGTCACGGGTATCGACGAGGCTCTCCCCCGCACACGCGGCGGCTCCGTCACTCCTCCTCCCTCCGCAGGCAGGATACGGGTCGCCCTGCGTCGCGGGGGAACGAATAAGACCGGTTGATCTTCTGATCGGCTGTTGCGTCCGTAGCTGCTCCCGTTAGCCATGCACAGGCCCCTTAGAACTTTTGTTCGCATCTTGCGATGCAAAGATGTGCCTATTGTAACACAGCACTTCGTTCGGATGCAAGGAGTGACTGCATGCTCTGCTGCAGCGATAGGTTGACATCTACCTGCACTTGTCTTAGCACTAGAGAGCATACCATAGACCTGCTAAAAATGCCAGTTGAGACCCTCGATTACAAGGGAGGAGGGTCATCACTTTCAGGTAACATGTGTCTTAGCGTCGCTGTCAGTAGGATTGCTGACAACTCATGGCGCGCGTCTCTCGTACTTTCACTAGGAACCTCGCGGGGGAGACCACTCTGCTGAGTCAGCCCCAGTCTTAGCTTGTCTGCAACAGGCCGGGAATCGCTTAGTCTAGGGGAGGCAAGCCTGCGAGGAACGATTTTAGCCAGGAGGAGGGGAAAGAGAGAGACGGTGCTGGAATTACTGGGGGCTATTGGCGGCATTGTTCTGGTCGATCTGGTGCTCAGCGGTGATAATGCTTTGGTCATCGGCGCTGCTGCGGCTCGGTTACCGCGACGAGAGCGCTGGCTGGCTATTCTGATCGGAGGAGGCGGGGCGGTAGTCTTGCGCATCCTCTTTGCGATTGTCGCGACGCTGCTGCTGACATTTCCGCTCCTGCAGGCGTTAGGAGGAGCGGTGCTACTCTACATCGCGATACACCTGCTGATGGAGCGCCTCAATCACCCAGAGAGCACCCAGCCAACTGGCTCTGATGGTTCCACCCAGGCCGGAGCAATATCGCGAGAGGGCAGACCCTCGCTGTGGCAAGCACTGCTGACCATCATCATCGCCGATGCCACGATGAGCCTGGATAATGTCATCGCCGTTGGGGCTTTGGCTCACGGCAATCTGCTCTTGCTGACGACAGGCATTCTGCTCAGTCTGCTTATTCTGCTCTTCGGGAGCGCTCTGGTCGCTGAGCTGATCGGGCGCCTGCCCTGGCTCCTTGATGTGGCCGCTCTGGTGCTCGGCTGGACGGCAGGCCATATGATCCTGGGAGATCTCCGCCTGGGACCATTCCTGAAGCAGGTCTGGTGGAGCGAGTACGCGGTCTACGCTCTCTGCCTGGGCCTGGTGCTGGCCGTCGATATCGCGCTGCGCCTGCGCGCCCGTCGGCAACACTCACTTTCCTCCTCTTCGCCATCGAGGGCACCTGCTGAATCCCAGCCATTGACCAGCAGTCCGACTCGGGATGAGGCCCTGCCGCGGAGAAAGCCCGATGAACGCCCTCAGTGATAAGGCGTCAGAGTCCTTTTGCTCCCAGCGAAGACCCCCGCTCAGGCTCCTCATATGAATAAGGACCGCAAGAGGAGCGCGCTCTTTCCTCATGTCGTCCTCGTCAACTTGCTGCGCTCCCTGCTGCTTGCCAGCCCCGGCCCTGTCTGCTGATCCCTCATTCCACTGGGTCCGCTCCCATCCTTTGCAACGGAGATAGCTTGCTGCGTCTCTATGAGTAGACTATAATGAGAGCACAGACCGCGCCTGCGAGGAGCCGGGTTGTTGTACGAGAGGAGCGGTGTATGCACGTCAGCGAGCCTGCCGAATACGCCATTCTGGGGCTGCTGGAAGGGCGCCCCATGCATGGCTACGAGATGTTCCAGCATTTCCAGGGCGGCACACTGGGTCAGATTGTCCATCTGGAAATGAGCCAGATGTATGCATTCCTCAAGAAGCTGGAACGGCTCAACTACATTGTAGCACAGCTGGAGCTGCAAGGCTCGCGTCCACCACGGAAGGTCTTTCATTTGACCTCTGCCGGCAGAGACTACTTTCGACGCTGGTTGACGGAGCCAGTCGAGCGCCCGCGTGATATTCGCATCCTGTTCTTACTGAAGCTCTACTTTATCCGGCATGTCCTGCCCGCAGAGATGCCGGCCCTGATCGAGCGCCAGATCACTGCCTGCCAGGAATTCCTGCGTCACCTCGAAGGATTGCAGGGGGGTCAGGAGCAGCTCGCGCCCATTCAGGACCTGGCCTTCTTCGATCGCGTGGTGCTGCGCAGCCGCATTCATCAGACGCGCGCCCTCATTGCCTGGCTGCAAGAGCTACAACACGACTACCGTCTCGTGGGCACGTCTTCATAGGAAGCTGCTCCCTCTCCAGCGGCCAGACTGGCCATCATCAATCTTTCCTCTCCTTCTACGTCTGGCAGGACACGGCCCCCTCACTCAGCCCCACCTTCTTTCATTTGACGCCCCTTCCTGGCTATGCTACTATCTCTAATAACCAGATCCAAACCTTCCGTTGATCTCTCTTCCTTCCGCGCCTCTGATGCGCGAAAGGAGTGGAAAGCGAGACGAATAGAATCAGCCTGGCAGTCCTGATATGACATGATCAATGAGGTTAGTGATGCAGCTTTTCATGGTGACGGCCAGTAGCGACACGGCGGCCCTGCAGGGACTGGCAACCTTGTCCAAGTATCTGTTTACTACTGGCCTCTGTATGATCGGCGTCATGACGGTGGCCTACCTCTGGTACACCATCGGCACCGCGCGCCTGGCCAAGCAGGTTGCCAGCCAGGAGCAGCGTCAACGGAGCAAAGGCAAGCTAGCGCAAGGAACGAGACGGGCCGCAGCTGTCTCCGCAGGCGGCGAAGGGGGAGTTGCCACCCTGGTGCGCAGCGAGGTCATTCTTAATGAACAACCTGATGGAGAGAAGCCCATTGCGCTCAACCGTAGCCTCATCGCCGTCGGACGCATTGGCACGACAGTAGGCTGGTTCGCGACCCTGACCCTGATCCTTTCGCAGGTGCTGCGTACGATTGTGACCGGGCACGCTCCCTGGAGCAATCTCTTCGAGTTCAGCGTCAGCTTTACTGCGGCTCTGCTGCTCAGCTATCTGATTTTCGAGGCGCGTTTTCACGAGCGTGTGCGTGCCTGGGGTCTTTATGTCTGCCTGCTCTCGGTAGTGACGCTAGTCATCGCTATCTATGTGGGCACCACCTACAACCTGATCACTGGTTCGACTCAGCTGATTCCAGCTCTACAGGACCAGCCCATTCTGACGCTACATGTCTCGATGGCCATCTTCGCCTACGCCCTGTTCAGCGTGGCCTTCGGAGCCGGTCTGATCATCTTGCTCCAGGGCGGGAGCGGTCAACGTATCGCCTGGCTGCCCTCAGCGGAGGCTGCCGATGAGCTGGGATACAAGGCGGTGATCATTGGCTTCCCCTTGCTGGCACTCAATCTGATTCTGGGGGCCTACTGGGCAAACTATGCCTGGGGCCATTTCTGGAGTTGGGACCCCAAGGAAACATCGGCGCTGATTACATGGCTGATCTACGCCGTTTATTTGCACGCCCGCGGCATCCGCGGCTGGCGCGGCAAGCGCATCGGCTGGCTGCTAGTTATTGGCTTTGCCGCCACGCTCTTCACGTACTATGGCGTGAGTTTCCTGGTGCCGAGCCTGCATAGCTACGCGAAGTAGGTAGCCGCCGGCTCCATTGTCTGACTCACTCCACTCAGCTCTGTTCAGGACTTAGAGCAGCTCACGCGCTAGCAAGAGCCGATAGCGTGGGTTATAGGTTTTATCGCAGAGGCTGCAGGAGACAGGACGACTGTAGCGGCGTGCCCGTGGGTATTCCTTACCACAGTTAGGACAGACGTATATGTAACGCAGAGGCGCTCGCGCCCGTCGCAGCTGCTCGCGGCGGGCGCTCTCTTCATAGAGTAGCTGCCGCAGATCTTCCAGATCATAGCCGGTAATGGCCGCTTCATCGGCAGCGATGGAATCATAGCCATGATGGCGATGGCGTCGTGGGGTACCGCGCACCCGGTCAGCGAGATGGATCAGCTCATGCGCTACCGTGACCTCAATAGAGCGCGGCTGCATATCCGGCTCGATGAAAATGCAGTGCCGATGGCGCGGCAGTTCACCCGCAGCGAAGGCCGAGCGAGACACCCTTTCACCAAAACCCGGCAGCGGCAGCATGGGGTCGGCTCGCCTACTCTCCAGCTGGCCCGGCTTGCAACTGGCCCGATCGGCTACTGAAGAACTGACCTTTCCGCCGAGCTGCACGTAGCAGTAGCAGCCGAGCACCATAAAGTTGAGCCGCTTGCCTGTCCAGCGCTGATATTCACGACGATCCTGGGTCAGTGCCAACAGCACCAGCTCGTTCTCCGGCAGTCCTAACCGCTGCCAGTAGTGCCAAAACCAGCGCTCTACCAGTGGTGTGGCATGTAGAATAGGACCGGCCTGCAGAGGTGGAAGAGCCGGCAGGCCGGGTTTGTGTCTCGCAGCCATATGGTTCCGTTGCTCTTTACTTGCTGTAGTGTACTCCTCATCAGTCCGCCCGCTCACGGTCTCCTCTCTCCTCTCAGCAGAGCAGACGACCCACCGTCGCCTTTCGGGGAAGCGAGCGACCAAAGTCGGCAGCAGAACCCGGCAGAGCAGCGCCAGACTTCGCCTTAGCGCGAATCAGCTCTGTTCTCCTGCCTGGCGCTGGCGGGACCTGCCTGTCGGCTTTTGCCCAGTATAGCAGGGGGAGCCGGGAGGTGCAAGTTTCCCTCCCTCACAAGCACAAGCAGGCAGGACTGAGCCAGTCAGCTAGCCAGCTAACCAGCCAGTCCCACCTGCATCCTATCGCTGAGCGAGAATCAGAGGCGCAATAGAGCAGACTTTCACGCGAGGGCCTGCGCCCCGACAAGGCTGCGAGCGGCCTCGTAGATGCGCTGGACACTGGGAATGACAGCGCTTTCCAAAGGTTCAGAGAAGGGGATCGGCACATCGGGCACTGCCAGCCGCTGGATCGGAGCCTTCAGAGAGCGGAGGGCGCCGGCCTGAATGCGGAAGGCCACTTCACCGCTCAGCCCGTAGCTCATGTAATCCTCATCCACAATCAGCACCCGGCCAGTCTTACGAGCCGAGGCGACCAGCGTGGCCTCGTCCAGAGGTACCAGGGTCCGCAGGTCAATGACTTCCGCCGAGATCCCCTCTTGGGCCAGCCGTTCGGCAGCTTTCAGACTGCGAGGAACCATCAGGCCAGCAGCCACAATGGTCAGGTCCTGCCCCTGCCGACGAACGGCAGCCCGCCCAAATTCGACGGTGTAGCGCTCCTCGGGAACCTCCTCTTCCTCGCCCTCGAAAGGCAAGAAGGGCAGACCCGTGAGCAGCTTGTGCCCGAAGATGATCACCGGGTTCGGGTCCGCCAGCGCGCGCATCGTCAGCCCCTTGGCGTCGTAAGCCGTGGCAGGCACCACGATCTTGAAGCCCGGCAGATGGGCAAAAAGACCGTACAGGACCTGTGAATGTTGGGCGGCATCGCCATAACCACCGCCGATTGCGGTGATGACCGTCACGGGCATCGGCAACTGCCCCCCAGACATGTAGTAGTTTTTGGCCATGTGGTTAAACATCTGATCGAAGCCGGCCCCACAGAAATCGACGAACATCAGAGAGACCACCGGATGGAGGCCAACCGAGGCCGCGCCGACGGCCATTCCCATAAAGGTCTGCTCGGTGATGGGCGTGTCAACAACCCGCTCACGCCCATATTTGGGGAAGAGGCCCATTGTAAAGCCGAAAACAGCCCCCCAGTAGGTGACATCCTCCCCCAGCACCACAAGGCGCTCGTTGTGAGCCATCTCTTGATCTATGGCCTCAGCAATGGCAAAAGCCAACCCTTTGAGCTTTCTCATTGGAAGACCCCCATCAGAGCCTCTTGCGGCTCCGGCAATGGACTGCTCTCCGCAAACTGGATAGCCGCCTCCGCCTCCTGCTGAGCCTCATCCTGCAGGCGATTCAGTATCGCCTCATCGGCCCAGCCGAGCGTCTTGAGACGCTCCCTCAAACGAGGAATGGGATCGAGGGCTTGCCAGCGCTCAACCTCCTCACGCGTCCGGTACTCTTCGGCATCCCCTTCAAAGTGACCGCGGTAGCGATAGCAGACCGCCTCGATGAGGGCTGGCCCCATGCCATTGCGCGCTCGCTCGATGACCAGCTTCGCCACGCGATAGACATCGATGAAGTCCATGCCATCGACGACGTAGGAGGGAATATTGAAGCTCTGGGCCCGCTGAAAGTGATGAACTGTGGAGAGAGCGGCCCATTTTGGCGTCGAGTCCGCGTAGAGATTGTCCTCGATGACTACCACCAGGGGCAATTGGAAGAGGCCGGCGACGTTCAGCGTTTCGGCAAACGTCCCATGATTGGCCGCCCCCTCACCGGCGAAAGCGACGGCCACATTGCGCTGACCAAGCTTGCGAAAAGCAAAGGCGGCTCCCGCTGCCTGGGGAAAGGAGGCTCCCACGATGCCACTGCAGGCGAAGTGCCTGCTTGTGTCGAAGAGATGCATATGACCACCCTTGCCGTGGCAGAGGCCGCTGGCTTTGCCAAAGATCTCCGCCGCCAGCTTCTTTGGCTCGACCCCCTTGGCCAGAGCGTGATGGTGAGGCCGATGGGTACTGACGACAGCGTCGCCGTCCCCGAGCAGGGAGCAGACCCCAACAGCTACCGCCTCCTGGCCAACAGCCAGGTGCATTTCGCCCCGGATCGGCCCCGCCGCCATGTTGAACTCGGGCGTTTTGCCGATATAGTAGCGGTTGGCGATGAGGTTTTCGAAGGAGCGAATCAGGCAGAGCTGCCGATAGGCCCGACGTAACTGGTCCGCATCCAGCCCGGCCTGGGCAACAAGATACTGCAGGTCCTGCGGGCTGGGTTCAGGCTTAATCATGGTCACCTCCTTCTGGCTGGAAGCAAGGCGCTACGAGAAAGTCGCCGAGCCGCGCTCGGCTTCGGAAGAAGAAGGCCCGAGATGAGGATAGATCGCCTGGCAGGACCAGCCTGACGCAGAAAAGACAGTCCAAGCCTGAGTTACCTGTTCTTCTCCTGTCTTCCCTGCCCTGGCTGCGACTCGATCGTCTGGCTCAGCTTTGCTTGTTTGTTAGTCTGCCTCAACTCTACTCGATACCTCCCACAGCTGTCAAGGCAAAGATAGAACTGGCTTGATAAACATTGACAGGCCCTCTCATGAGCAGTAAGATGAGGCATACAGCACTATCAGACCTGTAGTCACCCAGATGGCGCGACTGTCCTCGGATCTCCGCCCCTGTAAGGAGTATCTGTATGTCTTTCCAGGTCTTCATCAAAACAGAGAAATCCCTGCATCAACTGGCCAGTGAGATAGGCACGCATCTTTCCTTGCCTCCTTTCAAGCGGCAGCGGACCCGCGACGCGCTCTATTACCAATTTGAAATGTTAGGCATGCTAGTCATACTTCATTATCTTGAAGAAGAAGATCGAGCACCAGAAGTCCTAAATTATCCCTATGTTTTCACGCTGGAGCTGACTTTCACAGAGCATGATCTCGACACCGACGATCTGGAGTATCGCCTGCAGCCTTACTATGCCCGCCTACTCAGCTTTCATCTAGGAGTAGAGACAGCCTATCACGAGAAGCAACGGATCAACCAGCGCTGGCGCATCCGCTATCATTTCTGCCGTAAAAATCCCAACTGGAAGGAAGACATTCTATACGGCGAGCCAGGCTGGCAGCCGGCGGTCATCGAGGAGCCGCCGAGCGAGTGGCGCAACCAGCTCGTACCCTGGTGAGTCAGATCAAACGTGCCGCGCTCCTGGCCAGCTTTCGGCCAACCAGCCAGTCTGGCGACAAACGCCCGCCTTACTCTCTCTGCTCTGCTCGCTCCGGTGTTATGAAAGTCAGGTTCATCGGCACGCTGCCCTAGCCCCTTGTCTAAGCGGCCTGATCATGTTACAGTTTTTATCGAGAGCGGTTGCTGCCGCTGCCGCATTTCAGTGATGTCAAAACCGCGAGCGTGAGAGTGCAACCTCGCGCCAGCGCATCAGTACGTGAGTGAGTACTCCCCAGTCAGTACCGGGGCGATCGCAGAGGATCACCCTGGTGGGACGGAGTGAGTCCATGCTCCCCAAAGTAACGAAAGGCAGGCTATGACTAGTAGCATTGTCGAGGCAGCTATCGGCACAGAACTTCCCCCACTGGCGAAGCCGCCGGTTACCCGCGAACAGCTCCGCCGCTATGCTGAAGCTTCCGGCGATTACAACCCCATTCACCTGGACGACGAGGCCGCCCGCCGCGTTGGGCTTGATGGGGTCATCGCTCATGGGATGCTCAGCATGGCCTTCCTCGGCCAATTTATCGAGCAGCAGATCGCCGCCTATCCCGAGGCTCTGCTTGCCCACCTCAAGGTTCGCTTCGCCAGCATGGTGCGTCCGGGCGATGTCTTGACCTGTCGCGGTCGAGTCACAGCGCGTAGCCGCGAGCCTGATGGGCATGAGCGGATCACTATCGAGTGTTGGGCTGAGAACCAGCACGGCGAGCGAGTGACGAGCGGCGAAGCCGTCGTCTCTTTGCCGTCCGCCTGAGAGAGTGACTGTGCATCGGTCGACTAACAAGGAGGTTTGCGCATGGTCGAAGCCAGGAACATCAGGGACATCGCTGACCTGCGGCTTCAGTACGACCTGGCGATCTACAACTGCCAGCGCTTTGGCACCTATGAGGCCCTGGTCTATGAGGACTCTCAGCTGGCTGAGCCCCGCCGCTATACCAACGTGGGAATCGCCCGCGAGGCCGTGCAGCTGGCCGCCGGCCTGCGCGCGCTCGGCATACAGACTGGCGACCGTGTGATGGTGATGATCCCGAACTGCCCGGAGGTCATTATCTCCTACCAGGCCATTGCACGCGCCGGCGCCATCGTCATCCCTGTCCTTCCTCTCCTCAAGCCACCCGAGGTGCAGTACATTGCCCAGAACTCGGGGGCCCGCCTGCTGATCACCAGCCCGCTCCTGCTCCCGCTCCACGGGGCCACCCTGGCCCAGGTACCTACTCTGGAACAGATCGTCTGCGTCGGCGATCCGGCAGCCGCTGGGGGCGGGGGATCTCTCCCAGAGGGGAGACCGCAGGTCCACGCTTACCAGGATGTCCTCGCCCGCGGCGCAGAGTATGCCGATTATTACCTGAGCGACCTGCCCGGTATCAACCTGACCCCCGATGACACCGCCGTCATCCTCTATACCTCCGGCACCACGGGCCGCCCCAAAGGTGTCATGCTCTCCCATCGCAACCTCGTCGCCAATGCCGTCAGCGGACGTGGCGTTGGAGGCGATGAGGACCCAAGCGCCGCCGAGAGCCAGGGTGAAACGCATTTGGCCATCCTACCTCTGGCCCATGCCTTTGGTCTGGTGGCTTCCAATGTGGCCTACCTGAATGGCGCGCGCATCGTCATGCTGCCACGCTTCGAGACCACTGCCGTCTTCTCCGCGATCGAACGCTATCGCGTCTCCGGTTTCGCCGGCGTCCCCGCCATGTTCGTGGCCCTGCTCTACAGTCCCGATGCCGACAAGTACGACACCAGCAGCCTGCAGTACTGCGTCAGTGGCTCAGCTCCTTTGCCGGTGGCTGTGCTGGAAGCCTTCGAAAAGAAATTCGGCTGTCGCATCCTCGAAGGCTACGGCCTCTCGGAAGCCACTGCCGCTCTCACAGGTCACAATCGCGAGATGCCGCGCAAGCCAGGCTCGGTCGGTAAGCCACTGCCAGGCGTCGAGATCCGCATCGTCGATGAGAACGACCAGGATGTGCCGGTGGGAGAGGTGGGCGAGATCATCGCCCGTGGCCCTAATGTCATGCAACAGTACTATAATCTGCCCGAGGAGACCGCAGCGACCATGCGCAATGGCTGGCTCCATACCGGCGACATGGGGCGCAGGGATGAGGACGGCTACATCTACGTGGTGGAGCGCAAGAAGGACCTGATTATTCGCGGCGGCTTTAACATCTATCCGCGTGATGTCGAGGAGGTTCTCAACCGCCATCCCGCGGTCATTGAGTCCGCTGTGGTCGGCATCCCCTCTGAGCGCATGGGCGAGGAGGTCAAGGCCTTCGTGGTTACGCGCGAGCCAGTCGACGCCGAGGCCCTCAAAGCCTTCTGCCGCGAATACCTGGCCAATTACAAAACTCCGAGCGAGATCGAGTTTGTGGACTCGCTGCCGCGTAACCTGGTGGGCAAGATCGATAAGAAGGAGCTGAGGAGGCGTTATGTCCAACAGCCCTCATAACAATAGCAACCCGTTGGAGACTGCCCCCCTCGCCCAGCTGCAGGGGACGCCGATTGATGCGGTGCTCAACATCATCGACCAGGGGCTGGTGCACCTGCCCAGCTACCGCGAGCTGTATTATCGCTGGGAGCGCCAGCAGTGGCAGGCACAGGAGCTGGATTTCAGCTATGACCAGCAGCAGTGGCAGTCCATGCCTCCCGAGGAGCGGCAGGCACGCATGTATGGCCTCTCGGCCTTTTTCAAGGGGGAAGAGTGCGTCACCAACACTCTGGCGCCCTATGTGGTAGCCATGCCCGAGGAGGAGATGCGGCTCTTCTTGACTACCCAGCTCGTCGACGAGGCCCGTCATACGGTCTTCTTTGACCGCTTCTTCCGCGAGGTGCTGGGCGTGGAGCAGGAGAGCCTCGACGGTGCCTTGCAGGTGGCCGTCGGATATATGAATGAGCACTTGCGCACTATTCTGATCGAGGCGCTGGCGGAGATCGCCGAGCGTATTCGCCAGGAGCCGGGCCAGCTTGCCCACTTGATCGAAGGGGTGACGCTCTACCACATCATCGTCGAGGGCACAATGGCCCTGGCTGGCCAGCGCTCTATTCTGGAGACCTATCGGCAATTCAATCTCTTCCCCGCTTTCCGCGCCGGCTTCACGGCGGTGGCCCGCGACGAGTCGCGCCATGTGCTCTTCGGCGTCAAGTTTCTGCGCGACATGATCCAGCAGGACCACGAGCGCGCTCAGATTGTCTACGCTGCCGTTCAGAAGTATCTGCCAACCGCTCTGGCTGGTATCACTCCCCCAGAGCGCGAGATTCCGCAGTACCTGGCGGCCCGCGTCGATCCGTGGCAGACTCCGCGCTACGCCATAGAGTCGCTCCGCAAGAAGCTCAAGGGCATTGGGCTAAGCATGGAGCTACCCAGCGTGCCACCGCCGCCCGTCTTTCAGGCATAGGGAAGCAGAAAGAGATGCTCCGATTGATCCCCCACCTCTAAGTCAGAGGTAGGAGAGGGTCTTGCGCAGGCTGATCAAGAGAGCAACAGGGCCGGGCAGCGTCAATAATCTGTCCCGTCTGGCCCACGCGCTGTTCTTGCTTTCAGCCTGCGCGGGCGGTGGCGCTCGACCTCTCTGGTCAGTTTCTCAACTCGCCTGAGTCACTGAACTGAGCTGAGCTGAGCTGAGCTGAACTGAACTGTCTCGGTCGCTCGCGTCTGAGGAGTATGCTACTAATGAGCAAGCAGGCTCATCGCAAGAAGAAGGAGGGAAAGAGATGATCACGGCCCTGGTGTTGATGAACGTCGAACGAGGACAAATCAACGAGACCGCGCAGCGCTTGCTGGAGATTTCCGGCGTAGCCGAGGTCTACTCGGTGACCGGCGATTACGACCTGGTGGCGCTGCTGCGCCTGCCTCGCTATGAGGATCTGGCCGAAGTGGTGACGGGGAAGATGACCGCCATTCCAACGATTCGCCGCACCCACACCCTGATGGCCTTTCAATGCTACTCGCGGGCCGATCTGCAACAGGCGTGGGACCTCGGCGTCGAATAGCAGGCGAGACGAGCGCCACGCTCACGCTCGCCACCAGGCCGCGCCGGCTGCTCTCTCAACTCAGATGGGCATCCCTTGCTTGCCCAGCTCGCCACGAATGTGGGCGATCTCACCGAGATGAGTAAAGCAATGCGTCAGGCAGATCTGGCCAATCGCCAGGATAGCCGGCATCTCGCCAAGGGGCTTGACCTTCACAATGCGCGCAGCCAGCTCAGCCCCGCCGTCCTCGACAGCCGCCAGATAGTCTTCAAACTCCTGCCAAACGCGGCCCGCGTATTGCAGAAACAAAGCCGGGTCAGCGATCCGAAACTGCCGCGCTTCCTCAGTACTCATGCCAGTGCCCTGAACGCGCGGCGGCAAGCCCAGACGCGCAGGCCACTCCTCCTCGTTCCAGATCGGTTGCCGGCCCTGCAAAATAAAGCGCAAAATATTATCTTCCGTGCGCACACAGTGCCAGACCAGAAATGCAATCGTATTGACCCGCCCTGGCCCCTGATAGTGCCACTCCTCTACGCTGAGATCGCTCACACTCGCGTGCATCCATTCGTGCAAGCGACGCTGCTCTCGTCGGAAGAAATCGATAATATTCATGGCAAGAGGGTTCCCCTTTCTGTCCTTCCCCCGACCTGGTTCTCCGCTCCATTGCGGGCTGGGCTGCTGGCCGCCGAAGACCCCAGGTCGAGTCAAGCCAACCTCAGCGCCGGCTAGCTTCCTGGCCTTGTGCCCGTCTCCCTGGACAAGTCCGCAGCGAGCAAAGAAAAGACGGCGCGCTTTCAGGAGCTATTGTACACGCCGTCGTTGCACTGTACCATGTTGCTGGCTAACATCTCTCGCCGCCGCAGGAAGCCATCCCGCGGCAGGCAGCCAGATGGCTCGATCACGGTTGCGCTGCTCCTTTTTGCCGCCCGTCTGGTCGGTTTGGTTATGCGCTTTGCTGGATCGGCGAGCCTAGCGTGAAAGCAGCTCACCGACCGCCACTCTCTCGGTCAGCAGAGGAGAGGAGGAGGAAAGCGTCTCGTTCTCGACCAGCTTATAGTCTCCCGAGATCTCTTCCAGCGAGCGACCGCTGGGTTCGGGAAGTGTGAGCAGAGTCAGGACCAGGCCAGCCACCGAGATAATGGCCGTGAAGGTCATCACGCCCGGCAGATGGAAGCTACTGAGCAGGAAGGGGAAAATCAAGGCACCGATAAAGGCGCCTACCTTGCCCAGGGCTGCCGCAATACCATGCGCGGTGGAGCGGACCATCACCGGGAAGATCTCAGCAGGATAGACAAAGGTGGTCACATTGGGGCCGAATTCGGTGAAGAAGTAGCTCACACCGTAGACCAGCAGGAACGGCAGCGTGAACTGAGTCAAGGCCGGAAACACTGCCAGCAGCCCATAGGCCAGGGCCATCATAGCAAAGCCAACACACTGAATCCACCTGCGCCCCAGGCGATCAATGGTCAGTGCTGCCACAATATAGCCGGGGAAAGCGGCCACCAGGAAGACTAGCAGCGTATAGACCATGTTGAGCAACAGGCTTGAGTGGGCATTGAGCGCCTTCAACACCAGCGGGCTGGAGATGGTCGTGCCATAGTAGGCGATATCGAGCAGCAACCAGGAGCCAGCGGTACCAATCAGCCAGCGCAGGTAAGGGGCGCGCCAGAGCAGTGGAAGCCAGGAGCGTTTTGTGCTTTTGGCCGGCTCAGACGGGGCGGTCCGAGCCTGCGGCTGAGTCGAGGACGAGGGACGAGCGCCGTTGTGTATATGGCCATTCTGGCCCGTCACCTGGCCGATCGTTGCCGCAGCGGCCTCCAGGTCGCCCTGCATCATCAAAGCAAAGCGGGGCGTCTCAGCGATCTGGCGGCGCAGATAGAAGGTAGCCAGCGCGGGCACAGCGCCCAGAGCCAGCATAATGCGCCAGGTCAGGTCGTGGTCCAGTCCGGCCAGCAGGAGTGCAATAGCCACGAGGGGACCCAGGATCAGACCGACCCCCTGCATGGCAAAGACCATCGTCACCAGCTTACCACGATCACGCCGGTTAGCATACTCGCTCATCAAGGTTGCGCTCAGGGGATAATCGCCACCGATCCCCAGGCCCAGGATGAAGCGAAAGATGACCAGCCAGATCACGTTGGGCGCCAGCGCTGAAGCCAGGGCCCCTGCTGCCAGCACCAGCAGTGTGAAGCCGTAGATCGAGCGCCGTCCCACAAAGTCGGCAAGACGCCCGAAGATCATTGAGCCGAGGGCCGCAGCGATCAGCGAGGTGCTGCCAACGAGAGAAATCTCAAAATTGCCGAGATGCCAGAGGGGCGTCAGGATCGCGAGGACAACACCAATAATAAACAGGTCATAGGCATCAGTGAAGAAGCCCATGCCTGAGGTGATCATCGCTTTCCAGTGGAAGCCCGACAGACTACTGTTGTCAAGGGCATGTAAGACAGATTTACGCGCTTCAATAGCACTATCCACGGCTACAATCCGGGATGGCTCTCCGCCATCAACCATATGTGTTGTGTCTCCTTGCTTCAGGGACATGTTCGCGACTCAAACCAGTTCTAGCAGAATCGTAGCGCGTCAATGTTATGGTTTTGTTAAAGAAGCTTTAAGGCTGGTTAACAAACGAGGCCACGCGCTACGCCTGCTCCCCGTGCCTGTTCCATAGAATCTTGCTGGAGGAGGGCGCCGGGGAGCCACCACATCGCTTTGACAGGCCCGCTCGCAGGAGCAAGACGCCTATCTGACTGGTTTGGTTTGCTGCATTCTTTTTCCCTTTCTTCCATTACATTACAACACGGGCCAACCGCCCGATCATGCCCGCTCCTCGGCTAGCAGCGACCCCGACTCCCCAGGAGGCCAGGATCGACCGGGCCAGCCAGGAAGACAACCCAGGCACCTGCCGGGTCGGGTGAAGGTCGCCACCAGAGCAAGCCCCTATTCCATACCGCGGAGGTGACAGGTATCGTTGTAAGCAAGCAGGTGCCAGCAGGCATGTTCTCTTGGGAATGAAGCACCATAGTACCAATGAGTAATAGAGGTATTCTCTGTATGGAAGCGTACAGAGGGGATGGAAAAAGAGCTGAGGCCAAAGAAGTAGATAAACGAGCCATCGATCACACCGCCGTGGCAGACCACCACGATAGTTTTATCGGCGTATTCGTGGGTAATGCGCTGAAGGGCACGCCCGACGCGGAGCATGAACTCTGGCCAGCTTTCGCCCTCTGGTGCGCCTGGTCGGAAAGGATTCTGCTCAAAATCGGGGGGTCCAAAACGCGCAACAAACTCCTCCTCGCTCAATCCGGCGGCCTGTCCTTCGTGCATCTCCTGCACCTCGTCATCAGGGATAATAGGGAGGCCCAGAGCTGGTGCAATAATCTCAGCGGTCTGATAGGCACGGCGCAAGGTACTGGAGATTAGCACATCGGCAGCGATCTCACCTGTAGCCAGGCGATCGCGCAGGCGTTCAGCCTGCCTGATGCCTCGCGGAGTGAGGTCCAGATCACCGAAACGGTGCTGAACAGCGTTGAGTGCCTCCGCATGCCGGATCAGATAGAGATGAGTCATAAGCAGGGTCTCCTTTACTCTTTTCTCAAGAAGATGGGTCAGGGGTCGGCACTGAGCCACAAGCAGAAGCATGCTGGAGCGAAGCGAGCAACTGATCATGAGTGAGACAGGCCGACAACAGATCAGCCTGCTCGTTCGTTGGTCGTGCCAGGCAGACTTATGCAGTCAGTCCTGTCCGCCTCTTTCCTTCTCTCATGCTACCATCTCTAAAAGTAGCCGCACAACCCTGGGGTTAGCAAGCGTCGGCTGGCAGTCGGAGCTGGCAGTCGGAGATGAACAGTATAGTATAATGGAGTGATTCAGAGTGATGCCTTCCAACCTTAGCCAGCCAGAGAGACGAGGATGGAGAAGAACCGTGGCGCGCAAGATTCTCGTTGTAGACGATGAGGAGGTTCTGGTCGAAACCATCGCCTACAACCTGGAGCAGGCCGGTTACCAGGTGATTACAGCGGCAGATGGTTACAGCGCCCTGGAAGCGGCTCGCAGCGAGCGCCCTGACGTCATTCTGCTCGACATCATGCTGCCAGGGCTCGATGGACTGGAAGTCTGCCGGCAGCTGCGGCGCGAGCCAGAGACCGCTACCATCCCCATCATCATGCTCACCGCCAAAGGAGACGAGATCGACAAAGTCGTCGGCCTTGAAGTGGGAGCGGACGACTACGTGACCAAGCCCTTCGGGCGTCGGGAGCTGCTGGCGCGTATTCGGGCCTTGCTGCGCCGCGTTGAGTACGGTAGCGCTTTTGACGAAGAGAGTCTTCGAGGCAGCCTCGAAGCGCCCACGCGGCCCAGGCGCGAGCTTGTAGCTGGTCCCCTGCGCATCGACCTCGACGGTCGACGCATCTTTTGTCGCGATCAAGAAATTGAGCTGCAACCCAAGCAGTTCGATCTGCTTGTCTATATGGTGCGTAACCGTGGCACAGTTCTCACTCGCGATCAGCTCCTCCACAACGTGTGGGGATACGACTATGTCGGCGACACACGCACTGTAGACGTACACGTGCGCTGGCTGCGAGAGAAGATCGAAGAAGATCCCGCCAATCCCAAGCTTATTCAGACCGTGCGTGGCGTCGGCTACTGTTTTCGTCGCTAGGAGTTGAGGAGGCTGCAGCGAGCGCGAGCGAGCGAGTGAGAACGGGGAAGAGGGTGAGCCGGGCCGAGTCTGGCAGAGTCAGCAATCCGCTCGCACTTCCATCTGCATCGACGGGAACCGATCAGAGCGGTTCCACCCTTCCCCCAGGAAGGCGCTGCATCTCCGGCTCCAGGACAGGCACTCCGCGAGCAGACGGACAGGCGGGGAGCATGCCAACCAAGACAATCCAAATTCATCGGCAGAAGGAGTTCACTATTGGACCTGTTGACCACAGCACCACTCAAGCTTTCTCCAGAAGCGCCCATCGACCTGCACATGCACACTACCTACAGCGATGGGCGCTGGACAGCCGAGCAACTGATCGACTATCTGGTGGAAGAAGGCTTCGCGCTGGTCGCCGTCACTGACCATGATCGTGTTGACACCATCAACACGGTGCGTCAGCTAGCAGCAAGCAGAGGGCTGCCGGTGCTCGCTGGTGTCGAAATGAGCACCACCTGGCGCAACCACCCAACGCACGTTCTCTGCTACGGCATCGATCCCGAAACTACTCTCTTACGCGAGGTCATTGCAGACGTCAAGCGCCGGCAGCGTGATCATGCATGCGAAGTTTACGAGACCCTCAAGAAGCGTGGCTATAACTTTCCGCGCGCCTCTGAGTTGCTTGCAGCCAGTGGAGGCGAGCCGCAGCAGCCGCGAGACAACGTCTTTCTCCTCATCGAGCACGGCTATGCCCCAGACTGGCCGCGTGCGATGGAGATCCTGCGCGAGGCAGGTCAACACAGCATTCATGCTGAGATGGCTGCGACCGTCGAGGCCGTTCAGCGTAGCGGGGGAGTGGCCCTTATCGCCCATCCAGGGCGGCGGGAGCGGGGCTTTACCTTCTACGACACCTCTCTCCTGGATGAGGTGCGGGCCGAGGTGCCGCTAGACGGTCTTGAGGTCTACCATCCCTACCATAGTCCCGAGACGATCGAGAGTTATCTCAACTACGTCAGCAAGCACGACCTCCTACTGAGCACCGGCTCGGACTCACATGGGCATGCCGGGCGCATGCCTATCAAGTATCGCGCCGAGATCAGCCGGCGTCTCCTTGAGCGTCTCGGCATCCAGGTAGGATAGAGGCGGCTGCCTCTATCCTACTCGCCATTGTGGACAATATACCAATCGGTTGAGGTCAGTCCCTGATAGGAGACCGTCTTCTTCACCACGCCCGGCGGCGGACCAGGGAACTGTTCGACCGGCTTACCCTTTTCCACCAGCAGCATCGTATCGTGCCAGATGGGGCCAGCCCCGTCGACACCAATGACATTGAGCATCGGCGAGTTATCATCGTTGCCAACCCAGACCCCCACCACCGCGTCAGGTGTATAGCCCACCGTCCAGTTATCCATGAAGTTCTCTGACGTACCCGTCTTGGCTGCTGCGGGACGGACTACGCCAGGATTGCCGGCATAACACTGCTGCTGGGTGTTGCTATAGAGGTAGAGGGCGCTGCACTTGCCGAACTCATAGGTACGGTTGTTGTTATCGCTGAGCACATTCGTGACCACAAAGGCCACCTGGCGACTAATCACCTGTTTGCCCTGGGGCACAAAGCGGTAGATCAGGCGCCCCTGCGAGTCGGTCACCGTGTCGACAGCATGCGGTGGGACGCGAACGCCACCGTTATCAAAAACGGCGTAAGCGGCGGTCATGTCCAGCAGATGGACGCCGAGCGTGCCCAGCACCATCGTGTAGTTGGGGGTACCAACATAGCTTGTGATGCCCATAGCCTCCGCCGTCTTGAGGGCCTTATCAACACCGACCTGCATCAACAGCTTGACCGCCGGAATATTGAACGAGTTCTGCAGCGCATAGCGGTAGGTGATCAGGCCGTGATAGCTCATATCATAGTTGTGAGGCGTATAGGGCGGCAGGCCGCAGCACATCTGAATGGTCAACGGGCCGTCGTAGACCGGCATGCCCGGACTGATTCCTTGGGCAAAGGCCGTGGCATAGATGAACGGCTTAAAGGCCGAACCGGGCTGGCGATAGCCCTGGGTTGCCACATCGAATTGGCCTGTATTGGGATCATTCGGGTGAATGTTGCCGATCAGGGTGCGGATGGCCCCCGTACGCGGGTCCATCACTACCACCGCAGCATCGCTCATGTGGTGGGCGGCCATCTTCTGAATCTGCTGCTGCGCGATCTTGAAGACCTGCTTCTGCAGATTGAGATCAAGTGTTGTGTGAACGATCAACCCACTGCGTGCGAGCTGGGAGACCTTCACATGCAAGACCTGGGCCAGCTCGTTGAGCGCGTAATTGATGAAGTGTGGGGCATCGGGGCTGTTCTGTACCACACCGCGGTGCAGGAAATTCGGTTGCTGCATCTCGACAATAGCAGCCCGCTCCTGCTGGGCAGTGATGTAGCCCTGAATGCGCATCTGGTGAAGCACATCCTTGGCGCGCTGGAAGGCAGCTGGCCAATTGATGAAAGGATCACGCGCGATCGGAGAGCTAGGGATGCCAGCCAGCATGGCCGACTGAGCAATGTCGAGCTGAGCCGCTGCCTTCTTGGTCGGAGTATCCTTGAGGCCGAAGTAGGTGAAAGCTGCTGCTTCGGCTCCATAGGCCTGCTCACCGTAGTAGACGGTGTTCAGGTACATGGAGAGAATCTGCTCCTTGGTATAGTATCGTGTCACCTGCGGAGCAAGAATGATTTCTTGCAGTTTTCTAACAATGGTATCTTTATTACCAACAATGGCATTTTTAATGAGCTGCTGAGTGATGGTGCTACCACCAGAGACGATGCGACCGTGGGTCAGGTCGTCGAGGGCAGCGCGCACAATACCAGTGATATCGTAGCCTGGGTTATTCCAGAAATTCTGGTCTTCGATAGCGATTTCAGCATGCTGTAGATGGATAGAGATTTGCGAGAGCGGGACCGTCGTCTGCAGCCCTTCGCTCGTCATCTGATAGATCAGATCGCCACTGGCATCATACATCTTCAGGTTATCCTTGGGAAGAATATCAGCCAAAGTGACAACCTGTTGTCCGAAGCGCTCCTGGGTAGCGCTGACTAGGCCCGCTACACCAACCAGCACGCTGGTGAGGACGACGATCACCGCCAGGGAGATCAGGGCTAGCGGCATCAGCGTCCACTGGGTGCCAATTTTCTCAGCGAGCGCGTAACGCAGATTACTGCGATGGAGGTTCTTGCGCTTATAGTGACGCCTGAGACGCCAGCCGCGAGGGTGGGTCATCAGATGGGGAGCCTCATAGTAGACCCCCACCGGAGGTTTCTCAGGGCGTTCCTCTAGCCGTTGTGCGGCAGCTGCCCGGCTATTGGCCGGCAGACGAGCAGGAAGGTGGAGTACCTCCGTTTTCTCTCCTGCCGACTCTTCTTCCAGAACCTCTATCTGCCTCTCGTCGGACATAGTCTACCCCTTCTTCTCTCTCCTGCTTGCTTGCTTGCTGCTTGCACGGCAGGGTCTGCGCTGAGGCTTCCCCTGCCTGCACTGCTTGCCGCTGATCTTGCTCCTCGGAGACAGTTCCACGCTGACCCGCGCTCTCCAAGACGGGGAGTCGCTTGAGAGTCAAGCGGGTCCTTATATCCAGGATAGCAGATAACAGAAACTGACAGTTTATCTCAATGGAGTGGATTTCACAGGAAATGCAGAATTATGTCTGCCCTTGCCGCTCTGCCCTCCGAGCAGGAGTCGCCACAAGAGCATGCCTCTACTACTGCTGTGCTTGCTTCTGGTCGTACCCTTATTCACGAACGAATGAGCGGCGCAGCCAGTCACCAGCCCCTCTCCGCGTCGTCGCCCGAGTTATACTCATATTGTAACACAGAATGTATCTTTAATTCAATTGGGGATCAGGAGTTACGGAATACTTTCTAGATTACTGCTGAGATCTATCGCCTGCATATCCCCCGAAGCGTGGCGAACCTCTATTGCTCACAGGTGATAATACGTCTATCCTTCCTGTTTCGTATCG
>NZ_JADGIA010000229.1 GCF_019683635.1 Thermogemmatispora sp. | reverse complement strand
TGTGGAAAAGTGACCGGCGCAAGAAACCTTTATCGACAGGTTATCCACATTGCCTGTGGATAACCTGCCTGAAATGTGTATAAAACTATCTGCAGGGAACTGTGAAAATGGTAGAATGCCGGTGAAGCGCTACTCTTACACCGAGAGAGCGGGAACCAGATGCCCGGCTCCAGCCTGAGCTAAATAGCTATAGATCCGCAGTAGCTCGGCGACACCGCTGGCGCTGGCGGCCTGATAGCCAGCGTGGTGAGGAGGATCGCCATCGAAAACGCCGCCGATCATGCCGAGCGTATTCTGACCCAGCTCGTGAAGAAACGGTTCCAGTGCACGTAAGCCCTGGCGCCAGATGTACTCGTGCCCCAGTGGGGTAGCGTTACCGTGGTCTGGCTCCTCTCTTCTATTCCGGCCATCGAGCTTCAAGAGAGCCTCGATATAGGGGCCGATTAACCATGTCCAGACGCTGCCCTGGTGCAGGGCCTGGCGCTGCTCGTCGCTGCTTCTGCCCAGTCGTCCGCGATAAGCGGGATCGTGGGGGGCTAGCGTACGCAGCCCATAGGGGGTCAACAGATGGCGCGTGACCTGCTCTAGCACTTCAAGGCGATGGTCAGGGGCGAGGGCCGTATGGTGCAAAGAAATGGCCAGCAGCTGATTAGGGCGCAAGCTGGGATCATGGCCGGAAGGTCCATCGAGAACATCATAAAGATAGCGGCCCTCGGCATACCAGAAGCGCTGAAACCCCTCTTCGCAGCGCTGGCGCAGCTCCTGAAAGCGTCCACTCAGATACGTGTTCCCACCGCGCCCGCGGATTAATGCCGACCACTCCTCCATTAGTGCCAGGGCATGATACCAGAGAGCATTGACTTCAACTGCCTTGCCGGTGCGAGGCGTGACCGGGCTTCCATTGAGATAAGCGTTCATCCATGTCAGGGCCTGGTGAGCGCTGGTGCTCCGCAACAAGCCGTCATGCGGATCAACCTGAATCCCATGCAGAGTTCCCTCCAGGTACCAGAGCAGGCTTTCCGCCAGGCGCTGGTAAAGCTCGGCAATCAGCTCTTCATCGCCACTGAAGCGGAAATAGTGGTCGAGGGCATAAAGGTACCAGAGCGTCACATCTGCGTTGCAATAGTCTGTCTCGTTGAGGCGCTGGCCAGCGCGCGGTAAACGATCCGGCAGCAAGCCCTGCTTAAAGTGGCGTGCCAGTCCTCGGAGCAAGCGGCGGCACTCGTCGAAGCGTCCGGTGGCCAGCATCAACCCGGGCAGAGCGATCAGCGCATCGCGTGTGTACTCCTCCAGTCCATAGAACGTTGACAGGATCGAGAAGCGCTCTGCTTCCTGACCCGCCAGTGACCTGCCGTAAGGCCCGTAGCCCAGGCCGACCAGACGAGCAGGCCGCTGACGAACCAGAAAACGATCTCCTGCCTGCACAAGCAGGTGCAGAAACTCCTCGCCCTCACGCTGAGGATTGGTGGTCCCTGTCAGAGGCAGCACCTGAAGGCGATGGGAGGTTTCGCCGCCTTCGCCGAAGTAGCGCTGTGGCTGGAGCAGAGCGCGCTGCTGCTCGATGCTCCGCCGATAGGCCAGGGCCAGATAGCTGGGCGTCAGCGTCAACAGAGCAGGGTCCTCGGTCGTGGCCACAATGGTCAGCGTCGCCTCTTCATCCGGCCAGAGACGCGCGCGAAAGACTCCCGGCAGGTAGAGGTCGTCCACCGCAGGTCGTCCGGCGTCGCGATCAACACGCCGCAGAAAGTGCCAGTACCATACCCCTGTCGGGATAAACAGAGGCTGGCTGTCTGGATGGCCGACGATGAACAGGTGATAGGGCTGAGCATCCTGGGAGGCCCGAATGGTGCAGCCGGTCACGCCGCGTGGAAGGAGCAGCTGGCCCCCCGACCATGAGGCCGGCGCAGCCCCTGGCCGCTGCTCACTGCTATGGTGTACTTCTACTTGAAAGTGCCAGTCGTTGTGACCGGTTTGGGGGCAGTCGAAAGGACGGTAGGCAGAGAATGGCAGCAGGGTCAGTTCCAAAATATGCTGATCCAAAGCACGATAGCGAAGATATGTGCGCTGATAGGCAGGAGGGCTGGTCGAACCCGAGGCTGAGGTTGCCACACGCGCGCGCTCGCTCTCCGGCCCGAGGCCGCGCTGCTCATGATTGCGCGAAAGGCGATACTGGATGCAGGTCGTATGCTGGCCTGGAATCATCCAGATTCGTTTCTCTAACATCACCCCATCGAGGCCGCCAATGCGATAGAGAAAGACGGGAAAACCTTCCTCTAAGCGAAAGGCCTCCAGATGAACAAAGCCGGCGGGGCTGAGCGTGCCATCACGGTACTCGTTTGTCCCAAGATAGTAGGTGCGTTGATCAAAGACGGCCTCCTCATCGATCTTAGCCAGCAATAGCTGGGGAGGAGCCTTCTGCTCAATTGGGACAACCAGCAGACCATGCTGCATGCGCGTCAGCACGCCAGCGACAGTGCCGGCGGCATAACCTCCCAGCCCGTTCGTGATCAGCCACTCGCGCGAAATGGTCTCGTTCAGGTCACAACAGATATGGCGATCAAATGTGATGGGCATCGTGGACCCTCCAGGCCCTCTTCAATGATAGGCGGCTCTCCCCGCTGGACGTCATGCTCTGCCTGTACGTTGTGCCTCACAGCACCCCTTATTTAGTGTAGCATAATAAGTGCCAGGAAGCAGCGTTTTTCACACGGTCCTTTCTACAATGTAAAAGGATTGTTCTTCTGGCGTTGCACAAATGAGCCTCGGGTGACAATCCTCCCAGGCGGGGCGTATATAACAATGCAGAGAGTGCCAGTGTCAAGCCCCGAGCGAGCACAGGCTGCTCATCTTCCCGAGGTGGGCTTTGACCTTTGTTCTGCGCAACGGTCTTGGCCTCCTTCCTACCTTGTATTATGTCGACGGGCGTCCAGGTCTGCGATCAAACCGGGAGCTTGTCAATAACAGTCGAGCTATGCTACACTGCGCATATCCTTTGCACCCCATGTCGTTCTGTTAACCAGAGGAGGTGTCTGCATGGTATCCTCTCCAGTCCGCAGGGCAGGAAGCCGGCGAGTGCTACGAAGTGGGATCTTGCTGGGCATTGTGCTCATCTTTGCCCTGGCCCTGGCCGCCTGCGGTGGTTCATCAGCGCCCGCGAGCGGCGGGGGCAATGCGAGCAACAAATACGGCCTCATTACACCGGGCGTCCTCACGGTCGGTAGCGATACAACCTATCCACCTCAGGAGTTCATTGATCCAGCCACTAACCAGCCCAAGGGCTTCGATATCGATCTCATCACGGAGATCGCCAAGCGCCTGGGGCTGCAGGTTCGCGTGGTCACTGATGGCTTCGACACCATCTTTGACGACCTCTCGGCCCGGCGCTTCGACCTCGTGATCTCGGCAGTCACGATCAACCCCGATCGTCAGAAGAAGTTTGACTTCATCCCCTACTTTAATGCCGGCGAGTCGCTCCTGGTCGAGCAAGGCAATCCACTGCATATCACGAGCGTTGATCAACTCTGTGGCCAAAATGTTGGCGTTCAGACTGGTACAGTTGAGCAGACTGATCTGCAGACGGCCTCGGAGAACTGCACCAAGGCCGGCAAGCCTCCCATCCATCTGACGGTGCTCAAGGATCAGACGGAAGTCGTCCAGTTGCTGGCCAACCATCGCGTGGTAGCCACCTATCAGGATTCGCCAGTGACCGACTATTATTTAAAGCAGAATCCAGGCAAGTTTGAGGTGGGCGGCTCGGTGGTCAATGCTGCCCCCGAGGGGATTATGTTCCGCAAAGGGGATACGGCTCTCTACAATGCTGTCAAGAGTGCCTTTGACGCCATGCGCAGCGATGGAACCTACAAGCAGCTCATCGACAAATGGGGGCTGATCAGCGGCGCCATTGCTCTGAGGGAGCAGCGTATCCTCCTCTAGCCTCACTGGCAGGCTCTTCGCGCATGTTACCTCAGCCTCCTTCGTCGCACCAGGCGTTTGATTTGCCCGCTCCTATGGAGGCTGATGGCTCGGGCAGAGTGAGCTTGCAGCCGACTGAGGCGGGGCCGCCGCTACCGCAGCTGGCTGCTTCTCTACCGCCTCCCTGAGTAGGAAAAGGGGTGGCATGGACTCCCCACTTCTGCAGTACACTATCATAAGTGAGGAAGCCATCTGGTCCAAGCAGACCAGAAAGGATGACTCAGCTGCCAGAGGTAGGAAGGCGTGCTCAGTTGGCTCGGCTCGCTCTGCGTCCAGTGCTGGCTAGCCTCTTGCCTGCCGGATCTAACGACCCAAGGAGATCCCCGCCATGTTCGATTGGGATGCCGTCTGGAAATTCATTGTTTCGCCCTTTTTTCTCCAGGCTGCCTGGACCACGCTCTGGCTCTCTGTCGTTGCCCAGCTTGCCGGCGTGGTCCTCGGTCTGTTTCTGGCGCTCATGCGCATGTCGCGCTTCAAGTGGCTCTCCTTCCCCGTACAAGTTTATGTCTGGTTCTTCCGCGGCAGCCCGCTGCTCGTCCAGGTGCTCTTGCTCTGGGATGGGTTGCCCAAGCTGGTCCCCGGCCTGCTCTTCAGTCAGATCACCTGCATATTGATTGCCTTCTCTTTAAACGAGGCAGCCTACATGTCGGAGATCATCCGGGCGGGCATCAGCTCGGTCGATCCAGGGCAGATGGAGGCGGCGCGTGCTCTGGGCATGCGCTACTGGCTGGCTATGCGCCGCATTATTCTGCCCCAGGCAGCGCGGGTCATTATCCCTCCGCTCGGCAACGAATTCAACAATATGCTCAAGACCACCTCGATCGCTTCAGTCATTGGGCTGGAAGAGCTGACTGGTACCGCCGAGATCCTTGGGGCGCCAAGCTTCTCGATTTTTGAGCTGCTGATCGTGGCTACCCTCTACTACCTGCTGCTGACTACCTTGTGGGACTACTTCCAGCGCTGGATCGAGCGTCGGCTGGACCCCGAGTACGCGGCCAAGGGCGGACGGCCAGGTCGGCGTCCAGGACAGAAGAGCTGGGCCCAGCGGGTCCTGGGATTTGGCAATCCACCGCTGGAGTCTGGCGAGTTGATCGCTGGTGGACATGGAGGAGCGCGCTAAGGCGTGTGTGCTTGAAAGGAGGCGCTACCAGTGACGCAGCAGCAAAGCTATAATGGCTATCAGGAGCAAGAGCCACCTCTTCCATCCGCCGTGCCTCAAGCCACCGAGAACACGGAGATGGTTCGTGTCGAGCAGGCCGTGAAGCGCTTCGGCGACCTGCTCGTCCTCAACAATGTCAGTATGACGGTGAAGCGTGGGCAGGTTGTGGTGATCATCGGCCCCAGCGGCTCCGGCAAAACAACCTTGCTGCGCTGTATTAATCATCTTGAGAAGATCGACAGTGGCTACATCTATGTGGATGGGCAGCTTGTCGGCTACCGTCTGGTTAAGGGACAACTGGTCGAGGCCAGGGAAGCTGAGATTGCGAAGATGCGCGCTCAGATCGGCTTTGTCTTCCAGCGCTTCAATCTCTTTGCCCACATGACAGCCCTGGAGAACATTATCGAAGCTCCCGTTCATGTACTGGGCATACCGCGCGACGAGGCGATTGCTCAGGCAATGGAGTTGCTGCGCAAGGTCGGCCTGGAAGAGAAAGCCCACGTCTATCCTCATAAGCTCTCGGGAGGTCAGCAGCAGCGAGTAGCCATTGCGCGGGCTTTGGCCATGCGACCCAAGCTGATGCTCTTCGACGAGGCGACCTCGGCCCTCGATCCCGAGCTGGTGGGTGAAGTGCTGAAGGTTATGCGCCAGCTGGCGGAGGAAGGCATGACAATGGTGGTCGTGACCCACGAGATGGGCTTTGCTCGCGATGTAGCTGATCACGTGATCTTTATGGATCACGGGGTAATTGTTGAGGAAGGCCCACCTGAGCAGATCTTCGATGATCCGCAGAACGAGCGTACCCGTAACTTTCTCGGCCTCATTGCCGCAGATTAGGCAAGCAAAGTCTGATGAGCAGGAGGAGCACAGCGGGTATGCGTCTTTACCGGGCGACACTGGCAGAAAACCGGACCGTGCGGCAGGGCCTGCACTTGCTAGAGCTAGAGGCGCCGGCGCTGGCTCAGGCGGTGCGTCCGGGCCAGTACTGCATGGTACGCTGTGCTGAGGAGGGGTCGTTTGATCCTCTGCTGCGCCGACCTTTCTTTGTGCACAGCATCGAGGGCGAGCGCTGTCGTATTCTGCTCCAGGTGCGTGGGCGTGGTACAACCTGGCTGGCGAGGCGCTCTGCGGGGGAGAAGCTGGACCTGCTAGGCCCATTAGGCCAGGGCTGGCGGCTCCCGTCCCACCTGAGCACGCTGCTGCTGGTCGCTGAGGGCTTCGGTGTTGTAGCACTGGCGCTGCTGGCTCAGCGCGCCAGCGAGCGGGGGCTGGCAGTGACCCTTGTTCAAGAAGTAACGCAGCAGTCAGAAGGCTACCCGGCTGCACTGTTGCCGGAAGAAGTCGAGTACCATCTGGTGACGAGCGATGGCAGTGGAGGTCAGCAGGGAACACTCTTGACGGTGCTGGGGGACTATCTCGGCTGGGCTGATGCTATCTGCCTGGGCGTTTCACGTGAAACGGCGCTGCAGCTCCATCGACGCTTCGAACGCCTGCGCCGCCCAGGCTTCGCCCAGCTTGCTGTGCTCCAACCCCTTGTCTGCGGCACTGGTACCTGTCTGGCCTGTGCTCTGGAGACCAGTCGTGGCCCGCGCCTCATCTGCCACGAAGGACCGATCTTTGACCTGCAGATCCTTACCCAAAGCTGAGTGGAGAGCCTGCCAGCGGACCACTGGCCAGTGAGCTAGTGGTCCACTGGCTCACTGGCCAATGAAACTGTCGACCTGCCTGGCCCTTTCCCCGCCACCCGGCTCCTTCCCCGGCTCCAACCGCCAGAAGTAACCGAATGAAGCGGCAGGGAATCAGGGCAACTGTAACAAGGCGATCTCAGCTAGCTGATCCAGGTCTGCTGGCTGACAGGGAAGAAGGAAATCCGGAGTAGTGTCCAGCAGCTCCACAAAAGCTGCGGCCACCGTTGGGTCGAAGCTGGTACCGGCATCGCGCCCAATGCGCTCGCGCGCCATCTCCGACGAATACGGTTCTTTGTAGGGGCGCTGCGAGGTCAAGACATCGTAGACGTCGGCCACCGTCAGAATGCGCGCACTCAGGGGAATAGCCTCGCCGCGCAATCCTGATGGATAGCCCTGGCCGTCCCAGCGCTCGTGGTGGTACAAGACAGTTTCAACATAAAACGGGTCCACATCGCACCCGATTAAGATGCGGGCCCCGATGACCGGATGGCGCTGCATCTTACGCCGTTCCTCAGCGGAGAGGGCGGCGGACTTGTGCAAAATCTCGTTGGCGATCCAGGTCTTTCCCAGATCATGAACCAAAGCCGCCAGGGCCAGATCACGGGCCTGACCGTGCTCCCACCCCAGCTTGCTCGCCAATCGATAGGCGTAGACAGCAACCCGGCGCGAGTGCTCGTAGGTCACGAGATCGCGCTCCTTTATGCTCCGGGCAAAGGCTAGCAGAATCTCTCTGCTCTCCCTGCCATCCTTCAGGGTTTTGACTGCCACCACTCTGCTCTACTCCCTCTAAGCCCACAATGGATAACGGTAAAGAGAATGAGTGCAAGACGATGAATCATATAATATAGTAATGTTTTCACTTGCTGTCTGCCCAAGCTCTTGTTTTCAGGCAGTACTTTTGTGTCACTCGTCCGCTATTTTGCTCTTCCTGAAAGCCGCGCGAGCCAGCCTGGTCAGTCGCCTGTGACCGGCCCGCTTCCTTATGGGAACGCGGACTGCTTGCTCATCCCCCAAATGGTCCCTCTTTCCGGGCCGCCTGTTTTTTAATCGTCATAATTTATGATAGACTCCTCTTACCATCCATTCTATGTGCAGGAAAGATCACTGCGAC
>NZ_JADGIA010000039.1 GCF_019683635.1 Thermogemmatispora sp. | reverse complement strand
TGTTCTGCAGCACCAGGTTGACGCTGAAGCCGCCAGGCCACTGGCTGACGACGCTGTAGCTGACCTGGCAGTAGCTGGCGGCGTGCACCCGCGCCTGACTGCCAAAGAACCCCGTCAGCAGCAGGACGGGCAGCGCCAGCAACGCCAGCAGCTGCTTGCGTCCCCGCAGACGCTGGCGCCTGGGTACCTGTGATGCCATAGCTTTCCTTGCTTTCCTTTCCTTGTGCTACTATTCCTGCGCTCCCCGCTCTGCGAAACCATCCCTGATTTCGGCAGAGTGCGAGGGCGAGTTCCCCTCGCTTGCGTGCCGCAAGCGGTACCGTAAACGATTACGTAAACGGTTACGGATACATATATACCTGTATGGAGCGCCCTTTGTCAAGGGAGGGGGGAGAGAAGGGGGCAGAGGAGCAGGAGGGAGTGAAAGGGGAGCCTAACCTGCTCTCTCTGCTCAGCGAAAGCAGAGGTCCGTGTGGGGACGCGAGCGGGCCCGCCTCAAGGGCCTCACAGATCATCGTAGCGTCCGTGGCGGCCATGCCCCTCAACGAAGCGCCTGGCCCCGGCCTGAGCCTCTGTCGACTGGAGCGTCCTGAGACCGTAGCTGGCCTCAAGGCGCAGGGCCTCTGGCAGAGGAAGAGACCATTGCTCATAGAGAGAGAGCCGGTCAGAGCGCAGGCATTGCTGAGGAAAGCGTGCCAGGTTGCTGGCCAGGGCCAGGGCTGTAGGCAGAGCCTCTCCGTGAGGCGTCAGGCGGTTGACCAAGCCCATGCGCCAGGCCTCCTCACCCGAGACGCCGCGTCCGGTCAGGATCAGATCAAGCGCGTGGCTCTGGCCAATCAGGCGAGGCAGGCGCACTGTTCCCCCATCGATGAGAGGCACGCCCCAGCGACGATTGTAGACCCCCAGGATAGCATCCTCTGCGGCCACGCGCAGGTCGCACCAGAGCGCCAGCTCCAGGCCGCCCGCCACAGCATAGCCCTCAATAGCCGCAATCACTGGCTTCTGCAAGAGCAGACGCGTCGGGCCGAGTGGGCCGGCATCCTCACTATCAAGCCCGGGAGCATGCCCGGCTGCCAGTTCCTTCAGATCGAAGCCGGAGCAAAAGCTGCCACCGGCCCCTGTCAGAACCGCCACGGCCAGCCCCGAATCGCTGTCAAAGCTGCGGAACGTCTCTAGCAAGGCGCTCGCTAGCTCTATCGTGATGGCGTTCCGACTCTCTGGGCGATTCAGCGTCACAATCAAAACCGCTCCCTGTCGCTCTACCAGCAGCGGCCTGCCTTCGCCAGGGTTACTTGTCGCGGTGGTCTCGGTGTGCTCAGACATTGTTACTCGTCTCCTTCTTCCTTCTGCGCATGAGTACAGACAATCGACGAGGCTCATGGGCTGGCCTCGCTCAGTCCATCACATTTCACTCTATCCTCTCGGGCCACCGCTTGTCTAGCAGCTGCCACCGCCTAGTATTTATATTGGCTACCGCTGGGCGTGGGAGTTGCTAACACCGATAGGGAAGGCGTGGCCACGAACCAGCGTCCTCCAATGCCATTGCCATGCGCCTGCCCCGGCGCTGTATCACCGGCGTACGTATAGAGCAGGTGCCCATTGTAGGCCACCTGCTGACCGTGGACGTCCTGGGCTACGCTTAACTTGCCAGGCAGAGAAGATGCGCTCTGAGGAGAACCACTCCCCTGGAACAGCAGGGGAGGCCAGGTACTGGCACAGCCACCCGTACAGGCCGACTGTGTTGGCGTATCCGAGGTGAAGTAGTAGAGCGTCTTGCCATGCGTATCCGTCAGAATCGCTGTAGACTGACCGTTGAGTGAGATCGTGGCTATCTTTACAACCACGCTGCCCGGCATGCTTGCCGTCGTCGGCGTCTCGTTCATCGATCCACCGGTATTGCTGGTCGTACTACTTGTCCCTGTGTTCGAGGTGCTGCTACCGCAGGAAGCCAACACGATTCCAGCTGCCAGGATCAGCAAACAAAGCCTCATTGTCATCGAGCGAAACCGTCGCATCATTGACCCTCCAGCGTAATAGAGTAGAGCAGGGATGGAATGCCGGGTGAGCGGTGGCGGCCCGGCTACCGTGGTATCCGCTTAAGTCGTACGCTTGCAGGTTACAGCTATCCAGATACAGGTCGAGGACTGGCAGTGGAGTGGAGGCCCAAACACCTTCAGGACCGCTCTGGGATCGATGGGGAGCTGCCTTCCTGGTATAGTCGCTGTTGCGGCCCTGCAATGAAGAGTATCATGCGGATCAGCCGCAAAGGGGGCTGGCTTGACTCAGCCAGGATAGCTCTTGATTCGCCAAGCAGGAGAGTCCACACAACACTGGCCTTGTGTGCTGCGCAGGTATTCAACTCCCAAGGATAGGGATAGCCTCCAACGCGTGACAAGGTCGCGCGAGCCAACGAGCCGGCCCAGGGGAGCAGATAAGCGAGCACCAGGGTCCCGGGGCCAGACTGGTACCCTGCAGGCTCCGGGGCGCGACGAGGCTAATTCCCGTAGGAAATCACCATTGGTGGTGGCTGCAATGCGAGCACCTGGGCAGGAGTCATCAGAGTACGCGCCTCGATGTGGTAGAAGAGCTTGAAGCCACCATAACGGAAATTATGGTACTTCTGCATATCCTCCTCTACCCACATCCTGTATTGACGAATCTTATCTTGCTGATCGCCACGATAGCCGCCGACGCTATCTACATGGATCACTACGTCGACGCGTGGATCGTAGAGTAAATTACGCTTATCGGCAAATTCGGCCATCGCAGCGTCATACGGATTCTTCAGACCATCTCCATCGCCGCGATACTGGTGGATCACCAGGATCTTGCGCGGCACATGGTACTGCATCGGTAGAGCTGCCAGTGTCTCAATGACCGGGTTCAGATCGGAAGCGCGCACGTTACTGAGGTTGACGCCTGGAATACCGTTGTGGCGCGGAAACATCCACTCGGGATCAATCGCCAGTTCTACGAAGCTGTAGTGTTCCAGATAGGGCAGAAAGAAACGCAACTCCTGCATCACGGGAGCCTGGCCGAAGCTCAGGTCTAAAAACAGCAGCAGATCGTGCTGCTGGCAGAAGCGGATGTATGTCTCGATGGTTGTTGGGTCCAGATGATGGCTGTAGGTCTGCTCGGGACCGGGATAGCGATCGGGCACGCTGGCCACCAGATCAATGGCTAGCTTCACGGGGTGCGTAGGATCGAGTTGGGCATAAACCGCTCCTTGGGCTTGCAGGCGGGCCAGCATCTGAGTGCTGAGCTGGTAGGCTGGCCCGGTCGCTGGCGCACCAGGAATACCGTAGAAGGCCACCACCCGGTAGCGGGGGAGAATCGCCCCCTGATTAGGGTCGAAAGGTGGAATTGGCTCCGCTCGTTCTCCCAGGCGCTCCTCATTGAGCAGCGCCGAGGGCCGCTGCTGGCGAGCCACCAGTTGCCAGGCCAGCGTTGTTCCTGCGAGCAGCACCGGCAGTAGGAGTAGCCCAAAGAAAAGCCCCATTAAGACAGAGGTCTTCCTGGAGCCGCGCGAAGCAGGGCCTGGTAGGGTCCCCTGCAGGGGCCTGGTAGGAATCTTGCTGAGCGCCTCCCCCCGGTTAGTGCGTCTTGTCGGAGTCATCATGCTGATCCACGTTCTCCTCAAAAAAAACCCCTGCTCTCTTTCCCAGAAACGGCTAACAGCGATCGACCGGTAAGGAGTGTCCTGGAGGAACGGTTTGCCTCCTCGTGAACAGGATACTACAGATGGGGACGGAGCAGGGGCAACATCCGGTGCTCTCTCCCCCAGATAGGCTAGTTCCCCAGGGAGGCCAGCGAAGCGGAAGGCTGTGAGGCAGGGATATGGCGCGCTCTCCGTGGCCATATGCTATCATAAAGACGGCTGAAGGTCGTTCTATCAGTTTCCCGCAGTGACGAACGCCGCCGGTGCGGCTCGGCAAAGGAGGAGGGCCCGCCATGCTTGTCAAAGACGTCATGACCAGAAAGCTGATCACAGTGACCCCCGACGATACCCTCGGGCATGCTGCCACGCTACTGCGCCAGTTTCAGTTCCATCATCTGCCAGTGGTTCAGGGCGAGCCTGCCATCTTCGGCTTCACGGGAGCGGTGAAGCCTCTCTATCTGGAGGGGCTGCTGACCTCCCAGGACATCGACCTGGCTGTCGCCACCTCGGGTCAGCAGCCCTGGCAGGAGCGGCATGTGCAGGAGGTCATGGATCGCAGTCCCGTTTGCGTGACCCCCACGACCAGCGTCGCCGCCGCCGCCCAGCTACTGGTCGAACGCGGCCTCAACGGTTTGCCGGTCGTGGAGTACGAGCAGCATGAGCAGCGAACACGCGCGCTCCTGGTGGGCCTGTTGACGCGGAGCGATCTTCTCATCGCGCTCGCCCGTGCTCTGGGAGCCTTCGAGCCAGGGATGCAGCTCCTAATCCCCTTCACTGCTGGCAATCCAACCCCGCTGGCCCGCCTTTTGCTCCTGGCCGCCGAGCTGCACGTGCAGGTCCGTAGCCTGGTCGTGGTTCCGCCCAGAAACGGCCAGCCACACACAGCGACCGTTCGCCTGGGCACTATTAATCCGGCCCCTCTCTTGATGCGCCTGCAGGACGAGGGCATCGAGTACACGTTTCCCGATCTTGCTCTAGAGGAGCGCAGCCATGACAATGCCTGATCTCGCTTCCCACCCCCGCGTTTGCCTGGCTTTTGACCCGCTGGAACTCCACTACGATTTTGGGGCCGATCATCCCCTGCAGGCGGACCGCATGCGGTCCTTGCTGGACCTGCTGGAAGCCTGTCAGCTCTGGCGCCAGGGTGATCCCCAGCTGCATCTGTCGATTCGCCCCGCCTCCCTCGATGAACTGCGGCTGATCCATAGCGACGACTACCTGGCAGCCGTCCAGCAGCTCGGGGCCTCCGCTGCCAGGCTACCTGCCCTTCCCCCTCAGCAACGACAGGACCTGGAGCAGCTGGCTTTCCGCTATGGCTTCGGCGATGGCGACACGCCGATTATGCCTGAGATGCATGAGGTCTCAGCAATGATTGCCGGCGGGACGCTGGTCGCTATGAGCGCTGTGCTCGGCCTGCCCGAGGGCGGTCAGTTCACCTCCCCCCAGGAGCGGCCTGTGCATGTCTTCCATCCGGGCGGCGGCCTGCACCATGCCTGGGCCAGTCGCGCCTCGGGCTTCTGCATCTATAATGATGCGGCTGTGGCCATCGCCCATGTGCTGCGCGCCAGCGAGGCCAAAGTCCTCTATATCGATTTCGACGCCCATCATGGCGATGGAGTACAGCGCGCCTTTTATGATGAACCGCGTGTCTTGACGGTCTCTCTCCACGAAACGGGTCGCTACCTCTTCCCCGGCACCGGCGATGTCCTGGAACTGGGGAATGGGCTGGGGCGTGGCTATTCAGTCAATGTGCCCCTGGAGCCTTTTACACAGGATGACTCCTATATTGAGATCATAGAGAACCTGCTGCCGCCTTTAGCCCTCTCTTTTGCCCCAGACGTGATTATCAGCAACCACGGCTGCGATACCCATGCCTGGGACCCGCTGACCCACCTGGCCTTGACTACACGCGCCTTGCAGGCCCAGGTGCGCCTGGTGCACGAACTGGCCCACCGCTACTGTGGCGGGCGCTGGGTCGCTGTTGGCGGAGGTGGCTATGATCCCTATCGGGTTGTGCCGCGGGCCTGGGCCCTCGTCTGGGCGGAAATGTCTGGTCAGTCACTGCCCGAGCAACTCCCGACAAGCTGGGTCGAACGCTGGCGCCCCTCGTGGGAGGCGATGCGCGAGCGCGAACGTGAGAGCTGGGAGGTGATGGGCAAACCACAGCAGGAGAGCGCTTTCCCCACGACCTTTGAAGACCAGCCAGATCACTTCCCGCCGGTGCCGCGCCTCCAGGAGATCACGCGGGCCAACCGCCATACGGCCTCTCTCGTGCGCCATTTGGCGGTGCCGCCCGCAGTGCGACCGGCTTTCCCCCCGCTGCGCCAGCGCTCGCCGCTGACGGGCCTCTTTGATCTGCTTCACCTGCGCGGCGCTGATACTCCCTCGCGCAGCCGGACCTTGCCGACGCCGCGCGGCCCTGTACTCCTGCGCGACTTTTGTCCTCCCTCGCTTGTCGAGCGCTTGCGCCCCTCTAATGGCCTCTGTTCCTTCACACGCCTACCCGAGCGCGAGCACCGCCTACTGCTGGAGATTGCGCGGCGGGCCGACTGCGCCCTGGCACTCGCCCATACCTCGGGGGGCGAGATCGTCGGCGAGGTGACGCTGGCCCCCGGTGATGCCTGGTGGGAGGGGCTGGAGCAGGTCTATGAGGTGGCCATCGAGGTCAGCCGTGACTGGCGCGGCCTGGGCATCGCGCGCAATCTACTGGCCTTTGCGCTCGATCTGGAGGCTCGTGAGGACCTGATCTTCTTTGCCGTTGGCCTCTCCTGGCACTGGGATATCGAGGGCACCGGCTTGTCGATCTACCGCTATCGGGAGATGCTCATCAAGCTCTTTGGCTCTCAGGGCTTTAAGGAGTATCCTACCAACGAGCCGAATATCGCGATGGACCCGGCCAATGTCTTGCTTGTGCGCGTCGGCAGCCGGGCCGACCAGCGCATTGTCAGCCAATTCTTTAGCCGGGTCCTGAGTACTCCCCAGCTACCCCGTTTCTGAGCTGAGCTGAGCAATGAGGGACGGCGAGGGCGGCATGGCTCTCCTCTCAGCGGAAGAGGCTCTCTCGGCCTGGAGACGAGGCCGTGCCGTACTCGCCTGCTCGTCCACACCGCCTTCTCTCTCAGAGAGAAGCAACAGCCAGGTAGCTCCTGGCTCACTTACTAATCCTTCGTGGAGCCTGTCTATGGATCTGGGACTAGAAGGGAAAGTCGCCATCGTGACGGGAGCCAGTCGTGGGGTAGGCAAAGCCATTGCCCGCGCCCTGGGCGCTGAAGGCTGTCGGCTGGCCATCATCGCCCGGGGGCGCAAGGCACTGGAAGAAACCGCTGAAGAGCTGCGCGGCGCCGGTATGGAAATCTTGACGATCGCTGCTGACCTCATGATCCCTCAGAACATCGAGCGTAGTGTACAGGACGTCATGGATCGCTATGGGCGCATAGACATCCTGGTCCATAACGCCGGTGGTGCCCGCGGCCAGACCATCTTTGATACCAGTGATGAAGACTGGCACGACGCCCTGGCCCTCAATGTCCTGGCGCTCAGTCACTTTGCCCGCCTCGTGGCCCCCATTATGAGCCGCCAGGGAGGGGGACGCATCATTGCCATCTCCTCCATTTTCGGGCGCGAATCGGGCGGGCGGCCCGCTTACAATGCCCTCAAAGCTGCCTCCATCAGCCTCACCAAGTCGCTGGCCCGCCAGTTTGCTCCCAACAATATCCTGGTGAACAGCGTCGCGCCCGGCTCCTTGCTCTTCCCCGGCAGCTCCTGGGACCGCCGGCGCCAGGCCGATCCTGAGAGCATCGAAGCCTTCGTGAAAAGCGAGCTGCCGCTAGGCCGCTTCGGTACACCTGAGGAGGTGGCGGCGGTGGTGGTCTTCCTGGCCTCCTCTGCGGCCTCGCTGGTCAGCGGCGCCTGCATTCCTGTCGACGGCGCCCAGTCTCGTTCCAACATCTAGCTCGCAAGAGCATGCAGGCCACTAACGGCCTGCATGCAAAGCTTAAAAAGCCCTAAGAATGGCGCCCCCTGGTTTAGTTTCTGCTTAGAGCCCGTTACTGCAGAGCTTATCTGGACCAGAATGCCTTGTAATCCGCTCGGAAAAACAGTACTCTTCTGTTTAGCAAGAAGGAAAATGGACGAAGAGCAACGAGGAAACGAAACGATGACAAAGCAAGAACGCCCTGCGGTCAATATAGATGGTATTCTGGCACAAAAAGCTCTGGCCGGCGATGAGCAGGCCTTTGAGATGCTCTTAAAGCGCTATCAGACGCCGCTGTTTAGCTTTATCTACCACTTTCTCGGCGACTATGATCAGGCGTGCGATATTCTGCAACAGGTTTTCTTGCAACTCTACATCTCGCTTCCGAAGCTGCGCACCGGTGAGCCGCTGAAAGCCTGGCTCTTCCAGGTGGCACGCAATCGCTGTCTTGATGAACTGAGACGCAAGCGTGCGGTCCACTTCTCTGAGCTGGAAGGGAACGCTGACGAAGACGAGCTATCTCCGCTGGACGCGCTGCCCGATGGTAGCCCGCTGCCAGAGGAGCTGGCTGAGCATCACGATCTCCAGCGCCTCCTGGGCGAAGCCATTCAGACGTTGCCGCCACGCTTCCGGGCTGTGGTGCTTCTGCGCTACCTGGCTCAGCTCAGCTTCGCCGAAATTGGCCAGACGCTGCAGATGCCCGAGGCGACGGCTAAGACCTACTTCCAGCGCGCCAAGCCCCTCCTGCGAACGGCCCTGCGCGAGTACACAGGCAAGGTCACTGCCACCCGGGCCTAAGCTCAGCGCTCCTCCTCACGGCCCACAGGCGACGGGCAAGCCCTGCCTTGTGAAACTTCCCCTGGATGTCGTTCGTTGTACATAGCAGAGCACGAGCGAGCTAAGGAACAACATCCGGGGGAATTTGCTTATGCGGGAGCAGCGCGAGCGAGCGCCTCAACCAGCCACAGGAGAGCGGGAAGGGGAAGAGCCGCAAGAAGAGTTTGATGAGCTAGACCGTCTGTTCATAGAGCACCTGCCGCGTCTTGATCCCCCACCGGAGGTCATCCAGCGTATCCTCGCTCTCGCGCGTCATTCGGCTCCTCCTCTGGAGTCCAACGCTGAGCAGCAGCAGCCTCCCATCCGACAAGGGAAGCACAACTCCGATGGCGCAGGGAGACGAACGGACGGGTGAGGTAGGGATCGCAGCAGGAAGTAAGAG
The DNA here is from genome assembly GCF_019683635.1 of Thermogemmatispora sp. Taxonomy (GTDB): domain Bacteria; phylum Chloroflexota; class Ktedonobacteria; order Ktedonobacterales; family Ktedonobacteraceae; genus Thermogemmatispora. Next base: position 22,243 of record NZ_JADGIA010000039.1, on the reverse strand, counting down.
AGCAGAGGAAGAAGGTTCTTCTGGGGAGAACCACTGGAGAGAACCACTGGAGAGAATCACTGGAGAGAATCACGGCCAGCATTGACGGCAGACCAATGAAAGAGGGCAGCATTGACCTGCCCTGCTGGTAAGCAAGGCCGGGGCTGCCCTCGGCTGTAAGGTCCATGGCACCGAAGAGGATGAGACGAATGCCTGATCTTGCCTGGCCTGGCCAATCCTCTTGACTACAGCAGACTCTTCCGACTCTCTGCCCGATCTCCTCTGGCGCGGGCCTCTCTCTCTGAGAGTGATCGGGGCCGCCTCGCCTCACGCAATTTGATCGCTCAACTTCCCCCTTGCAACAAGCCAGCGGACAAACTCCAGGCGGCGATGTTCTGCAAGAGCCTGTTGCTGTTCCCTCTCGGCGTACTCCTCACGGAGCCTGGCCAGACGGCGCATCTCTACCTCATCAAAGCCGCCGCGGCGCAGTATTTCACGATCATCTTTGCGGTCCTGCATGTGGTCCTCCTTCTTCACTGGCAAGCGGGCGGGTGATCAACTCCACCAGAGCGGGGTCAACAGGCCTACCTGCGACCCAACCCGTCTCTGAAGAGCCTGCTTGGCATAAGACTTAGGCCACTGATAGTGATCTTCTTCATCCAGGCATTGAGCGCCTCGTCCGGTCTTCAAAGAAACCTGCCTGTGGGCGCTCAAGCAGACGCTCCTTTCTTCCCGTCCTAGAGAACAGGCAGTCACTGTCAGCTTCTCTGCTACAGAGTATACATTACCGCGAGTGACAAATGTGTGAACACGGCGAGGCTGGCTGTGAAAATCCTGTGAAGGTTGATCTTTGTGAGCCAATTGCTCTAAAGAGATCCTCCTGCCTATGACAAATTGCCGAGCAGGGGGGCATCCGGCGGAGGAACGAAGTAGCCGACGCCTGGCTCATTATGTAAGAAGCGTGGGTGGGCAGGATCGGGCTCCAGTTTACGGCGCAGGTGGCGGATAAAGGTGCGCAGATAGGTCGTCTCTCCAATATAATCGGCCCCCCAGACGCGCTGAAGCAGCTCGCGGTGCGTAAGCACCTTGCCAGCGTTGCGCGTCAGCTCATAGAGCAGATCGTACTCGGTTGGGGTCAGATGCACCTCCCTGCCACCAGAGCGTACCTTGCGGCGAGCGAAATCTACCTCCAGCCCTCCAGGCCCGCCGCAGCGATAGACGGGCGTGCTGGGGCTGCTTCCTCCCTGTCCCAGACTGCTCAGCAGTCGCTCCGTCTCAGCAGCTCGGCGCAAAGCCACGCGCACACGCGCCAGTAGCTCGTTGATACTGAAGGGCTTGGTCAGATAGTCATCGGCGCCCTGATCGAGAGCCTTAATTTTGACCGGTTCCTCGTCGTGAGCTGAAAGCACAATCACGGGGGCGTTGCTCCACTCACGCAGGCGGCGCAGGAAAGCCAGGCCGTCCAGTGTCGGCAAGGATAAATCGAGCAGCACCAGTTGCGGCTGCACCAGCGCTGCCAGCTCGATGCCCTGGGCCCCGTCGCGGGCTGTTTGCACCTGGAAACCACGCGCCTTCAATTGCGCGCGCAGAAAAGCACTCATCTGTGGATCATCTTCTACACAAAGAATGCACGGTTTTTTCTCGCGCTCAGAAGCTGACATCATGCGCACCCTCCCTGGAGCCGGTGGTATTGCCGCGCGGGGCTGAGGCGGGCAGCAGCGGCTGGGCGACTGTTGGCTCGCCGGCGATGCTCAGGCGGAAGGCAAAGGTTGTCCCCTGACCAGGGCTGCTATGGAGCGTTAAGGTGCTCTGGTGAGCTTCGATAATACCGCGGCTAATGTAGAGGCCCAGGCCCGTGCCGGGACTCCAACGGGCGCTATCCCGGCGCCGATCGCGGATCGGTTGACCCGGGCGGTCTGCCGCCGGGCGACGACTGGCGGCAAAGGTACTGAAGCGAGTGAACAGCTCTTCCTGTTGCTCAGGCGTCAGGCCGGGACCGTGGTCGGTGACGCGGATCTCCACCTCGCGGAGGCTGACCTGCTCAGCCTCCAGCAGGACAGTATCACCTTCTGGCGCATGGTAAAAGGCATTGCTGAGCAGGTTCGTCAGGACGCGGATAATCATCTCATAGTCTGCCAGAACAGTGGGCAACTGAGGAGAGACCCGCACTTCCAGACTGCGGTGCGAGCTGGCGATCAGGGCCTCCAGGCGCTCCTGCAAATCCTCGACCAGCTCAGAGAGCAGCACCGGCTCCAGCTCCAGGCGCAGGGCGCCAGCCTCTACCCGGGCGGCATCCAGGAACTGATTCACCATGCTGACGAGGCGCTCAACCTGCTCATCTGCGGTACGCAGAAAGTCGCGCTGCTCTTCCACTGACCAGCGCAGGTCGTCGGCCTGGAGGACACTCAGGTGAGCGCGGATATTGGCCAGCGGCGTTTTCAGCTCGTGGGCCATCGTGGTAAAGAAATCCTCGCGCTCGCGCTCCAGCTCCTTCATGCGCGTAATATCGTGCCAGACCAGGATCGCCCCGCTGATGGTCCCATCGGAGGCTCGCAGAGGGGCCGCGCTGGCCAGCAGAAAGAGGATGCTGCCATCGGGCTGGCTCAGGTGCAGCTCGCTCTCGCTGGCCTCACCTCGGAAGAGGGCGCGCGCCAGGGGCCGCTCCTCGGCTGGTACCAGTTCGCCATTGGGGCCATAGACATGGATGCAGTCGATGATTTCCTCGCTCGCCCGTCCGGCCAGGCGGCGTATGACCTCCTCCGGATTATCCAGTTGGGCCTCGGGCACTCCCATCCGGCGCAGGAGTTTGGCAGCCTGACGGTTAATGATGCTGATCCGAGGGCGCTCACGGGCCTCTTTGGAGATCAAGAGCACACCCGAGGGCAACCGTTCGAGAAGCGTCTGCATGCGGGCGCCTTCCTCCTCCAGGGCGGCTTTGGCCTCTTGGAGCGCTTGATTGCGTTGGGCCAGCTCCAGGGTGCGGGCGATAACCTCGGCCTCGATGCGCTCGCGGGCCGCGGCTTGCTCGGTCACATCGTGGTAGATGACGAGGAACGCGAAGATATCGCCGACCGCGTCGTGGATGGGAGCGTAGGAGCGGCGGATGACGTAGGGATGACCATCGGCGCCGATGACCTTGATCTCGTCGACGCTCTGCTCCAGAGCACGACGCTCCAGGGCTGGAATATCCTCCGGCCCGCGGGGTAGGGCCTCTTCAAAGCGAGCCTGACTGCGGGCCAGGGCCTCCCAAATCGGCAGCCCCAGGGCCTCATCACTCCAGCCAAAGAGACGGCGCACGGCGTGATTGATATCCGCCACACGCCAGCGGGCGTCGTAGATCACCACCCCGTCGGGAATGGCCTGCATAATATTCTCGCGCTGGCGCACATTGCGACTCGCCATGCGGGCCAGACTATCGATGCGGAAAAAGAGGCGCGCGTTATGGATAGCCAGACCAGCCTGGCGGGCGAACTGCTCTAGCAGCTCGACCTCCTCGGCGGGAAAGCCACGGGCCCGCCGGTGATACACCTCGATCGTGCCCACAACTGCCAGACCGTCGCCAGGTCCCTGGCCCTCCAGTGGTCTCATCTGCTCAGGATGAGGATCGAAGATCGGTACACAGAGCACGGAGCCGGGTCGGCGTGGAAGACCATCGTCGTCAAGGAGCGGCAGCTCCAGTTCTGGGCAACTGCTGGTATCCTCGATGATCAGCGCCCGCTGTTCGCGCAAGGCTCGGCTGAGCAGCAGGCGCTCAGTGAGGCGCGGGCGCCAGTGCTGGGCACTGGGATGCAGACCTTTCTGCGCCGCCAGCGTGACCAGCGGCTCACTCTCAACGGACTCCTGGTACAGGGGGGAACGCGGCTGGGCAATATCGGGCAGCGCGGTCTCGACCTCGGTGACTGGTTCCAGGAGCAGGATCGCGCAGCGGGTCGAACCAACCATCTCCTGAACAGCCTGCAAGATGCGGTCCAACACCTCGGGCAGGGCAAAGGGGCCAGCAATGGCCGCGGAGATGTGCTGCATGGCCTTCAGCAACAAGCGCGAGCGTACCTGGCTGGTCACGTCCTCCACGGTGACCAGCAGGGCCTCTCGCTGGCCCTCCCCTTTCCGCTCTCCCGGCTGGCTCTCCCAGGTCACAGGGATCAGGGAGATGCGCCAATAGGTGCGCCCACGACTGGCCAACAGCCCTTCGTAGGGGACATCCTGGAAGACCAGGCTCTGGCGCATGGCGCTGGCCCGCTGCAGATGGGGCACAGCTGCGGAGGCCAGCTCTGGGGGCAGGATCTCAGACAGACGATGGCCGAGCACTCCTTGCGAGCGCCACGGCTCGCTCAGCAGTGAGGCCAGGTACTGGTTGATGTAGAGAACGCGCAAATCAGTACCATCCAGGACTGCGGCTCCGACCGCAATGTGTCCCAGGATTTGTTCAAGTTGCACAGATGGCTCTGGCTCCATAGGTCGGGGTTTCTAGCCACGCCGGGTCTCTACCTGACCTGGACTGGAAAAGACACACCCCACACGTCGCCGCCCGCCAGGACGGCGTTCTTGCTCTCGTTTCCTCCTCCCTACTACACAATATTATATCGCCTGCAGACGGTGGCTGTGAGCCAGGAGGATGGGGTCGGCCACCTTGCCTGACCGCTCGCCGCCACCCTCAGCGCTGGTCGCCAGCAGGAGTGGCTGGCTTCCGGGCCTTGAAGACCTAGACCGATAAACCAGGTCTCCTATTGGCACAGCAGAGATGAGCAAAGCGCGATGCCAAAGGGGGCGGTTTGTGGTATGATGATGTCAACTCCCGAAAGAGTACTGCAACCCTGAAGCGTACGACCTTCCGGGTCCTTTTGTGCCGCATGAGGCCAGCGGTGTCCACCCGCCTGTCTGCCTGCCAGATCAAGCCCGCTTTTCCTCCAACGCCGGAGTAAAGAGTGGGCGAGAGCGCTCGCCAGGTGGGACGGGGCCGCGAATCACATGGCGGTTGCCCTCTGAGCTATTGGCTGGTCAAAGAAGCTCGGTGGCGCAGCCGGTTCGTTCTGCGAGGAGGGATTCATGGAGCTTTCGCTGCGGCTGGATACCCTCGGGGTGGTCGAGGTGCGCTATCTGCGTGGCCGGGAGCGCTACCGCGATTGGCCCCCTTTCCAATTGGTGGCTGCCTCCCGGCAGGCCCGTATCCAGGCGTATATGAGCCGTGAGGTCGCTGAACAGCTGCATCAGCAGATCCTTGCGGTGGAGGCGGCTGTCGGTCTAGATGTTGAGTTTGAAGATGAGGATGAAGATCATCTTGAGAAGGAGCACAGTAGCCGTTCAATTGATGAAAAGCACTTTGACGATGCAACAGAGCGAGAGAGCAGCGCAAGTACTTTCTCTCCCTCCCTCGCCCAGGCACTGGATCGCCTGAACGAACTGGCGCGGCAGCGCTTACCCGAGGCCAGTTCCTCCTCTGGCGCTGCGGAGCGCGGCGAGTTGCTGGCGGAAGAGGGAGAGCTGAGCGCTGAGGAGGAGGGGGCGCTGGAGCAGCTGCAAGATGCTTTTACCCAAATGATGGATGTGGTGCGGGAATTGGCTGAGGAGATGGCCACGGATGCTCTCAAGCTGAACGGGCGCTTCCGCTGCGCGCGCACCAACATTATCTTTACTCAGGCTGATCTCCCCGAGGAAGAGGAAGAGACTCCGGAGGAAGAGGAAGAAACGGAAGAAGAAGCAGCCGAGGAGCCAGGAGCCAAAGAGGTCGAGGAGGAGGTGGGTGAGGAGGAAGTGGTAGAGTTCGAGGTGGAGCTGGTGATGGTCCTGCAGCTCTTTGAGGAGGGACGTGCCCGCTCCGATGATTCGCCGGCTGTGGAGTTGCAGCTTGATGTCGACGATTTCGAACGCCTGCACGAGACACTTGATCTGGCGTTGCAGCGCGAGGAACGGAGCCGCCGGCGCAGCTCCTCTCATCTGACCTCCGAGCGTGGACGACGCAATCGCCGGCGTCACTAGTGCCGAGTCGCTCCCTCGCTCGCTATCCCGGAGGAAGGCCGCAGCTCCCTGACTTCACTACTCGTTTGCTATCTCGCTGCTATGAGGTTGGACCCTGGTTGGAGACGAGGCCGGGCTGAGCTGGAGCTGGGTTCAGCCGACTTCGCTCTCTGCTGTTCCTCGTCCGCTCTGGGCTGGGTGGTGGTTATGTGGCCAGGGCGCTTCTCCTTCGCTTGCCCCTCTGACGCTCCTCCGAGGGGGACCTTGCTGGCTATGGAGGAGCCACGCCCATCGGTTCGGCTCCTGATGTGTCTCCCCCAAAACACGGCTATGCCTGTGGTCAGATGACGGCTGATCTGTTACAATGAGGACTGATCTGCTGGGGATTGAAGAGGTGAGCGGGAGTTAGCCAGAGCCGTTCAGGCTTTTGCTCTGCTCTGGGATTCGCCGCCCCGATGGGAAGGCCGGTGGAAACAGTAGAGAAGGAGAGGCCGCGAGTCCCCATCTGTGGCCGTGTTCTCTCCGCCAGCGTACAGCCTGCTTGGTGTGTCTGTGAAGGGAGCTTGACCTGCATGAGTGATGAGTGCGTGAGGCGTGGGCCGAGACCTTGCTGGGAGCGGGGAACCTATGTGATTGAGGCCGACGATGCTGCTGAGCTGGCGCGGGCAATGCACCTGGAGCAGCTGATTACGCGGCAGCTGGGGGGCCTCTTCCCGGAGCGTGGGGATGATCTGGGGGCTGTGCGGACAATCCTCGATATTGCCTGCGGCCCCGGCGGCTGGGCGCTGGCTGTGGCCTATGCGTATCCGCAGGTGACGGTGATCGGCATCGATAACTGCCCCGCAGTTGTAGAGTATGCCCAGGCTCAGGCCTGGTCGCGGGGCCTGGAAAACGTCGAGTTCGTGGTGATGGACGCTTTGCAGCCCCTCGATTTCCCCGATGATGCCTTCGATCTTGTGAATGCCCGTTTCCTGATGGGGATGATGCCCGCCTCGGCCTGGTTGCCGTTGCTGCGTGAGTGTCGTCGCGTCACTCGTCCTGGGGGTAGTATTCGCCTGACCGAGGCCGAGCTGTGTTGGACAACGAGTCCCGCTTTTGAGCAGCTCTCTGCCTGGCTGGCACGAGCCTTCTGGCGCAAGGGATATAGCTTCTCCCCCGATGGGCGTGCTCTGGGAATCACTGCCGCCCTGGGCCAGCTGCTGCGCTCGGCAGGATGGTCCAATGTTGGCTATCGCCCGTTTGTGGTGGATTTCTCAACCGGTGCCTCCGCTCAGACTGGAGGCTATCAGCACTTTATGGTATTTTGGAAGCTCGTGCAGGAGTTTGTGTGCACATGGGCGGAGATCCCGGCAGAGATCTTCGAACGCTGCTATCAGCAGGCGATGGCCGAGCTGCTGCTTGATGAGTTCTGCGGCCTCTGGTTCCACCTGCTGACCTGGGCGGAGAATCCCGCGGCCTGATCGAGGAGCCAGGTCCTGCAGACCAGGGGCCAGCACGCTCGGCTCGCTTCCTCTAGCCTGGTCTGCCCACCCTCCTGCGCTACGGGGATGCGATGCTCTGCACGCAGCGATCTTGCTTTGTGGCTGACTGCCTGGCTGGAGTGGCCCGCGGGTCGCTTCAGCTTCCTCTGCAGGAAGAAGCACCTATGACGAGAGCTATTACGATCGAGGATCTGTATCGGCTGCGCTTTGTCAGCCAGCCGCGTCTTTCACCCGATGGCTCGCGCGTGGCCTTTGTAGTCACGACTATTGATGAGCAGGAGCATGAGTATCGCTCGGCGATCTGGGTTGCTCTGCCCGACGGTGAGGTCCGGCGCTTCACCAGTGGGCGGGCCAAAGCTCACAGTCCTAGCTGGTCGCCTGATGGGCGCTGGCTCGCCTTCGTGTCCGATCGCGACAGCGATGAGCCGGCCAGATCTGCTGTGGCAGGAAGAGCCGGGGAACAACAGGAGCAGCGCCCTTCTCAGATCTGGCTGCTGCCAGCGGACGGCGGTGAGGCTCGCCAGCTGACCTGGATGGAACATGGCGCCGAGCGCCCTGTCTGGTCGCCCGATGGGCGCTTCCTGCTCTTTTCGGCCCAGGTTGGCCCGAGGGATGAGAAAACGCCAGGGGGCAAGCCGCTGCCAAAGGCGCGGGTGATCGAGCGCCTCTGGTATCGCCTCGATGGTGTTGGCTTTATCCACGAGCGCCGCAGCCATCTCTTCCTGATCCCTGTTGAGGGAGGCGAGCCTGTCCAGTTGACAGATGGCGACTGGGATGATGGTGACGCGGCCTGGTCTCCTGATGGTCAGCAGATCGCCTTTGTCTCCAGCCGCGCGGAAGATCGCTGGCAGATGCCTTGCCCCGATCTGTATACGCTGACGATCAGCTCCGGCCAGCCGGGTGAGCTGCGCTGCTGGACCAATGGGACACTCTCCTGTTCCTCGCCTTCCTGGTCACCGGATGGCCGCCATCTCGCCTTCCTGGCCATGCAGAAGTACCGCTCAGCGAACCATGTCGATCTTTATGTGCTCTCTCTCGAAGGAGCAACCCCCGGTCAGGTCCAACCGCTTTGCTTGACCAGCGATTTTGAGGGAAGCTGCGTCGACTGGACGAATAGCGACCTGGGCGACGAGCACCTGATGCCACCTCCGGGCTGGTCTGCCGATGGGCAGACGCTCTATGCCCTGGCCTCCCGACGTGGCGCTACGCGGCTGTATGCCATCCCCATGAGTGGGGCTGGTCCAGAGCCGCCAACGCTCACGCCTGGCCCAGTACATGTGCGCGACTTCTCCCTCGATCAGGCCGGCCAGCGTGCTGCCTTGCTTATGGGCAGTGCCACGCAGCCACCAGAGATCTATCGCTGTTCGCTCACCAGCGCGGGAGCCGGACCAGAGGCAGGGCAAGGCGCTGAGGCGCCGACGCTGCAGCAGGTCTCGCATTGCAACGATGAGCTGCTCCGCGAGCTGAAACTGGCCTCGCCGCAATATCTGCCCTACCGAGGCTGCGACAACTGGCCTATGGACGGCTGGCTCTTGCGTCCCCCCGACTACGATCCTGCCCGGCGCTACCCGCTGATTGTGGAGATTCACGGCGGCCCTAACACCCAATATGGCTACGGCTTCTTCCATGAAATGCAGGTCCTGGCCGCCGCGGGCTACGTCATCCTCTACACCAACCCGCGCGGGAGCTGCGGCTACGGACGTGAGTTTGCCCTGGCTGTGCGCGGCGCCTGGGGCGAAAAGGACTCCCTGGATATTCTGGCTGGCATCGACGCCGCCTTGCAGCAGGGCGGTATCGATGAGCAGCGCATCGGGGTCATTGGCGGAAGTTATGGCGGCTTTATGACCGCCTGGCTGATCGGTCATAGCAATCGCTTCCGCGCTGCGGTGGCTGATCGCAGCGTCACAAACCTGGTCTCCGACTTTGGCAGCAGTGATTTTGGTTGGACTTTCGCCGATGATGAGCTGGATACCACACCGTGGGAGGACCTGGAGCGCTACTGGCGCATGTCCCCACTGGCTTACGTGCAGCACATGCAGACGCCACTGCTGATTCTCCACAGTGAGCAGGATCTGCGGTGCAATATTGAGCAGGCCGATCAGCTCTTCGCTGCCCTCAAGTATCTGAGGCGCGAGGTGCGCTACGTGCGCTTCGAGGGCCAGAGCCACGGCCTTTCTCGCGGCGGCCATCCCTATCTCCGCCTGCAGCGCCTGCGCTTCATCATCGACTGGTTCGAACACCATCTGCACGAGCCTGAACAACAAGCGTAGCAACCCGTGCTCACCGGCCCAGCCAGTCAGAGTCAGGTCAGGTGGCTGGCTGGGCTACTTCCTCTCTGAGCGCTCTCCTCTCCCTCTCTTTCTCTTCCACCCTGCGATTGGCAGTTTGCGCTTTGGCAGGCTCTTCCTCTCTGTTCCCTGAAAGAGGCTTGTCAGGTGCTCCATGCTGTCTTCTTGCAGAAGCGAGCAAACAGTAACATACATTATAGACTTGATCTAATCAATTTGGTGAGCACTTTTATAGTAAAACCGTAACAGATCGCGGATGTCGAATTAGTATCGGCCTGCAATTGCGACGGTATGTCATGCCTGCCAGGCGGAGTGATCAGACTCTGACTGGCTAGCGATAGTTGCAACTTGCGAAGGGACGAGACATTGCGAGTACACCAACGAATCTGGCATTACCTGTATCAACGGCAGCGGACCGAACCGCTGAGAAACAGGAGGGCGCTAGCGACCCTGATGTTGCTCCTCTCGGGGACGGCAGCCGGGGCGGCGCAGATGCCGCTTGCCTCTCAGGTCAGCTGCCTGCATCTCCAGCCGGCTCTGGTCCAGGGGGTGGCGCAGACCTGCCGCAGGTGGGGGCCTGCTCCACTGGAAGCAGAGGCTGGCCAACATCGGCAACGATCCCAGCATCTTTTCCCCAACAAAGAGCCTCGGCCAACGAGTGCGCACACTCAGCGCCCGCGGCCTGCTAACACTGCAGCGTCGACTCGTCAGCCCCGTCGACAGAGCCGACCGGAACCGGCCCAGCTTCCCACGCAGCTCCAGTCTGGGGAAGGCGCGTCTCATCCCTCCTCCGGACCGGAGGCTGTGAGCTGGCCACCTCCCCAGGTGGTGGCCACGCCAACGGTAGCGGCGTCGCAAGAGCCATCGCCACCGCAGCTTACGGGATCACCGGGCAGCAACAAGCCAGTGACCAGTGGCAACGTCTTTCCCTACGGACAATGCACCTGGTGGGCCAATCAGCGCTATTTCCAGTTGCATGGAACCTATGTTCCCTGGCGCACCCAGGCCGATGCCTGGCAGTGGGTGGCGCGGGCCTATGAGTTTCACTGGCACGTTTCGCATGATCCTGTGCCTGGGGCCATCATTGTGTTGCAGCCGGGGGTCGAAGGGGCCTATGCCTTGGGACATGTGGCGGTGGTGGAAAAGGTACTGGGCCAGGGGCGTGTACTGGCCAGCACCATGAATTGGGGTGCCGCTCCCTGGACAGTCCAGTACGTTGTGTACAGCGTCGGTCCTGGCGTCGCCTTTATCTACAGCGACTAGCTTGCGCGACCAGTCGCGGCTCAGCGCCCGGCCAGTATATCTATGGTCTGGCGAAAGACTCTGCTGGCTCAATAGAAAGTGGGCCGGCTTCCCTTCCTGACGCGGGTCGCCGAGCCGCAACCAAAAAGAGCGCGAACAATAACGAAAGAAGAGGCGATTGCAGGCCCTACCAGCCCAGTCCAACTACGGTCTGGGGTGGCTAGACAGGGCAGAGCTGCCTACACGCTCTCTCTGCTACCATCCTTGCCGTTGCGGCCTGGCCCTTACCATCCGTGATCGCGCGCCAGCAGGGCAGTGCCTGGAATGCGCCTATCCATCCGCACATGCGGACATCCGTCCTGCTGGCGCTTCTCATTGGAGAAGGTCGTCAGCGGGTGAGGGAGCAGTTACCTTCATCCCCCTGCTCACCTTAGCGTCAGCAGGCCGAGCTGGTTAGCCCCAGCTTCTGTGAACCAGATCTGCTGGCGATTGGCCACCGCTACCCCGAAGGGGAAGCTGCTGGCCGTTGGCACCAGGTAGTACAGGAAACGCTGCTGCTCGGGGAGCAGATGAGCAAGCGCATTCGCGGCAGCTACCGTAACCCAGACACCGTCGCTCTGGTCCAGGGAGAGGCCGTAGAGGCCGCCAGACGAGCCATCAGGCGTCGGGGCATAGTAGCGGGTAAACTGGTGACTGGAGGGATTGAAGCGGAGCAGTAAATTGTGAGCGAATGTGGTGATCCAGACCTGGCCCTGCTGGTCGACGGCAATCTCCATCGGCATCGCCCCGGGATCAGGAGTTGAGAAGGTCGTAATGGTCCCCGTGTGGGGATCAAGATACCCAATGCGGTTCTGGCTGGATTCCGTGAACCAGAGGTTCCCGTGGGCGTCGCTGGCCAGACCATAGGGATTGAGCTGCTGGACAGTATGGTGTGCCGAAAGTGGGTACTGGCGCAGCTCGCCGGTTGCGGGATTGAGACGTCCCAGCGCATCGGCATTCATCTCGGTGAACCAGATCAGGCCCTGCCGATCCATGATCAGCTCATTGGGAGCCACCGGCAGCGTTAGCTGCTTCCCCTTGTGGGCCGGATCAGGAGCGGTTACCGTAGGCAGCGGGTAGATCTGGAAGCGGCCAGTGCGGGGCAGGTAGTGACCGAGATAGTTGGCGTACTGTTCCGCGAACCATAGTGAGCCATCGGGGGCCACAATCAGGCCCATCAGACCACCCCGTCCGTGGGGAGGAGCTACCGTCTGCCAGCTCGCGCTCCGGGGGTCAAACATCGCGATGCGGTTGCTGGCCATTACCCCAAACCAGACTCGCCCCTGCTGGTCGAGAGCAGGCCGCATGAGCATGTCGCCCTCGGAATGGCGCGTCAGCGGGTACTCGTGGAAAGTGGCCGTCTGGATCAGCGCCGGCAACGTCCCGGGTTGGCTGATCAGGGTAGGTACGCCTGTCGCCGTGGCAGCGACAGGCGGCTGACCGGTCGCTGTCGATGAGCCACCGCAGGCGCTCAGGGTCAGCAGGAAGGCGAGCAGCAGCCAGGAGAGCCAACGGCGGCGGATGGCCACCAAAGAGGGCGATCGGTGGCCTGGTGCCGCTTGTCCTCCTGGCGAGCCTCTCGTTAGATGAGCAGGAGGCCCATCTTCATCCAAGGCTAAGCAACCTCCTCCACAAAGATCCCACGTGCCCCGTCCTCGGTCAGTTGCTCCAGGCGGACCGTCACAAAGGTATTCTGCCAGTTGCGCGTCTCGGCCTCCGGCAGTTGCTCCACCTCGACACGCACATAGGTATCGGTCAGCCCCTCCCAGTAGCCCTGCTTGCGCTGTTCCAGCAATACCTGGACCGTCTGGCCCAGGAAACGCTGACGGAACTGGCGTGACAGCTCAGCGGCCAGAGCCAGCATGCGCTCACTGCGAGCCTTCTTCACCTCTTCCTTGACCTGGGAAGCCATGCGAGCCGCCGGCGTGCCCTGGCGCGGTGAGAAACGAAAGACGTGGCAGCGAGCGAAGCGCAGCTCGGCAGCAAGCGCGTAGGTCTGCTCGAAATCCTCCTCACTTTCCCCAGGGAAGCCCGTGATAATATCGGTGCTCATGGCAATATCGGGGATCAAACGTCGGGCCGTCGTCACAATTGTGTGATAGCGTTCGGTGGTATAGCGCCGTCCCATGCGCCGCAGAATAGCATCCGAGCCACTCTGCAAAGGGAGATGCAGATGACGGCAGAGACGCGGATTCTCCCACAGCTCCAGCCACTCCAGGCGAAAATCTTCCGGCTCCAGCGAAGAGACCCGAATCCGGGCGATCGAGGTCTCGCGCAGCAAGGCCGCCAGGAGATCCCCAAGATCCTGCTGTGGATTCTCCGGGGGATGATAATCGCCCAGATGCACGCCGGTCAGCACCACCTCCTTGTAGCCGGCGCGGGTCTTGCGCCGAACTTGCTCGACTACTGAGGCGATACTGCGACTGCGCGATCCGCCACGTACATAGGGAACAATGCAATACGTGCAGCGATTATCGCAGCCATCCTGGACCTTGATCTGCGCCCGTGTGCGTGAGAAGGGCGGGCGCCAGTTGTCTGGCAACGTCAGGGACGACAGGCTGTCAACGTTATCGGGGAGAGGCTCCGCATCGAGAGTACTGTCGCTGCCAATGTGGTAGCTATCAAGCGGCAGCATCGGCAAAGTCCTCCCAGAGCCACGCCCCTGCTGTCGATAGCCAGGCACCACTGTTGAGGCACCCTGCTCAGCAGCCCGCTTGCCCTCCCGAAGGCGCTGGCGAATAGCCTCCACCAGGGAAGTCTTGCCGCTATTACCAATCACCAGATCGACGCCAGGCAAGGCGGCCACTGTCTGGGGATTGGCCTCGGCATAGCAGCCCGTCACCACCAGGAGGGCGTTGGGCTGGCGACGCTGCACCTGGTGGATTAACGCTCGCGAACTCCGATCCCCTAGATGGGTCACTGTACAGGTATTGACAATATAGACATCCGCCGGCTCGTTGAAATCCTGCTGGATAAAGCCGGCAGCATGCATCTGCTCGCTGATTGCCTCGCTATCGGCCTGATTGACCTTGCAACCTAACGTCGCGATAGCGAATGTGGCCGGTCCGCGTTCAGAAAGGCTCATACGATCCCCAACTCTCTCCAAAGCTGGCTGGTCTCCCCTGTCTCCCCTGTCCCTGATCATCTGCTCAGGCCATTTCTATCCTATAGACAGCCTTGTCACTCAGAGGTCGACGGTGTCCAAGAACACCCCCCAACGACTTCCTGGCAGCCCTGTCCGTGCTCTCCTCTCTGCTGTTCCCGGAACGGAACGGAGCAGGCAGACAGGCATCAGCACGGTGCGAGGCGGGACTTTCTCTTTGCAGAGAGAGTATCTAACAGCGTGCCTTTCGCTGTCAAGCGATCCAGACCAGAGCCCACCCCTTACCACTCATCTCTGTCTCCCTCTCCTGTCTCCGCGCTCCGTCATCTGGATACAACCTTAGGTGCCATCCGGCCTATGATCCCTTTATTGGCTCGTGTCCTCCTGCTCGGGGAGCGGCGCCGTAGATCGACTGGCCTGGGCCTGGGGAATGGAGGCCGAAAGCGCTGCTGGCTCGGAGGCTGGAGCCGGGGCAAGCGTCGGGAGCGCCTGGCCGGCAACGGCTGTCTGAGCCGGAACCTGACCATTGGCCCAAGCAGGAGCAGCAACAGGACCAGGCCCGACGGGAGCCAGCGAGGTGAGGGACTGGTAAGCCAGCGCGCGGCGCAGCTGCAGGGCAGCGTTCATCTCGGGCGTGACCACCAGGTTGCGCTCGATCAGCGGCAGCACAAAAAGCACATTGCCCAGCCCAAAGATGGTGCCCGTCAAAACGCGTAGCAGGGGGGTACTCTCACGCCAGCCGAACATCTGCGTAAAGCCATCGAGGGCGATCGGCACCAGCGTCAAGGCCCAGAGCCACCAGGGGATGCCGGGCAGGCGGCGCTTGCTCAACACGAAGAGCAGTGACCCAACGAACATCGAGGCATAGATGGAAAAATTGCGCTCGCACATCCCGAGAGGATGACCAAAGATGTAAAAGGAATGTGATGGTATCTGGGCGCAGATGAGATGCAGAGCGAAGTAGATGGGACGGGCGAGTGTATCCAGCCCAAAGTAGAATAGGAAAGGCACACTCACCGCCAGCAGCACAATACTTCCCAGCAGGGCCGTGACCCCATAGGCCCAATAACGCAGCAGCCAGGAGCCCAGATCTTCAATCAGCGCGTTCAAGCGAGTCGAGCGGCGTCTTCGGGACACGGGAGTGGGGCGGGCAAGCGACTGAGGGAGTGGAGAGACTCCCTGATCGATGGCCATGAGCCTGGTCCTCCTCTTCTCTAAACAGACAGACACTTAGGGCAAGTGGAAGGCCCTCACCAGATCGCGGAATTCAATGCGCCCTTCCAGGATCTGCCCATCAACAATAATCACCGGAATGCGATAACGGTACAGTTCGAACAGCTCAGGATTGCCGCGAATATCAATCTCGGTCAAATCGAAGTCTAGCTGGCTAGCGATATCCTCAAGCATCTCCCGGGCCTCGTCGCACAAGTGGCAGCCGGCTTTCGTATAGAAGGTCACCTGTGGCGAGGACTGCTGCTTCTGCCGACTCACGCGCGTTGCTCCATTTTCTTCCCGCCCGCCGGTCCCCTCACAAACGTGGGGAGTGGTCCCAGCGGCTGGCTGGATAGGTTCCTTCTCCGGGGAAATGATATCACGTCGCTCCCACTGGCGACAAGCGGAAAACGGCAATGCCGACGCCAAAGTGCCGTGGATATACTGCAAGATAGGCCCTATCATCGTATATAGCCTTTGGCTCTGTCTGCCGATCTTGAGTAGGTGATACAATACAATATACTCATTGAGTCTTCTACTGCCAAGCGATGTGAAATGTGAGGAAGCAGGATGGCAACGAACGCAGCAGAGAGAGAGAGGAGCAGTAAGCGCTTTTCGGAGAAGGCCCGAGCTGAGGCCAGAGAGGCCGTCAGCCGGATCGCGGCCCTCCTGGAAGGGCGCCCGCTGGTCAGAGGGATCACCATCGATGGAGCGACCTCGCGCGATCTAGACGATGCTCTCTGGCTGGAGCCCTTGCCCACGGGGGGCGCCCTGCTGGAAATCAGTATCGCCGATGTCGCCTCGCTGGTCACCCCTCAGCTCACTCCCACGCTGGAGCGCGAAGCGCGAGAGCGGGCCTTTACACGCTATTACACCAATCACACGGTACCCTTGCTGCCGCGCTTGTTGAGCGAGGAAGAGCTCAGCCTGCTAGAGGGCCAGCGACGTCCCGCTGTGACCCTTATCCTGCCCTTCGACGCTACCTGGCAACCGGGCGAGCCGCACCTGAGCCTTACCTGTCTGGTGAGCGTCAAACGCCTCTCGTACGCGGAAGCTGACGCCTTGCTGAGCGAGCCGGACAGTCCCCTTGGGACGATGCTGCGCGCCCTCTACCGCCTCGCCGAGCAGCTCTTTCAGCTACGGTGCGCTCGTGGTTCGCTTGCCCTCTACGATCTGCATCGGGGTTGGGCTACCAACGAAGAGGGCTTTCTCCTCCGCCTTAGCAGAGAGCAGCGGCATCGCTCCTATTTTCTGATCCAGGAGTGCATGATCCTGGCCAACCAGCTCTTTGCTCAGCTTCTAGCCCGGCGTGGTCTACCAGCCCTCTATCGCAACCACTGCTCCAAGCCCATTGCCCCCGCGGGTGAAGCCCTGCGCGAGATGCTTGAGATGGCCCTCTTACGGCCCGACCAGGTCAGGCCGGAGCAGGTCAGTGCCACCATTCAACTGGTTGTTGAGCGAGCCACCTATGCGCCGACCCTGCGCGGGCATGTTGGTCTCCAGCTGCCAGCCTATCTGCATCTGACATCGCCGCTGCGACGCTATGCCGATCTGGTCAATCAGCGCATCCTGCTCTCCCTCGTGCACAGCGAGAACGTCGCGCCACCCCCTAACCGCGAGGAGCTAGAGGAGATTGCCAGCCACCTCAACGAGATTGAACGCAGCCTGAAGGCGGAGAAACCAGCCTACTTCCTTTCGCTCTACGAACAGCAGCTGCAGCGGCAGGTCGAGGAGGCGCTGTCTCAGGGGGGAGAGCGTTCCCGTCCCCTGGCCGGACTGGATGCGCGACGCTTTCACAGCCTCGTGCGTATCGCGGCGCAATCGCAGTTGTTACCTCCGGTCATCGAAGAAGAGATTCTGGCCCGTCTGCACGAAGACGCCCTTGGTCCTCATGATCTCTTTACCCTGCTTTTTCGTTTCCCGACCGCTGGCCAGAGCTGGGAGCGCGTCAAGCGGGCTGCTCTCTCCTCCCTCTGCCGCCAGCCGCAGCACGCAATCAGCCTGCTCGTCATGGGACAGCAAATACTGGGCTGGGAAGCCCCAACCTACGAGGAGCAGACCCTCTTTGGTAGTGGAGGACAGCCTTGCTTTAGCGCCTGCGTCAGCCTGCGCCTGGCCGACCAGTGCTATCGCTCGGCGACCTATCGGGTCCAGCGCAAGGACCGGGCGCGTCAGCTGGCCAGTGCTGATCTGCTGGTCAGAATGAGCGGCTTCGAACTGGAGGAGATCGCGTCTCCGCTGAAAGCGACCTCCGATCTGGGCTGGCCCGCTGCCAGCAAGGAGGAACAAGATGCAGAGCGAGCGGGACAGGCGCAGGATCAAAGCCCAGGGCCGTTGCTCGCCGAGGTCAACTACAAGGGCGCCTTGCAGGAGCTGGCGCACGGTCATCGGTGGGGAACACCGCTCTACCGTCTGCTTGCTCACAAGGGACCAGCACATGCGCCCCACTTTACGGCGGAGTGTGAGCTGCTCATCGCTGGCGAGCGCTACAGCGCCAGCGGTCATGGCTCAAGCCGGGCCCGTGCCGAACAGGCCGCAGCCAGAAATCTCTTACTGCGTCTGCCACTCCAGCCGGAGCAGCGCCAGGCCCTGCTGGGACCGTCTGAGCGCTCGGCGATGCGTCTGCTGAACGAGCTGCTACAGCGCCAACGTATCGAGCGCGCCGAGTATGCCTATGTGCAGAGTGGAGCGCCGCAAGAACCGCTCTTTACCTGCACCTGCACGGTCACCTTACCTTCGGGGGGAACACTCAGGGCTGCTGCCCAGGGAAAGACCAAGCGCACCGCAGCCAGAGCGGCAGCTCTGAAGATGCTCAAAGCCTTGCGCACCCAGGCGGATGAGCAAGGCTTTGAGAACCACTGAGCGTGTCGAGAGAGCAGGGCACAGAGACTCAGTCGGAGAGAAGCGTGGCGTGTAAGGGAATGGCCTTCTCGATTGTCTGCCCTACGGGTGAGGTACGCAGTACGTGCTGATGGAGTTCTTCAAGCACCTCCTGCGGGGCATCGGCTTTCAGGTGGACACGCACCTCGATCCCAGTGTAGCCAGCATGCCCTTCATGGAGACCAAGAAATACGGGCAGATCGATGTGGCCCTCTAGTTCGACGCGCAGCTCCTGAATCTGGATGCCGCGCAGAGAGGCATTGGCAGTGTAACCGATGGCCAGACAGCTTCCCAGGGCGCCGAGCAGCTGCTCTACCGGATTGGGGGCGGTATCAGTGCCGCCCAGGGCCTTCGGCTCGTCGGCATAGCTGGGGGGCAGGTCACGGATGCGAATCTCATTCAGGAAGCCGCCTCTCCAGGTTACCTCAGCTCTCCAGAGGGTATCACCAGCGGTCGGCTCGTTCTGCAGTTTCGTACGCAAGGCCGTGATAGCTGCACTATCGACACCGTTGACCGTCGCAGATGTACTCACCTGGACCTCCAAAATTGACTTAATAGATCAAGAAAATCAACTTTTGGTAAGTATACGGCAAGGACAGCCTGCTGTCAAGGGGGAAGGGCGGGGGAGAACAGGAAGGCGCGCTCTTCCACGGGCGCCTGGAGCAAGAGCAGGTGGAAAAGCGCGCTGCCAACAGCAAGCTAGCTGCTTGCTGTCAGGAAAGTGGTAAGCAGGCCAGCTAGCCTGTCGTATAGGTCACGGGTGTATAGGCGCTTGGGCAGGATGAGCCACAGCTACTGGGATAACTAAAGTAGTAGATGCGCCCATTGTTGATCAACTGGTCGGTAACATCATAGACCCGGATGGCATACTGGCTGCCCCCTGGCGTGGTGGGCAAGATCACATAATCGTTGCCCATGTCGGCATCCATCTGCGCGTGGACCCAGTTCCCGTTTTGATAGTAGTCGACCCCGTGGATGCCGTTGGCCAGGTGTGTGATGGAGATCGCCGACCAGTAGGGATTAGCGCCCTGCAGGAAGGCGATATGGATATCGCCCGTGTAGTTGGGAGCCGGGATGAACTGCCAGCTGATCTGGCGATTGTTCCAGGCGTTAGGATACATATTACCCACTGGCTGGCCATTGATCTGGAACTGGTTCAAGGCGCGCTGGACAATGTCCAGGTGATAGGGATCGTCACGGCACCAGGCGTTGCCATCCTGGCAGCTATCGGCCACCACCAGGTCGAGGGTGGCGCCGGTATACTGATCATTGACCCAGCTCCCATTGCGGCAGAAGGGCTGGTTCGGGGCCCCGTCGTTAATGCCCGTACAATAGGCACCAATTGTCACGCGTACCCAGCGCCCACAGTTGAGGCCGTTGTCGAAGACGCCGATCTTACTGGCATTCTGGGCCGAGATTGGGCGCGAGAGGTAGGTACTATAGTCGCCCGGCGTATTTTGCACGTTAAGGGCCACGTAGTAAGACGAATCGATGTAGCCGTCGGGGACTCCGCAACCACCATAGGGGCTGCCCACGCTAGAGAACCAGGTCGCATTACCGGTATGCACGCCATCCAGTGGCAGGGGAGTGGTCGGAACGCCAGGAATCCCCGGTGTCGGCGTTGTGCTGGCGGTGGCTGTAGGCGTCAAGGCCGGGGTTGGCGTTGGCGTCGGAGCGGGGGTTGTGCCCGCTGTAGGCGTCGGGGTACTGCCCGGTGTTGCCGTCGCACTGCCCCCGCTGTTGCAGGCATTGCCGTTCACCGCGAAGGTGGTCGGTACAGGGTTACTCGTGGTCCAGGTGCCATTGAAACCAGGGTTGACGGTCCCGTTTGCCGGAACACTCCCGTTCCAGCTGGCGTTGGTGACGGTCACCTCCTGCCCCGATTGGCTGAAGGTCCCATTCCACCCCTGGGTGACACTC
Organism: Thermogemmatispora sp.; assembly: GCF_019683635.1. Classification (GTDB taxonomy): domain Bacteria; phylum Chloroflexota; class Ktedonobacteria; order Ktedonobacterales; family Ktedonobacteraceae; genus Thermogemmatispora. The sequence continues at coordinate 2,144 of NZ_JADGIA010000039.1, read as the reverse complement.
TGGCCCGCTGCCGGGAAAGTAAAGGTCAGTGTCCAGCCGTTCCAGGCGGAGCCACTCGTATTCTGAACGACGATGTTGGCGCCGAAGCCGCCGGGCCACTGGCTGGTAATGGTATAGGAGACCTGACAGTACGAGGCGGCATAGCTGACCCTGGCCCGGCTCAGTAGACCGGCTACCAGTGAGCACATGACCACGACGGTCAGGCCGATCAATAGGAAGCGCGAGCGTCCAATACTCCTCATTCCGCTTCTCCTTGCACAGTAAGGCCAGTCGTGAGCCAGGGTGGTGGGGCGATCATCATGGCCTGGTCGGCCCTGACGCCGTCTACCGCCCCGGCTCAGGGTCTTTCTGCCCCAGTATAGAGGAAAAGAAGCTGTCACCGCCAGAGCAAGTAGCAGTCACCTGCAAGACAGTGGCGCGCGATAGCGGTGGACTGGGCACGCCCGTCGATCTGCAGAGGTTAGGGCGGTCAGGCATGGTACAATACAAGGCAGCCAGGCCAAAGAGGAGCGCGAGCCTGCCCGTCTTCCCTCGCGCCGGTACGGCTGAGCTGTCAGACCTGGCCCGATAGGCTCAGGAGAGAAAAACACCATCAAGCTGAGGTGACAAACAAGGAGGAGCAGCGATGACGCTGACCGTGGCAGCGCGACTGCGCTTGCAGGAGAACATGACCTTTCTGGCGGAGACAGCCAGTGGCAAACAGCTGCCGTTAGCAGCGGCTGCCGAGCAGGGAGGAACAGAAAGGGAACTGCGCCCGATGGAGCTGCTGCCGCTGGCCCTGGGGGCCTGCACTGGCATCACGGTTCTGTCCATTCTACACAAAAAACGTCTGCAAATTACCTCTTATGAGGTCGTTGTCCATAGTGAGCGGGCAGAGCACCACCCACGTGTCTTTACCGCCTTTCATGTGGAACATCGTATCGCAGGCGTTGCTCTTGGACAGGAGGTGATTGAACGCGCTATTGAACTCAGCGAAACAAAATATTGCCCCGTGAGTGCCATGCTGCGAGCGGCGGCCCCGATCACTCACAGCGTGACGCTCCTGGCCTCCGGCGAGTCCTAGAGCGCCTGGCCTGGGTAAGGTAAGGACCCCCTTGCTGAGCAGCAGGGTGAGCCAGTTTGAATAGTTGGGGGGCCACAAAGGGGCTAGAAAGAGGCTTGTCAGAGGCTCTTGGAAACGGTATGATAGACGCATCTCGATGCCAATGCTGGCAGACACAGCATACCGTCGTGGCGGTTCCAGGGCGCGAGAGGGGCCAGTCCAGTGGAGTGCTGGTCAGAAAGGAAAGCATCCCAGGTCCAAAGGGGGCGCCAGGCGGGGGGCAGCCCTGGGCGTCTGTCCCCTCCCTTCTTTCCTCTCTTTTCCCTGGAAGCGGTTATGTCGGACCGGTTGTCTGCGAAGGAGAGAAGGTTATGGATCGACATCTGGAAGTGGAAGAACTGCTCACAATCAGCGAAGTTGCACAGCTCTTGAGAGTCGATGCTACCACGGTCAGACGCTGGGTAAAGGAGGGCTTGCTGGAGGGGGTGCGCCTGCCTCGGGCCAGCCAGCGCCAGAGTTATCGTATTAAGCGCTCAACGCTGGAACGGCTCCTAGGAGAGGGGCAGAAGTAGCGTCGCACCGTGGCTGGTGACTGCTGATAGCTGGTGTGGGGCTGATGGCCGTTGGCAGCTGGTAACGACTGCGGGTGGAATTGGAATAGTTGCCCCTCTAATGATCGAGCAAGGCACAGTCTGCGATCGCAGTCAGAGGGACTCTAGGCATGGTGGTCGGTGTCTCTCTACTATTTCTCGCCTCTGTTGAGGAAGGGCTATTTGTCTGAAGGGGCGTGTCCCCTGGTTGCTGTGGCATCGAGTCGTTTTGTTGCCAGCAGTGAGAGGGAGGCAAGAGCGACCGTGGTGAAGCGAAACAGGGAACGCCCCCTGATCAATCTTTCTGAATGCTGATTGTTCGCTTCGCTTGTTTTCGGGCCAAGAGTTGCGATGCTACCTGGCGATGAAGCCGGGTAGCTTCTCTTCTGTGCACTACGGACGGGCAGGGTGAGGTCAACGACCCCTGGCTCAAGCCAGGGGCTTGCCCGCAGCCTCGTCGGCCCGGGCTTCGGGGCTGGTTGACGGCAGCCCACTGCCCCGTAGGACAGTAC
>NZ_JADGIA010000228.1 GCF_019683635.1 Thermogemmatispora sp. | reverse complement strand
CTGCAGCGCTCTGAAGAAGAGTGACTATCATACGGCCTATGGGCAATTCTCATCCACGCTGCAGGCTAGTGAGAGCGAGCAGCAGTTTACTCAAGCTTTTCAGACTGTGACGACTCTTGTGGGACCAGTTACCAGTTGCTCGGCCACCAATTTTCAGCAGAACGGGGACCATGCGACTGCACAGTTATCATTGACCTTTCAGCGAAGTTCGCGCGTAGTGACGGGCACAATGAACTTTGTGCGCGAAAATGGGACCTGGAAGATTGATCGGGCACCGCAGACGCAGAGCCAATTGCAGAGCACCTAGCTTAGTGGAGTGAAGAGTCAGTCTCGCGGATCTGAAAGCGAGAAAAAGCTGGCCGGTGACGCAGCGTGCAAAATTGTCAGTCTTAGAACGCTGTGTCACCGGCCCATAGTTTTTTGTTGTGGCAGGAAAGTAGGCAGATCAGAACGAGGTTGCTGGGGGGCCAACCCTCTGGCTTACTCTCCTGGTGACATAGGTAACTTTAGGCCCCACTGGCGAGCGCAGGCCAGGGCTTCATCATAGCCGGCATCAACGTGGCGCACAACCCCAATGCCAGGATCGTTAGTGAGCACGCGCTCCAGACGGCGGGCAGCGTCGGGGGTGCCGTCTGCGACGATAACCTGACCGGCGTGTAGCGAGTAGCCGATGCCAACGCCGCCGCCGTGGTGAAAGGAGACCCAGGTAGCGCCCGAGGCCGTATTGAGGAGGGCGTTGAGAATGGGCCAATCAGCGATGGCGTCGCTGCCATCCTTCATGCCCTCGGTCTCGCGATAGGGAGAGGCGACCGAGCCGCTGTCGAGGTGATCGCGTCCGATGACGATGGGAGCCTTGACCAGGCCGCGCGCGACCAGCTCGTTGAAAGCCAGTCCAGCTTTAGCGCGTTCACCATAGCCGAGCCAGCAGATGCGGGCTGGCAGTCCCTGGAAGTGGATCTTCTCCTGGGCGAGGGTGATCCAGCGGCGCAGAGCCTGGTCCTCGGGGAAGAGTTCAAGGATGGCTTCATCGGTGCGATAGATATCCTCGGGATCGCCTGAGAGGGCCACCCAGCGGAACGGTCCCTTGCCTCGGCAGAAGAGAGGACGAATGAAGGCAGAGACGAAGCCGGGAAAGTCCATAGCGTGCGGCTCACCTGCTGCCAGAGCCTGGCCGCGCAGGTTGTTGCCGTAGTCGAAGACGACAGCGCCACGTCGTTGCATTTCAAGCATGGCGCGTACCTGGCTGACGAGCGATTGGCGAGCGCGCTCGATGTAGCCCTGGGGATCGCGCCGGCGCAGGTCGTTGGCCTCGTCCAGGGAGAGGCCGGCGGGAATATAACCGTTTAGGAGGTCATGAGCCGCAGTCTGGTCGGTGACCAGGTCTGGGATGATGTTGCGGCGGACCAGCTCGCTGTAGACCTCGGCGGCGTTGCCGATGAGGCCGATAGAGAGAGGTTGGCCGTTATCGCGGGCCTCGCGGATCTGGGCCAGGGCCTCGTCGAGGGTGCTGGCCATCTCGTCGCAGTAGCCAGTGTGCAGCCGGCGCTGGATGCGCTGCGGGTCGACCTCGACGGCCAGGCAGATTCCTTCATTCATAGTGATCGCCAGCGGTTGGGCGCCTCCCATGCCGCCAAGGCCGGCGGTGAGGACGAATTTCCCCCGGAGTGTGCCGCCGAAGTGCTGACGGGCGGCCTCGGCAAAGGTCTCGTAGGTTCCCTGGACGATGCCCTGGGAGCCGATGTAGATCCAGGAGCCAGCGGTCATCTGGCCATACATGGTCAGTCCCAGGGCCTCCAGGCGGCGAAATTCGTCCCAGGTGGCCCAATGAGGAACGAGATTGGCGTTGGCGATGAGGACGCGTGGCGCGTCGCGCTGGGTGCGGAAGATGCCGACCGGCTTGCCTGATTGAACAAGCAAAGTTTCGTCGTCTTCCAGCTCTTTGAGAGAGCGAACGATGGCGTCGAAGGCTTCCCAGGAGCGGGCGGCGCGTCCAGAGCCGCCGTAGACGACCAGCTCGTCGGGTCGCTCGGCGACCTCTGGATCAAGATTATTCATGAGCATGCGCATGGCTGCCTCTTGCTGCCAGCCTTTGCAGGAGAGCTGCGTGCCTCGCGGGGCGCGGACGGTGCGCGGTCCACTGGTGCCTGGCTGCCTTGCCGGGCCTGAATGCTCGTGCTGCGACATGCTGTGTTTCTTCCTTTCCTTCCAGGTTGATCAGTTGCTGCAGGTATTGGATCGGGAAAAACTGCTTGATGCGGGGTTATGTCCCGCTTATGTTATACAATCTCCCTCTAGTTGGCGGAAGGTGAGTTGGGCTTGGGACTGGGCTGCTCAGAGCGTGCTGTGGATTCTCTCAAGGGTGCAGGTGAGTCACTACCTGTTTGACGTGAGCAAGGCCATATTGTACAACTTTTGTGGAAGATTGCCGAAAATAGAAAGATTTGATGATCTTTACTCGTTGGGCCTTCACTTGCAGCTTTGAAGCGGAGATGTTCATAGGTCCTTCCAGGGCCTGCCGGGACATGAAAGACAAATGTCCTCCAAACCCTTGACAAGAGGGCACATCTCGTCTATTCTCTCGTTCAATTGCAAGAAACCAGCTCTGGCTCGTAGGGAGGCAGTCATGGATTTGCACGGGCTTGTCCTAAGTATCGAAGAATATGTCCGCCAGCGATTGGCGCGCTATATTGATGACCTGAGCACCTTCTGCGCTTTTGAAACCTTCACCTTTCATAAAGCCGGCATAGATCAGGCGACGGACTGGCTGGCCACTCGCCTGCAGGCCCTCGGCATGGAGGTCACCATTGTCGAACGTCAGGAATGGGGCAACGATCTGCTAGGCAGGTTGGGCGGCCAGGGCGACAGCAGCGATGTTGTGGTTCTCCTGGCCCACAGCGACACCGTCTATCCTGTCGGCACCGCGGCGACTCGCCCCCTGCGTCGGGAAGGTAACCGTCTCTACGCCCCCGGTGTCTGCGATATGAAGGGCTGTATCCTGGCCGCACTCTACGCTCTGGAAGCCATGCAGGCTCTCAACTATCGTCCCTTCGGCGAGCTGCGTTTCCTCTGCGTCTCCGACGAGGAAATCAACGTCCGCCACTGTGACGACCTTATGGAGCAAGTACTCCACGACGCCCGCCGTGCCCTGGTATTGGAGGCTGCCCGCGCCAACGGCGCCATTGTCAGCGCGCGCAAAGGCAACGCCGGCTATACCCTGCGTGCCTACGGCAAAGCCGCCCACGCCGGCGTCGAACCCGAAAAAGGCCGCAACGCCATCATTGAGCTGGCTCATCAAGTACTCCAATTTGCCGGCCTCTCAGGCTGGCGCGAGGGTCTCACCATCACACCTGGCCTCATTAGCGGCGGCATCGCCACCAACGTCGTCCCGGACTACGCCGAAGCGCGCTTTGACCTGCGCTTCCTGCGCCTTGAGGATAAAGAGGCCACCGAAGAGCGCTGGCTGAGACTACTCCAGCAGCAACGTGTCCCCGGTGTGCGCCTGGAGCTAGAAGAAGATCCCCATCTCAAGCATCCCCTGGTCTGTACTCCTGCGGCGCGTTGCATGGCAGAGCAGGCTCAGGCCATTGCCGCACTCCTGGGCTTTCCCCTGGAGCATGTCCTGACCGGCGGGGCCTCCGATGCCAGCTACGCTGCCCTCTATGGAGTACCAGCTCTCGACGGTCTTGGCCCTATCGGCGGTAACGACCACAGTCCTGATGAATACCTGTTGCTGGACAGCGTGCCGCCGCGCGCTGCGCTCCTGGCCGGCCTCATCGCCTCGCCGCTGCCTGCTGGGGCCAGAGCCGAAGAAGCCACCGCTACCTACCCATCATGCTCGCTGAGTGCGGTGCAGGAGTAAATGGGAGGCAGGAGAGCCAGGCGCCAGGCTCAAGGTTGCAGCCGCCCAGCAGCAGCGCTAGCTCTAGCAGACAGCCTCTCAACCCAATCAATTCTAAGCAGCCTGAGAGCCAGGCTCTGGCCCCTTTGCGCCTTGTTCCTCTCCATACGCTATGCTATAATCTGACGGACGGAAGAAATACACCGCCCCGCAAAGCGGTCCAGTCTTGTCAAGAGCCAACGCTAGCAAGCAAACCAAAGCAAGCTGAACCTGTGCATTGACCGGAAAACCGGAGAGGGAAGGGGAAGCCCGACGGGGCCGCCGAGAGCGTCAGCCGCTCAGCAGGCAGAAGGAAGGGCCGCAAGCAAGCAAAGCAGAGCAGACCGATAAGCGGATACCCAGAGAGAGCAAGAAGGATAAAGAGAGGCGAGTGCTCCGCGGCCCGCGTTGGCTTCCACTCATTCAGGCCGAGCCGAAACGTGACTCCGGGCGACTAGAGCAAGTACCGGATGCTCAGGAAAGGATTCTCCTGCCATGATTGATCCTGATCGCGAACTGGAACCCCGATACCAGTCCTTCCTGACCAGCCCTGACTGGTATCAAACGAATATACCGTGCCAGGTAGGCTGTCCGGCGCATACCGATGTCTCAACCTACATCGGCCTCATCTCGCAGGCGCGTTTTGACGAGGCCTACCTGCTCAACCGCAAAGCCAACGTCGTGCCGGGCGTCCTGGGGCGCACCTGTGCGCGCCCTTGTGAGCCGGTCTGTCGGCGCAACAAGATCGACGGCAAGCCCATCGCCATCTGCTGGCTCAAGCGTGCCGCCGCCGATCATCGCCAGTTCCGCCATCACGCCGAGCGGCCTCCGATCACCAAAGACAAGAAGGTCGCCGTCGTTGGGGCTGGTGCCGCCGGTATCGCCTGCGCCCGTGATCTGCGTGAGATGGGCTATCCAGTGACCATCTACGAGGCCGACCCCGTGGCCGGTGGCGTCATGGTCAATGGCATCCCGATCTGGCGCCTGCCGCGCAGCGTCACCTACGAGGAGTGTAACGAGTACATGGAGGACCTCGGGGTCGAGGTCGTCTATAACACACGCGTCGGGCGCGACATCCAGCTCACCGACCTGCTCAAGCAGTATGATGCCGTCTTCCTGGCCGCCGGCTGTTATATCTCCAACCCGATCACCGGACCCGACGGCAAGGTTGTCCCCGGCGCCGATCTCGTCGGCGTCATGAACGGCATCGAATTTCTGGCCAAGACCAACTATGGTGAGCCGGTCTTTGTCGGCAAGCGCGTTGTCGTCCTCGGCTCCGGCTTCACCGCGATGGACTGCTGCCGTACCGCCATCCGCTTCGGCGCCGAGAAAGTCTACGTCATGTACCGCCGCTCCAAAGAGGAGCAACCAGCCGACGAGTACGAGGTTGATGAAGCGATTCGCGAAAACGTCGAGTTCCAGTATCTGGTCACGCAGACCGAAATCCTGAGCAAGGATGGCGTCCACGTCAGCGGCATCAAGTTTGTGCGCAACAAGCTCGGCGATCCTGACTCCAGCGGACGCCGCCGCCCGATTCCCATCCCGGGCAGCGAGTTCGTCCTCGATGACATCGACATGGTGATCGCCGCCTTCGGTCAGTATAGCGATTCCTCCTGGATTCCGGCCAAGGAGCTGAATCTGGAGGTCAATCGCCGCACTGGTGTGCCGCTGATCGACCGTGAGACCTGGATGACAAGCTATCCCGGTCTCTTCGCCGGCGGTGACTTCACCGAAGGCTCGCGTAACCTGATCTCGGCCATCGCCGATGGACGCGATGCCGCTATTGCCATCAATCGCTACCTCGGCGGGCAGGATAAGCCGGCGGAGCCACCCGAAGAGATCGAGCTGCCCGACTACCGCCGCGGCATGGTCGACGACTACGAGTCGATCCCGCATGAGAATATTCCGTCATTACCCGTCAAGGAGCGCTATAGCTATACCCGCGAGACCGAGACCGGCTATACTCCCGAGCAGGCGGTCATCCAGGCCCGGCGCTGCCTGCAGTGCCAGCTCAACATCATGATCGATCCCTCGATCTGTATCCTCTGCTCGGGCTGCGTCGATATCTGCCCTTACGACTGCATCAGCATGGAAGGCCTCTCGCGCGTAGTCAAGGGCGATCCGCTCCATCAGCTGGCCGAGACCTGGGAGGGCGGCGCCGACATGATCATCGACGAAGAGAAGTGCATCCGCTGCGGTCTGTGCATCGTGCGCTGTCCGACCGACGCCATCTCGATGGTGCAGTTCGAGGTTGCCAGCCCCAACGATCGCTGGACCGTCTCCAAGATCCCGGTCCTCAACCGCAGCCAGGCCAGCGCCAGACGCTAGGCCAGGCGCTGGCGCAGCGCTCAGCTCTGCCTGAGAGCGCCGCCAGACCCAGACGAGCAAGTAAACAGGGGGAGCAGCCCAGAAAGCAGGCCGCTCCCCCTCGCTCAGTAGCAGTCTGGGAGGTAGCGGGTTTGACCGTCGGATGGCGAAAAGCAAGCTCCCACACCAGCATCAGGAGGGGCCGCTGCCGTTACGCCCGCTGCCCAGACGCTCGCGCATAAAGGTCAGCACCACGCGATCGATGCGCCCCCCTTCCAGCCAGCGCTCTTCCAGATTCTCGCGCCCACAGAAGTGCCAGAAAGCTTCACGTGTCTGCTCGTCAAAGACACCCGAGAGCGGGCCGTGATAGTCACCGCTGCGCGTCAGTAGCTCCTGCAGCTCGCGCGCGATTGCCTCATCGATCGGCAGAATATCCTGGGGATCTGGGGGAAAGAGATAGAGTTTGTGCAATCGCAAGAGGCGAGCCAACTCCTCAATTGGACGGCCATGATCATCGACGCGCAGGTCAATGAAGCGATCGTTGAAACCCCCGTAGCCACCCTTCTCGCGCACCACCAGCAGAGCCGCTGACTGCTGGCCACGACTGTCGCCGCCAGCCTCCTGACCTGCAGCCAGGGCTGCCAGCAGACGATCGCAGAGTTGGCCCGACGTCTCTTCAAAAGTACGCGCCATCGCGTTCACCGTTTCCTCGCTCACCAAAATATTGCCCTGACAGGCATAATGCTCCCCGACGCGCCCACCGGCCCAGGGGAAGCATTCGCTACCAGTGTAGGTGACCGGCGCCCCGCTGGCGGGCACAATGCCAACCTGACGCTTGGCGCGCTCGGCGTCGTCCGCCAGCAGCCGCTCCAGGGTCTCAGCTGCCGAGAGACCACGGGCCAGCAACTCTAAACCGCGTGGGCCATAGGTAGTGTTGGCCCAGGATTGGGTGGCGATGGCTCCGACGCCGGCTTTGGCCCAGGGAACAACGGCCCCCACGGCCAAAAACTTCGACTGGACGGCAATGCCCAGTTCACCCGTCTGCGGATCACGGGCAACGATGGAGAAGGTCATCTTCAGGCACCCCTTACGTGAAGCTGGTTGGGTTGGTTGAGCTGTTTGAGCTGTGATGTTGAGGTATTATAACATGCCCAGCTGCTGGAAGTAAGCGAGCACTGATACGAAATTGCGAAGAAAGGCGAGAGGCGGGAGAGGACGATGAACGGGAGAGGAGGAGAGTCGGGAGAGGAATCTTCACCATTGGCTTGTGGGGCACTGGTGGCCTTGACTTTCAGCAAGCTTTCCGTCACAATGGAAAAAACGCCATCACTGGCAACAGCAAGCGACAAGCAGCAGTACTCACGCGCGGGAGAAGGGAGTAGGTAGCCCACACGCCAGAGAGCATGCAAGGAAGCAGCACGGGTCTAAGGGAAAGAGGGAAACAAGCGCCGGATTCACCTACGAGGCCTGATAAGTGAGCAAGCTAGAGAAGGTGGGTAGGGGGGAGAACGGGCGAGTTCCGCAGCGGCTGAGTATGTGAGAAGCCCCGCGAGACGGGGCGTAGTATGTTGTTGGATGATGGCGCAGCACCACCACTCGGTATATCCCCCGGCCAGGGGCGCTGCCGCGGTGCGCGGTGACGCCGCACGACTTGCTGAAGAGGTGGTCGGCAAGCAGGTCCTGTTAGTGGGAGGATATACCTGATACCCCAAGGAGCGAGCATGGTGCGACAGGACTGGTCGGATGAAGACCTCGTTCAGCAGTTGAAGGAGCGCAATCCCGATG
>NZ_JADGIA010000038.1 GCF_019683635.1 Thermogemmatispora sp. | reverse complement strand
GCCCGCAGCTCATGGCTGGCAAAGCTGATGAACTCGTCCATGCGACGATTGGCTTCGCGCAGCGCCAGGACGCTGGCCCGCGCCTCAGCCCGCTCTTCTAGCAGATGCTCGCGCTCCAGCACGAGGGTAGCCATGCGCGCCACTGCTGCCGCGAGCGCTAACTCATCGGGGCTGTAGCTGTGCTCTTCGGGGCCATAGTCAACGGTGAAGATGCCAATGAGCCGCTCGCGCAGGCACATGGGAATAACAAGCAAGGCCCGCACTGAGTAGCTGCGGATATGACGGCGCAGGTGACCGAACTCGGGCGCTTCAAGGTCGATGAGCAGGCTTTCGCCAGCACGCAGCCGCTCCAGCAGGGCCGCGCTCAGAAAGGCGCTCAGTGGGGTCCCAAGGACGATTTCTTGCCAGCGGCGTTCTTGCTGAGGAGTGACGCCCGTGACAGCTACATGCTGAACGCGCTCGGTTTCGCGCTCCAGCCCAAGCATGGCCACGCGCCGACAGCCAAGTACCTGGCGCGTCAGCTCGCCTAACCGCAACATGACCAGACGCGTCTGCCCTTCACTCTGGGACTCCTGCAGAGGAAGTGGCTCATCGTCGACCTGGACGAGCGCTTCGGCCATCGCCAGCAGGGCGCTGAGCGCGGTATGAGCACGTTGCTCCAGTCGCCGCCGCGCAGTGACTTCGCGCCCAATGATGATAGCGCCAATGATCTGTCCGCGACTGCCGCGTATGGGCGCGCCGCTGAAGCTGAAGATAGCCTCCTCTCCTCCAGCCAGCTTGATGTTGATATCAACCGCCTGTTCGCCAGCAATGGGGTACCCCTGCTGGAGAATACGCTGCAGCGGCGCAGAGGTGGGGGTATCAGCGAGCAGCAGCGCCTCCGCCGTCTCTCCAGCCTCTACCACTCCACCCTGGTCGTTCTCGCCCGCGCTGGCCAGGGCCGCCCGCCGGGCGTGATCCGGTAGCAAGAGGGGGAGAAGCCGACGGGCAACAGCGTTTACATAGACCAGGCGCCCGCGATGGTCATACAGCAGAACGCTATCGCCAATGGCCTCTAATACGGCCCGCAGTCGGCGACGGTACAGCTCAAGCTCGTGTCTGAAGACAGCTTCATCCGTGCAGGAGCCGAGCCGCTCTAGCAGCGAACGCAGATGCTCCTGCTCCTCTGGCTCACAACCCTGCAGGAGCCGTAGCAGGTACTGCCTCGCTTGCTCGTCGGCGACGTGCGCCCGCTCTGGATAGGCAATGATCCAGAGATGACAGGTTTGGACAAAGGCCAGAAAAGCCTGCAGCGACGCATAGGTGCTCGACGGCAGCAGGCGCCGCAGCTCCAGGCGAGCCTGATCAGTCTGCTCGCCCGGTAAGAGCAGCGCCCCAGCAGCCCAGAGCAGGGCCTGCTCCAGCGCTGAGGTCGGCTCGGGCCAGCTCTGGAGCGGTTCTGTCTGGGTCGCCAGTAGCTCAAGCTGGATTGTTCGCTCTTCGTCGTTCGCCAGCTCCTGGAGGAGAGCGGCGATGGCCGTGGCCCTTTGACCCTGGCTGAGAAGCCGGGCGAGCAAGTAATGAAGACAGTGGGGCACATGCCGCCGGTAGGTAAGGAGGGTAAAAAGCCGAACGCGGAAGGGCGCCGGTAGCGGACTGGTGTCGCTAATGATCTGCTCCTGCTGGCGCAACTGCTCGAAGTGCAATGGCTCAGCGCCGGCAGCCGCCAGATAGGGAGGTAGTAACTCAAACGATTCCAAACCAGGATTAGTAAACGATTCGCTGCTCTGCATGGATCACCAACGTAGCGGATGGCGCAGATGTGACATGAAGAAGGTCGGGCCGTCAGCCTTCTCGCTCGCTCCTTCTCACTATAGTAGAGGGATACAAGTCGAGGAACAAAGGTGGAAAGCATCACCACCTCGTCAGCTCCCCGGCGCGCTATGCCAGACGCGCGGTCTACCTCAGCCCCGACCCTGGTGAGCAGGGAGAGATCGGCTCGCGGTGGCCTCTGCCTTGCAGCAGGTTTCTCTCGGCCTCACCTTCTATCCATCAGCTTGCCTGCATTCTAATCAGTCATGGTTCGTTGACTTGCGAGCTTCCTCCGGCGATCCTGTGCCCGCGAAACTAACTAACGTTCAACCGGGCAGCTGCACAAAGGCAGCCCCAAGCAGCCAGATAGATAGGAAGGCGAAGAGGGCCGCTGGCTGCATTGATACAGCGGCTGCCACCGGGCACGCGTTGATTCACAATACACAGCACAAACTCCCTGCTGGGTGGGATATCCTTCGCTTGCAGCGGTCGCACCAATGCTAAAGGCAATTACCTTTTATACAGCAGGAACCCTCAATCATACGAACCACTTGACATCTCTGCATCAAGAGTGTAAACTCAACCTCAAACACTCGTGACTGCCTCTATGCCATATCTCTAGTCTACCTGCTCTGCTCACAACAATCAAGCAGAAGCAGGAAGGGGGTCGAACGGTGCTCAGAGGAAGGAGAGCGCTGGCCAGCCAGGTGCGCCAGCGGCTGCGCATCCTGATCAGCACGGGCCTCTATCCCCCCGGTTCTCGCCTCCCGAACGAGGAAGAGCTTTCTGAGACGCTAGGAGTCAGTCGTACAACGCTACGCGAGGCGCTTCAGGCATTGGCCGAGGAAGGGCTGATTCTGCGCCGGCACGGTCACGGGACCTTTGTGAACCAGCATCCGCAGCAAGTGCAGGGTAGCCTCGACCGCAACCTTGACATCAGCGAGCTGATTCGGGCCTCGGGGCACGTGCCCGGCACGCGCGACGTCGTCATTCAGACGATGCCAGCCGGGCCCAAGGTGGCCACCCGGCTCTCGCTGGCTCCCACGGACGAAGTGATGGTGATCGAGCGTGTGCGCCTGGCCGATCAGCGTCCGGCGGCTTTCTCGATCGATTTTTTGCCGACGGCCCTGCTGAAGGCGGCCAGTTATGAACTGACCGACCTTTACAGGGACTCACTCTACGAATTTCTTGTCCAGCGCCTTGGTCTCACCATCCATCACGGCCTTGCCCAGCTCCGGCCCTTGCTGGCCGAAGTCTGGCTGGCGCAGAAGCTCGGCCTCTCCCCTGGTATGCCTTTACTCTATATCGAGCAAGTTGACTATACTCTAGAGCAGAGGCCTGTGCTCTTCTCACAGGGATATCACGTTCCTGACGCCTTCGAGTTCATTCTCTATCGTCGCGGCCCTGGCGAGAGCTGACCAGGGTGAGCGATCCGATCTTCTCACTCACTCGCTTCCTCATCATGATGGTATATAATAGGGGTTGTGGGCGCGGCGCGACCAGCGCCGCCTGCTCAATCACGCCTGGAGCTTGCAAGTATGAGTACATCCGCGTCCTCCTTTACCAGGTACCGGGTCGCCGCTATCCAGTACGAACCCACGCCGGGCCAAAAGGAGCAGAACATCGGCGACCTGTTGCGTCTCGTCGAGGAGGCCGCCCGTCACGGCGCGCGACTGATCGTCTTACCAGAGCTGGCCACGACCGGCTACTGCTGGGAGTCGCGCGAGGAGATCGCCCCCTACGTCGAGCCTGTCCCCGGCCCTACCTGCCTGCGCTTCGCCGAGCTGGCCGCCGCCTACGGCTGCTACATCGCGCTGAGCCTGGCTGAGGTCGATCCCGAAAGCGACGTCTACTACAATACGACGGCTCTGCTCGGTCCCCAGGGCCTGCTCGGCAAGTATCGTAAGCTGCACTCATATATTGCTGAACCACGCTGGGCCCGCGATGGCGATCTGGGCCTGCCGGTCTGGGATACGCCGCTTGGACGCCTGGCGATCCTGGTATGCATGGACGCGATGTATTTCGAGGCCGCACGCCTGGCCGCTGTTCGCGGGGCCGAGGTCCTGCTCTTCCCCTGTGGCTGGCTAGACGAAAAGTGCCCCAGCAGCTGGTGGATGCTGCGCGCCTTCGAAAACGGCGTCTACCTGATCGCCGCTAACCGCTACGGGCGCGAGCGCGGGGTGCAGTTCAGCGGTGGGAGCTGCATTCTGAATCCCGACGGCTCAATCCAGGCTTACCGCGACGATGGCGAAGGTATTGTCTACGGCGAGGTCGATCTAGAGCGCTGCCGCAACAAGCAGTGGGGGCCTGCCGGCGAAGAGCCGCTGGGTGACCGCCTGGCAGATCGTCGCCCACGAGAATATGTCTCGCTGGTGCACAATACCTATCTGTGGGAGCCGCTGCGCTTCCACGGCCTCTATCAATCCCACGAGCTGCCGCCCGGCCAGCTCTCCTGCGCCGCTTTTGTTCAGCTTGAGCTGCGCGAGGTGCTCGCCGCGCCCGAGGAGGAGCAAACAGGAGCTACTGTCACCGTCTCGAATGAGGAGCGTCTGGAACGTCTCCGGTCGCTGGTGCGCTCGCTGCTGCGCGTCCATGAACCTGCCTATCCCGATGTGCTGGTGCTGCCCGAGCTGACGCTACCAGGACCATTCGATCCCTCCCATCCCGATTTCGCGGCCCGGATGCGCGCCGGCGCTATTCGCGTGCCCGGCCCCGAGATCGAGGCTCTGGTAGCCCTGGCCACGGAGTTCCAGCTCAGCATTGTGCTGGGGGTCGCTGAATGCACATATGCTGATGGAAACGCAGAGCCAGTCTACTATAATACGGTGCTGTTGCTCGATCCCGAGGGAGTTCATGGGACCTACCGCAAGCTGCATCTCACGCGCGCCGACCAGCGCTGGGCCAGTCCGGGCAATCTGGGCCTGCCAACCTTCGATAGTCCCGTAGGGCGCATCGGCCTGGCCACAGGCTACGATGTGCTTTTCCCGGAGACGCTGCGCGTGCTGGCGGGCAAGGGCTGCGATCTCGTCTGCGCACCGACGCTGCTCAATTTCCCCAGCCCCATCGGACTGGGGCCGACGGCGATCCCTTTCGGCCCACACGTGGCCCCCGAGGGCTACGATCCCTTGCATTACCTGCCCTGGCGCATCCGCGCTGCTGAGCATCATGTCTACCTGACCATTGCCAACTGGAGCGGCGAGGCCAGGGGGGTTCGCGCCAATGGCTTAAGTGGCATCTACTCGCCTTCCTGCTCCAGCTACCCCTGGCGCGAAGTAATCGCCGAGGAGGGCGAGTCAACGCTGATGCTGATGACAATCGATACGCGTGAGCAGCGCACTGGTCGGCGCTCGACGACGCTTTCGCCAACCTATATGCCCGGCGATGTAGCCGGCTCCTTGACCGGCGAGCTGGCCTACGATATCCGCGAGACCATCCCCGGCAACGTGGTCCGCGCCAAGCCACTCCTGCGCAAGCGCCAGCCGCTGTGGTACCTGGACCTGGTGCGTCCTGCTGCCGGTGTGACCTCCTCCGCTCCGGCAGCATCGCCCGCCACGCCAGCCGCACGCTGACTGGTGAGGGCCGGCCCCGCACCTGCCTGGGTGTGTCATTGCCTTCGGCTTACCCTACCGGCGCGTCCAGCAGCGCGGTCGCTGGCGACAAGCCAGGTCTCACTGCTGGCGTGCCGCTTTTCTTGCAGGCATCAGCCTGAGTGATCGCTGCTATCTGCTGAAATTCTCTGGTTGCACGAATGAATAGTTCAGCTTTGTTCGCTCAGTTTCAGAGCCGTCTGAGCGCCGCCGGCGGCGTAGCCCACTGGGCCGAGGACCTGGCTCAGGCCGCTGAGATCATCGCTACCCATCCCGCGCTCGCTGAACAGCGGCTGATTATCCCGCCTGCTTTTGCGGCTTGCCAGCCCTGGGGGGCCCTCCTGCCGCTTTTGAGCGCGCGCGGCATTCGTCTGGAGGAGGCCACGATCCCCGAGCGCGTCGCCGATGCCCCGGCGGGCCTCTCTTGCGCCTCCCTGGCCATCGCCGAGACCGGCTCGGTCTTCCTGGCCGACAACGCCCTGGCGGCGCGCATCGTGGGCATGCTGACGCTGACCCACTTCGTTCTTGTCTCCGCCGGGCAGCTGGTTCCGCTCCTCGATGAGGCAGCTACCTTGCTCCAGACCTTGACTCGCCCGGGTCCTCAGCAACAGCACTATATTTCCCTGGTCACCGGCCCCAGCCGCACCGCCGATATCGAACGCACTCTGACGATCGGCGTGCAGGGGCCACGCGCGCTCTGCGTGATTGTCGTCGCTACTCCTGCAAGTGACCCATCTCTCTCTCGTGAAGAAGTAAAGGACAGGGATAATGAGCTATAAGGAGCATGCACAGGCGAACCAGGCGCAGACTCTGACCTCCCAGCCAGGCACTGCTAGACCAGTCCCGGCTGTCCACGATATGCCCCCGTTTGCGGAGCGCTTGCAGCGAGGCCTGGAGGATGAGAACATGCACCGCGCCCTGGAGCGTTTCGCGCCCAGCTGGCGTCAGTCGCGCCAGGCCCTCTTCGAGGCCACAGCGGCAGAATACGGTTCTGACTATAGCTTTGCCGCCCTGCGCCAGCGCCTGCGCGCCGCCAAGGACGAGGCCATTGCTCACCAGGAGGAGCTGGTGGCTCGCTTCAAGGAGCAGGCCACAGCCGCCGGCGCCGTAGTCTATGAGGCCCGCAGCGCCGAGGAGGCCAACCGCTATATTTACGAACTCTGCCGCCGCAAGGGTATCACGCTGGTCGTTAAGTCCAAGACGATGGTCAGCGAAGAGATCGAGCTGAACCACTATCTGGAGGAACGAGGGATCAAGGCCGTCGAGACCGACCTGGGCGAGTGGGTGGCGCAGCTTGACCATGAACGCCCTTCGCATATGGTGATGCCCATTATTCATAAGACCCGCCAGCAGGTGGGCGAGGTCCTCAGCCGCGCCACCGGACGCGAGATCTCGCGCGAGAACGTGGCCGAGCAGGTGGCGGTTATCCGCCGCGAGCACCGCCAGGCGTTCCTGACCGCCGGCATGGGCATCAGCGGAGCCAATGCCCTCATTGCCGAGAGCGGCACCGTGATGCTCAATACCAACGAGGGCAATGGGCGCATGGTCACCTCGCTACCGCCAGTGCATGTGGTGCTGGCCGGCTACGATAAGCTGCTGCCCACCTTCGCCGATGCCATGACGCAGATCCGCTTGCTGGCCCGCAGCGCGACCGGTCAGCCCATGACCAGCTATACGACCTTTATTACGGGACCAGACCGGCCCGGTAAGGAGGTGCACATTGTCCTGCTGGACAATGGACGCAGCGCCATGCGCGCCGATCCGCGCTTCAAGGAGGCCCTGCGCTGCATTCGCTGCGCCGCCTGCGCCAACATCTGCCCCCCCTACCAGCAGGTTGGCGGCCACGCCTTCGGCTACATCTACAGCGGAGCCATCGGCCTGGTCGTGACGCCCTTCCATCATGGCCTGGAGGCCGCCGCCGGTCCGCAGAGCCTCTGCGTGAGCTGCAACGCCTGTGAGACCGTCTGTCCCGTGGAAATCCCTCTGCCTTCCCTCATTCTGGATGTACGCAGCCGCGTGGCGACCAGCGAGGGCCTGCCGTGGCTCAAACGCCTCATCTTTGGGGTTTTGGCCCGCCCACGCCTCTTCGATCTGCTCACGCGCCTGGCCGCCCTCGGCCAGTGGCCAGCCACCAGGGGCACGCCCTATGTGCGCTATCGCTACCTACGCCTCTTCGAGCGCCTGCCGGGCCTGCGCCCGCTGGTCCAGTTGACAGGCTGGCGCAGCCTGCCAGCCTTTGCTCTTCGCCCCCTGCGCGATCGCATTGGGGACCGCGCCAATCTGGCCGCTGCTCGCCAGGAGGGGCGCCGTTCCGACGAGCTGACAGTCTGCTATTTTGCCGGCTGTATGACCGACCGCCTCTATCCCGAGATGGGAGAGGCCGTCATCCAGATCCTGGAGCGCTGCGGCCTGCGCGTGGTCTTCCCGCGCGCTCAGCATTGCTGTGGCCTGCCAGCCCTCAATTCAGGCGACCGCCAGCACGGTGTGGCAATGGCCAAGCAGACTGTGCGCATGCTGGAGCGCGCCCTCGACGAGAGCGGGGCTGACTACATTGTCTGCGCCTCAACCAGCTGCGTTGTTACCCTCATCCAGGATTACTTGCGCCTCTTTGAAGATCTCCAGCTGCAGAGCTGGCTCAACCGCACCCGCGCGCTGGCCGGGCGCATCATGGATTTCACTAGCTTCCTGCTGCGAGTCCTGGTAGCTCAGCAGCGACTGCCAGCGCTGCGCCGTCCCAGGTCCGGGTCGGCGCCTGTCGTGACTTATCACGATTCCTGTCAGTCGTGCAACTGCCTGGGCCTGCGCACAGAGGCACGCCAGGTCATTCGCGACGTGCTTGGCCTGGAGCTGCGCGAGATGAGGGACTCCGACGTCTGCTGCGGCTTCGGCGGCTCTACCTCGATCGAGCACCCAGAGATCGCCGAGCGCCTGCTGGAGAGAAAGCTGAGGCACGCCGAAGAGACCGGGGCCACACTGCTGGTCTCCGACAATCCTGGCTGCCTGATGCACTTGCGCGGCGGCGTTGACGCCAATGGCCGCCCTCTGCGCGTGCTGCACCTGGCGCAACTGGTGGCGGAGTACCTCGCCTAGCCGCTTCAATCGAGAGAAGCAGAGCACTCAGGGCCGCTCCCCCTGGCCGGCAAGCGCTTGCCAGCGGGGACGGCCCTGATGGCCTTCTGCCTGGCACGCAATTGCATTACAACGAACTGCAGAGTATACTGTTAATGCACTGGGGCGAGGGCCGCCTCTTCCCTTTTCAAGCCGGCTCTCTCCTCATCAGCGCAGCAACTATTTTTCAGCGAAATTGAAACGCAACGCTTGATCAGACTGGCGTTGTGGGAAAGGCGGTCAGCCGTGAGCTGCATCTTCTGTGAGATGATCAGCGGAAAAGTGGAGGCCAACTTTGTCTATCAGAGTGATGAGGTGGTGGCCTTTTTGAGCGAAGAGCAGCCCAATCCTTACAAAGTGGTGGTCGCTCCACGCAAGCATGTTGAGACCATCTACGATCTCGATGATCAGCTTGCCGCCCGTATCTTCCAGGCCACCGTTCACGTGGCTCGCGCCATCCGTCGCGCCAGCAACTGCCCAGGGCTAAGCCTGGTTCAGGCGAATGGCCACGCCGCTCAGCAGCGCGTGCGCCATTTCCATCTCCACCTGCTGCCTCGCTTCCCTCACGATACCGCTCTGGGCCGTGTCTTCCTGCGCTGGGAGGACTGCCCGGCGGAGCGCAGCGAGCTGGAACGGCTAGCGGCAGATCTTCATGCCCAGCTCTCTCACCAGAGCCATCTCTGCTAAGCTTACTGAGCGACGTGACTGCGCACCTGCCCGGCGTCCATTCAGCTGGAGCTGGGCAGGCCGAATCAAACCCACGTTCGCACTCTACTGCTTTCCCTCTGGCATGACAGCTTTTTCAAGCAGAGGGATCAATCATCGCTTTTCTCTCTCCTTACTACCTTTTCCTCACAATAGATCGTTGTTTGCGAGCAGACTGGCAGAACCGTAAATAACCCGATCAGTTGTTCCTCTGCTGGCGCAATATCCCCTCATCCTTTTCGAAAAAAATGCTCCACTTAAATTGATCTATGATATACTATGTTCATCCCTACTCTCTACCCCGGCCTGCCACGCGCAAGCAGAAGCCTTTCGCGCTCAGCCTCCTGGTCGGCAGGGCCGGCCAGCCAACAGGAGAGCACGTCGGCTGGCAAGATCGGAAGAGAGCTAGCAAGCCAGGATGGTGGGGACAAGCGATGAGAACGGTTGTCACAAAGCGTCTGACGCCCAGCTACCTTCAACGGCTCTATCGCGAAAGCGGTCTGGAGGCCGGAGCAGCGGCCCTCACTGTCTTCCTGAGCCTCCTCTGGATGGCCCTGCGCCTGGGAGGCAGCCAGGCTACCGCCCTTTTTGCTGATACCATGTACTGCCTCTGCGCTCTAGGCGCCGCCACTCAGGCGGCCCTGACCGTCTGGCGGAGCCGCTATGGCCCCTTGCGCCTGACTTTTCGCTACCAGGCAGCCTGGTCGCTCGTCAGCATCGCTCTGCTGCTCGACGCCCTCGGCGGCCTGCTCTACTTCTATCGCGATTGGATAGGACAGGCCAACGCTCTCCCTTCTCTGGCCGACCTCGCCTTCCTGCTTAACTACCCACTGCTGATCAGCAGCCAGCTACTCATCCTGAGCGATTTCAAACTGAACCGCACTGTTCTCCTGATCTTGCTGGACTCGCTGATCACAACGCTCTGCCTGCTGGGAGCGATCTGGTTCTTTCTCGTCGGCCCCTCCTACGCTTCTCTGCATCAGAGCGGTATTGATCCGGTCACGTTGGGAATCAGCCTCAGCTATCCCTTCCTCGATCTGCAGGTCGTGCTTGCCAGCGCCATGCTCCTGACGTTGGTCCGCGTAGAGCGGCCTCTGCGTCCCTCGCTGCTGCTCCTTATCCTCGGCGCCTGCTCCCTGCTCTGGTCCGATAGCTGGTACTGCTACCTGGTGCTGCACCAGGCTTACGTCTCAGGGACGCCCTATGTCGATACTGGCTGGTTGCTCTTCTTTGCTTCGCTGGGCCTGACCGCCTCCTGGCACTACACTACGCTCGCCCGGCATGCCTACCGCCAGCAGGTCCCGCTCCGTGAGCTTAGCCAGGTCCTGAAGACGGATAGTCACGCCAGGGGCGACGAGGAATCTCCGGCGAGTGAGTACCCTTCCGATCATGTGCTGCTCTTCCAGAGCCTGCTGATCTATCTACCGTTCATCATCGAGATCGTGCTGACGCTCTATTCCAGCCTCATCCATGATGGTGTCCGGGCTGCCTTCCTCGATACGCTGACGGCAGCGGTAGCCATCTGTCTCTTCCTGCGCTATCTGCTGACCGATCGCCAGAATAGTGCGCTGCTGCGCGAGCGCGAAGAGCGTCGACAGGAGGCCGAGCGTCTGCGCCTGCTAACGGCCCAGCTCAGCGAGATTCTGGAGCTGAATCCTTTGCTGGAGCGCATCGTGAGCCTGGCACCCACGGCCCTGGGCTGTGAGGCAGCGCTGCTTTTCATCCAGGAGAAAGCTCCCTTTCCTGAGATGCCGGCCAGCGTGAAGGTCTATGTGACCGCTTCACCTGCCGGGCCAGCGATTCTCTGGCGCTTTGAGGGGCAGCACCTCGACGTCTGCACGATTCTACAGCCACGCGAGCTGGAGGTGCGCTGGCCAGCAATCACGACCGAGCATCTGCCCGCGGAGCTTGTGGCCTGGTCTACTCAGATGGGCATTCGCACGAGCCTGGTGATCCCCCTGCTGTATCAAGAGAAACATCTGGCCAATTTGATCTTCTGCAGCCGCTCAGATCGCTCATTCTCACCAACGCAGAAGACGATGGCGCGCACTTTCGCCGAGCAGGCCGCCACCGCGCTCGAACATGCCTTTCTGTATCAGGAGGCCCGCGAGCAGGAGGCTTTCGCCCAGGCGCTGGCCAATATCGCCACCCGCCTCAACTCGGCCATTGTCGAGCCGACGGAGATCCATCAGATTATCTGCCGCGAGGGCGCTAACGCTCTCGATGCTGACTATGTCCTGCTCTATACTCCCGATCAGCACGGCAGCCTGCTGCCCCAGGCCATTGCGGCCAGCGCCGGCGAGCCGTTCAGCGAGCTGAGCGAGTGGCCGGTGATCTACGAGCATGAGTACGAGGCCCAGGCGTTGGCCTCTCCCCAGCCGATGCTGATCCCCTTGACCCACTTCTATCAGCTTGACCCACCGCAGCCGCCAGCGCCGATGACGCTCCAGGCCCAGGCTCGGGCCGTTGCCGTGGGAGCAACGGTCTGGTCGCAGCACCCGCCGCGGCGGCAACGCATGCATCGCGCCCTCTCGCTGCGCGAGATGCTCGCCAGACGCTACGTACCGACAGCCATTCTGGCCCCTCTTTTCTCGCACAATGTGGCCGTCGGCTTGCTGGTCCTGGCGCGCTCGCTGCGTCCAGGCACTCAGGAGCGCCAGCCTCTGGGCCTGCCCGATCTGCCACGCGCCCAGGGCTTCGCCGAGCAGGCCGCCGTCGCCTATACCAACGCCACGCTCTACCAGCAGATCCGCACAGCTCATCAGCAGCTGCAGGAACTGGACCAGCTCAAGGACCAGTTCATGATCACAGCCTCCCATGAGCTACGCACTCCCCTGACCGCCGTTCAGGGCTATCTGGAGCTGCTGGCCCAGTACGATGAGATCCTCTCTCCCGAGCAGCGCCACGAGTTCTTGCATAAGACTCGCCTGGCCTGCGACGAGTTAGTGCTCCTGCTCAATAACGTCATGGACGCCAGCCGCCTGGAGGTCGACGCCGGCATTCGCCCGGCCCATATCGAGACGGTGGCAGTGGAGGACATCGTGCAGAGCGTTGTCGATATGATGGAGCCGCAACTCACCCAGGAGGAGCGGATCGTCTATCTGGATATCCCCCCCGATCTGGCAGTGCAGGCCGATCCGGTGCGCTTGCGCCAGATCCTGCGCAATCTGGCCATGAATGCGCTCAAGTACTCACCGCCTGGTACGCCGATCACCTTCCGCGCCCGCGCCTCGCTAGATGGCGCTTCACTACGGCCCTGTGCCTTGATCAGCGTCAGCGATCGTGGCAAAGGTATCCGTCCGGAAGATCAACCGAAGTTGTTCCAGCGCTTTGTGCGCCTGGAGAGCGACGTCAATAGTCCGATCCGTGGCTCTGGCCTGGGCCTCTACATCTCACGCCGCCTGGTAGAGGCAATGAGGGGGAAAATCTGGGTGGAGAGCAGCGGCGTACCGGGGGAGGGAGCGACTTTCACTATTGAGCTCCCCCTGATGGGCAACGGCCTCAACTAGCCAGCTCAGAGCCTGGAGCAGCCGCGAGGCCCCACCATTGCTTCTTCTATCGGCGCAACCTCAGCGTCTTTCACTCTATCTTATACTGGCGCCTGGCCAGGGCCAGGGAGGCATGGGCAGGCAGCGGAGAGTAGAGAGGACAGCGGAGAGAGAGACTATAACCTCTCCTTCTCTCTTTCGCCTGATCATCCGAACCGCTCATCTGGCCACTTGTCCCACTTGTTCCACTTGTCCCACTTGTCCCACTTGTCTCACTCGCCCGCCCGCACCAGCCTCAGGCACTCGCTTACTTTTTCTGCTCTTCCTTGGCGGCAGTGGCTTCTGCTTGCCTTTTCACCAGAGGGGGCACATGCTGCTCACAGAAGCGGAAAGTTCGCCCGCCGGAGAGCAGCTGAGCATAGGCTGCCGGCTCGCCGCAGGTATCGCAGCGGCCCACATGTGTTTTCACTGCTTTCATGATAAAAAAAGAGAACCTCCTTACCGCGGTCTATAGGCAGGTACCGACGCCACTCGCTGCGCAATCTCGGTGTGAGCGAGGAGGGCCAACGTGTACCGATCTTCAGAGAGGATTTGTCATCCTATATGATACCACACCAGCGCACCCTCCGCTTCTCTACCAGCAAGCTCAGCCTGAATCTTGTCTTATGTAAG
The DNA here is from genome assembly GCF_019683635.1 of Thermogemmatispora sp. Classification (GTDB taxonomy): domain Bacteria; phylum Chloroflexota; class Ktedonobacteria; order Ktedonobacterales; family Ktedonobacteraceae; genus Thermogemmatispora. Next base: position 17,809 of record NZ_JADGIA010000038.1, on the reverse strand, counting down.
AGCGCCCCAATCTTCTCTAGTCGGGCCGGCTCGCGAGCGGTTGCCTGGCGAGGAGCAGAGAGAGACAAAGCGAGCAACTTGCGCAGCAGCGCGCAGCAAAAAGTGCGAGAACCAGGTCCAAGAACGAACTTGCGAGCAGGCCGGGGCGCCAGTGAGAGGAAAGCGGGCATGAAGTGGGCGGGAGTAAACTAGAGGTAGTGGTGTCGGGTCACCTGTGGTGATCGTCTGGGTGCCAGCGCGCTCGTTGAGCCGGGTGCCTTCAGGCCAGCATGCCCGTGTGCTCCGAACCGGAGGCCGTTGAGCCGCGCCGCGCCGCGGCGCCCGGGGAGCCCAGGACAGGCTCCGGTTGCGCTCTGTTGCGTGCCACAGCAGAGGGTCCGTTGAGCCTGACCCTGCGCGAGGCTGCAGCGCAGAGTTCCGGCCCTGGCTCGTTGAGCCGGGCGCAGCCCTGCAGGCCAAGCCGACTGGCTCCGAGCCGTTAGACGATCACCACACCACGCCCACCTTGACGGGCCGGGCCGTGATCATCTGCGCTGGTCAGCGCGCCCGATGCGGCCCGTTGCCTGCTATCATCGGGCCTCCTGCATCAGTGTCCTCTTTCTTTCTTTCTTTCTTTTCTCTGAACGCTCTCTGCAGCTCGCGCTAGCCATCAGACCGGTCTGGGCTGGGATCAAGGGTCAGGGTAAGCGGTAGCATCGGCCTCGATCGCCATCTCTTCCGACATCGAGGCGGAGGGCGTCGGCGTTGGGGCCAGTAACGGCTCCTCGCCCGGTTCGCGCACACTGATCTCCAGGCGGCCCTCAATCGCCGTCACATGCACCACGCCCGGCTTAGGAATGTTCCCCATCAAAATGCGTAAACTGAGCGGCACGGTCAGCAAGCGCTCGATGGCCCGACGCAGAGGACGGGCCCCCTGGGTGCGGCTGAAGCCCTCTTTACAGAGCAGATCGATGGCGCTCTCATCAGCCTGCAAAGTCAATCCCTGCTCCAGCAAGCGCGAAGCCAGCTCATTCATCTGCAGGCGGGTAATCGCCCGCGCATGCTCCTGCGTCAAGGGGTGGAAGATGACCACCTCATCGATGCGGCTGAGAAACTCGGGACGGAAGGTTTGGCGCAGGCGCTCCATCAGCTGCTCGCGCTGCATCTCTTCCAGCGAGGTCTTGCTGGCGGCGCGGAAGCCGCTGGGTAGGGAGCGTCCCAGCATCTCGGTGCCTACGTTGGAGGTCATAATCCAGATGGCATGCTGAGCGTCGACCGTATGTCCCTGTGCATCGGTCAGGCGTCCGGCGTCGAAGACCTGCAGGAAGAGATCGAAGACCTCGGGATGAGCCTTCTCCACCTCGTCCAGCAAGACCACGCAGTGGGGACGGCGGCGCAGCTTGCCGGTGAGCTGCCCCTCCTGGTCGTAACCGATGTAGCCTGGCGGCGCGCCGACCATGCGCGAGACGGCATGCTTCTCCATGTACTCCGACATATCCACACGGATCAGATATTCATCGGAGCCAAAGACCTCGGCAGCCAAAGCGCGCGCCAGCTCGGTCTTGCCCACACCCGTCGGCCCCAGGAAGAGAAAGACCCCCGCGGGACGATTGCGCGGCTTCAAGCCGGCCCGCGCCACTTGAATCGCCTGGGTCACGCGCCGAATGGCCTCGTCCTGACCGATGACGCGCGCCTTCAGCCGACTCTCCAGGTTGAGCAGGCGATCGCGCTCCTCGCGGCCCGGCGCATTGACGGGAATGCCGGTGCGCGCGGAGATTACTTCGGCCACGGTGGCCGCCGTGATCACCGGCTCCTCGCCCAATTCATCGCGATTGTCTTGCTCGACCGATTCATCCTCTACCCAGAAGACTCGGGCCTGCGAGCAAGCTTCATCGAGGACACTGCAGGCTTTGTCGGGCAGGCGCAAGTTGGGCAGATATTGGACCGAGAGATGGACCGCGGCCTGGAGGGCTTCCTCGGTAATGCTGACATGGTGGTGCTGCTCGTAGAGTTCCCGCATCCCTCGCAGGACCTGCAGCGCCTCCTCCGGCGACGGCTCTTCGATGATGATCGGACGCAGGCGGCGCTCCATCGCCGCGTCTTTCTCGATCATGCGGTACTCCTGCGGGGTGGTAGCCCCGATACAGCGCAGACGGCCCCCAGCCAGCGCTGGCTTGAGAATGCCGGCGGCGTCGATGCTCCCATCCGCAGCCCGCCCGGTGCCGATCAGCAGGTGCATCTCATCGATAAAGAGAATGATATTGCCGCTGTTCTCGGCCTCTTCCAGCACCTTGAGCAGCCGCTCCTCGAATTCGCCGCGGTACTTTGTGCCAGCCACTAGCGAGCTGGCCGACAGCTCGATGAGGCGCTTGCCGCGCAGCTCTGGCGGTACGCGGCCCTCGACGATGCGCTGGGCCAGGCCCCCGACGATAGTCGTCTTCCCCACTCCCGAATCGCCGATCAGGATCGGATTGTTGCGATCCTTGAGCATCATCGTCTGCATGAGCAGACGCAGCTCTTTCTCGCGTCCGATGAGTGGGGGCAGCTGCTTCAGGCTGGCCTGGCGGGTCAGATCGCGGCCCAGACGCTCCAGAAGCGAGTTGCCAGCCCGCGGCGCCGGCTCGGCCAGGCTGAAGCCCGCGGGCATCTCCACCGCTGGCGGCTGATGCGGCTCCACAGAGGGGGCCAGTTCCAGCAAGGCATGGGCCTCGCTGGCCATGATTAACTCGATCAGTTGCTCGGGATTGATGCCGATCTGAGTCAGCAGGTTGTGAGTTACGCCATCGCCCTCGCTGAGTACGGCGCGCGCAATGGCGCGCTCGTCAATCATAGTGGCCCCGGCGCTGATGGCATTGCGCTCGGCGGTCAGCAGAATCTCCTTGCAGCGCCGCGTCGGCAGGATCGGCGTGTCACTGGTAGCCTTGCCGCTGCCCAGGGCACTGCGAATGACATCGCGCACCTGCTTGGGCGAGAAATTGAGACTCCGCAGAGCATCCTGGGTACAGCCTCCATCAAGCTTGGTAAGGGCGATGAAGAGATGGGGCGTCCCCAGATAATCCTTGCGCATACGCCGCGCCTCCGCCAGAGCAATGCTGAGCACCTCCTCCAGAAAGCGCCGGTCGAGGGCGTGCGACGAAGATGGCAGCGAGGGGATCAGTGGCTCTTCCTCCTCTTCAAAGATATCGACATAGTCGGCGGGATTGCGCTCGGGCAGCCCAATGCTCAAACGCAGCAGCGGGTCACCGTAAAGCTGGAAGGGAATCCAGGCCGCCTGCTCAGGCCGACGCTGGGCCAGCACGGCGCGACTGCGCCTGACCGCCTCGCCAATAGCTACCCCATCGCTCAACTCTTGATAGAGCAGGACGGCGAACTCCCGAATGCGTGCGGTCGGCAGCGGCCAGCGCAGGACCACGACCGCCCCCGCTCCGGCTTCGATCAGGCGTCGGGCCAGGCGCTGCAGCAGCTCCTCTCGCTCCGGCTGGCTGGCTGGCCCCGCTCCCATCATTGGCGCGGGCAGTCCGCTACCCCCACGCCCTCCTGAGCGCTCGCTGTCGTAGTGACTGACAAAGATCAGGGGACGCCGCGGCAAGAGTTGAAAGAGCTGGGCCGCCGCCTCGCCATCGAGACGCGAGCTGCCCGCCAGGGCCAGCGCCGGCTCGCCTGCCACCTGCAACGGCCCCGCCCCGGCATAGTGAATGATCTGCGGTGGCTCGCTGCTGATGCGCATGCGCATGTCCAGCTGATTAGCCTGCTGACGATAGAGAATCGTGCGCCCAATCGATTCGGGCAGGGCAGTGCACAGCGCAGCCACCTCTTCTTCTGCCGCACTGCGCTCACCCGTCGGATTGACGAGGAAGAGGACGGAGAGACCCGCCTGGTCGCGCCTTCCCATCTTGCGCTGCATCCGCTCCGTCAGCGGCGCCAGGCGCTCTTGCCGCGCCTCGCCCGCCAAGCGGCTCACGCTCAGCCGCTGACAGAGAAAGGAGCTTGGGCGGATGCTCCCATCAAAGCATAGCTCCCAGGGGATCTCGGGAGTGTTGGTGTCAAGCACGAGGGGGAGATCAAGGTGCCGCAGCGCCTCCTGCAGCGGCAACGGTAGCAGCTGCTCAAAGAGAAAGCGCCCCAGAGCCTGTACCGAATCGTTAACCGCGCCCAGCTTCATTGTCTGGCGCTTGCTCTCGGCCAGAGCCTGCGTCTGCATGTATTGAGTCACGGCCTGCAAACTGCGCCTGAGCCGCTCTTTCAGCTCAGGGGTGATCTCCGTGACATAGTCGCGCCCTTCCTTGCTACCTTCCCTGGCAGAATACTCAGGCAGGTCAAGCCGGAAACGATAGACGCTTTCAGTGCGTATGATACTCAAGAGCGCCGGCAGTTCCATGAGTTCTTCTCTTCTACTATCTTCCCAGATGAGCTAGCCCTGAGAATACAACCTACTGCAAGAGCAGTATATCCCAAGCATGAGTCGCTGGCAACAGTAGCTTTCTTCGTCTTCTCACCACACAAATACAGGGACTCTGCCGCATCTGTAGAACGAGGATACTACATACTGCATGATTGGTCAAGCTTTTCAGCATTTTAGAGACGTTACGGTGATCAAGGCTTACTCACCGGCAGACCGGCCTCAGTCGTGGTTAGGACAGCGTTCGCCATGCCGGTGAGTAAGCCTCAAGAGCGGGCTGGGCAGCGAGCGGCTAAACGCCGACGCGCGGGTAGCAGCTGCTCTGCGTGCTCGCCGCTTGTCCGTGGCCCTGGCTGCCGCCAGTGGACAGGCTGCGCGGCGTGATGAGCAGGTCGCTGCTCAGGAGGGTATCCACATGGGTCCCGGCAAGATTGAGCTGACTGCAGGGGTCAGGCGGCAGAATGGTGACATCCAGCTCCGGGTAGGTGCCCGCCTGGCGCTGGACCAGCAGGGCATAGTGACCCTTGTTGAGGGGAGGCACATACCAGGAGAGGGTGACGGTCATGGTGCAGTTCTTGGGCACCACTACCCAGCCGCCGAACATGGCCCGCCCCGGCACATCGCTGACGGTATTGGTCGGTGGCCCAACGCTGTCCAGCGGATGCCAGTCGCCCGGGTTCTCGTCGCTCAGGGTCGGCGAGGCCGCCCCCGGTTGATATTGCCCCGGCGGACACATCAGCTCGTCGTGCGGATAGACCACGGTCGCATTGCAGGCTGGCAGCGGCCCCCCACAGAGAGGGGTCCCGCTGTCAAAGCCGTCGCCGCTCAAGAACTTGCTGTTCGGTGGGACATAGATGCGTACGTAGTCGCGATAGGTATCGTAGCCGTACACCGGCCCGGTATCGGTATAGGCCAGACGGAGCTGGAGATAGTGGGTGGCTCCGCCGTTGGCGTCCAGCGTGACGACATCGTGAATGAGCGTCCGCACATACTGCGAGGCCTTGGTCGCGTTGAGGTTGGCCTGCACAATATAGAGGCCGTCGTGACTGGTCGAGCGGTCCATCTGGGCCCCATAGCCGTACTGGATGAGCAGCTGCTCGACACGTGGATCGGTGACATAGATCTCGATGTCTTTGGTTTTGAGATCGTAAAGGGCCTCATGAGCAATGGCCAGGATCTCGTCAGGAGGAGCATGACGGACACGATCCAGCAGGGTCTGGGCCAGACGCGAGGTGAAGAGCTTGCGGGCCTGACTGGAATCGTCAACATGCTGGACGATCTGCTGCTTGCGCACGCCCTCGCTGTCGAGCTGGTAGAAGTGGAGACGATCTTCGAGATTGAGGGCCGTGATGGTCTCATTGTAGCCCGGCACAGTAATGGGACCAATGACCTGCAAGACATGCTCGATGAAGAAGGGCGTTAAGCTGATGATGCCGTCAACGTGCCGCCCTGTCTCACGCTGGTAAGCCTGGATGGCCAGCTGCCCGGTGGTGGGGAAGTCCGCCGAGAGGTTGGAGTCGCGCAACCCCCAGTTGGCGAAGGGCCACCAGGAGCGATATGGTTCGGGGGCAAGCTGGCCCAGCGTTGGGCTGCTGGCGGTGTATTCGACAAAAGAGATGTCTTTGAGCGAGAAAGGTGCGATTCGGCCCGCATTAACGGTCAGCTCGCCATACTGACCGGTGAAGCCGCCAGATGGCCGCAGCTCCGAGCGGTCCATCGTCTGTACCAGATAGGTGCGCGGTTTGTCCACTCCCAACAACCAGCCTGCAGCGTCCAGGAGCTGGCGCGCCTGGCTCAGGCTCTGCTGGAGCACAGGGAGTATCTGCAGTACCTGCTGCACCTGCTGCCGCTGGCTACTGCTGAGGGGCAAGGCCGCCAGCGAGAGATTCTGACTCTGTGTCTCGATGTCCCGCAACGAGGGCATGATATTGTCGATCGTTGCACCCAACAGGCTGAGCATATCTTGAGTGACCAGCGGCTTGCTCGAATTGCTGAGGAGGGGCCCCTGGAAGTGCGGGGCCAGGCTCTTGGCCACTGGGATGAGCTTGAGGCCAATGGCGCTGACGTCAACGCCGATCTGGGTCGCGGCCCGCGCCGAGCTGACCTGTAGCCGATATTGCGGTAGGAAGGCAAGAACGGTATGGATGAGAGCAGAGTGGTCAATAGTGTCTCGCGCCTCGGCGAACGATTGTTGAGCCTGCTGTAGCTCCTGGGCAGCCTGGTTCAACTTGTCTGCCTCGAAGAGGCTGGAGGGGTGGGCTTTGGCGCCGTTGAAAATAGTTTTGAGGGCGAGCAGGTGCTCAACGCCGGCGGAGGCCTGCCCGCGCAGGGTGCTATAGGTCAGATAGGCCTGCAATCCTACGACCAGCCCGCTGACAATGGGCAGGCCGATGCCCAGCAAGAGGATAGCGAGAAGCACCAGCGCCTTGAGGCGTTGCCGCCCTGTACCATAACGCGCCTGCTTCCAGAGGCGTCCTGGCCACTGAGGAGGACGCAGACCACGAGCGGAGCGGCGTCGTGTCCTCACTTCCTCCCGGGCCGCGCTCTTCTGTTTGCGCTCCGTCGGCTGCTGAACATGGGGAGCAGGCGCCTGGGCTACCGGCGGTGCGGCTTGCTGCTCACCTTGCCGGATAGCCACACCTGCAGTAGCCAGGGGCAACGTTTCGGCTTCGGCCAGGGGGGAGGTCGCAGCGGTCACTGTTGCGGGGGCGCTGGCCAAAGGCAGGGTCTCGGCTTCGCTGAAGGCAGCCTTGCGCCCCTCCTCGGCAGGCTCTTCGGGCCTGCTCTCTGGGGCCATCGGCTCTGGCCCCGGCTTGTCAGCAGGGTCCGGGGCCGCCGTGGGGAAAGTCACCGGCGCCGGTCCAGCACGCAACAGAGAGGACCAGGCTGCCGCTGCGCGCTCGATGGCGGCCCGCGCCTCATCGCTGGCACGCTGCTCCACGGCCCGGGCCGCGGCCATGCTTTGAAGCTTGACCGTGTCTTCGTCCGCCAGGCTGCTCGCCGTCGCCTCTACCTGCGCGCCTTCTCCTTTCGCTGCTTCCTCGGACGGAACGGGGCTGGTCAGGGCTGGCTCCTCTTGCGGGTCGCGTTGATCCGCTGCTTCCTCACGCTTTGGGTGGTTACTATTTATAAGCATATCAGACATGGATTACCTCAGAAGAACCCCGGGCAGCTTGATATCAATATACACAAAATCTATTATCATGTACCGGTGATGCTTTTTTGACAGCTTGATCAGAAGGGTAAGAGAGTCCCCTCTCTCCCTGAGTATAACGTATGGTGAACAGGCATTGTTGCTTTTTCAATCTGGGGTCCTGTTCTGCCGGGGAAGCTGCCCAGCGCACTGGGGCTGAGTCGCCACATTCCGAGCAGGGCCTCGGGTCAAACCTGACGCTCGCCATTGAGTCGGCGTGTGCTCAGATCCAGGCGCCGCGTTGGCCTGCCGCGGGCACGGGCGGCGGGTGGGTAGTAAGGAGTGGCAGCAGTGATGATGTCGCCGACACGCGCAAGTACCTGCAGGTAGCGTGTGCCGGAGCGATGGTAATGGGCGAAGAGCATCAGCAAATGATGGATCAGAATATCAGCCTCATCGGTATGGCGCTCCAGCGTGATCTGTCCGCCAATGGCCTCCTCGCCCTCGCGCAGCACGGCCTCCTCGCCTTGTTCGTCCAACAGCAAGCGGCGGGTATCGCGGCGCGGGCGGGACGGCCAGAGAAGCAAGGCTACTACCCGCCCCTTGAGGCGCTGCTCACGCAGACGTCCGGCCAGATAGCTGCCCAGCTTGTGGATCGCCGCGCAGGTTTCGTCGGCGTCTGCGGCATGCTGGAAGCGAATGCGCGCATTCTGGCTCAGCGGCGGCGCATCGGGGATCACCAGGCTGTAGTCCTCACCCTGAGCTAGCTGATGGAGCCAGCGCCCGAGACGGCCCAGGCGCCGCTCCAATCCCTCGGGAGCAAGAGGGGCCACCTGCGCAAAGGTCGTGATGCCGAAGTCACGCAGATGAGCGACTAGCTCGGCCAGCTCTTCAAGATCAAAGCGCTCGGCCCGGCTCTCCAGCTCGGCAGCCGCCGAACGCAGGCCGCTTCCTTCGCTCTCGCCCTCGCGCCCGCCCAGGACACCAGGCTCGCTGCCATGCAGCTGCAGCAGCAGTGAGAGGGGCAGCGACTGGACGAAGGAGGCCTCGCGACCCGGCGGGATATAGAGGATACCCTGGCGCCCATCCTTGCGACTCATGAGCGCGGCTAGCTCGGCGACGGTTTTGCCGTTGGCGATGCCGATCAGGGCGGTCAGGCCAAGAGCAGCGATGTCGCTGCTGAGCTGCTGCGCCAGGCGAATCGGCGAGGTAACGGGCTGTGGGCTGCCGCTCAGGTCGATAAAGGCATCAGCCAGGGGCACAGACTCGACGATGTGCGAACAGGCGCGATAGTACTCACGCAAGCGCTGCAGCACCGGTTGATAGCGATCGTAGGAGGCTGGCAGGAAGAGCGTACGCGGGGCAAGACGGTAGGCCCGACGCAAGGGCATGCCAGGAACGATGCCCAGGCGCACCGCGGCAGGGGAGGCATCGATGACCCGGCCTGGCTCGTTCGGGCGTCCCGTACCGGTGCCTACGACGAACGGCAGGCCACGCAGCGAGGGATTGGCTATTTCCTCCAGCGTACAGTAAAAGTGCCGAATGCGTACATGCATGATCCCTTGACGCGGGAGCGCCTGCTCTGAGGCCGCTCCTCGCTCTGCCGAGGCCGGCGCCCCCACAGGTGCACGTGGAGGACGCATCGCTGCCTGCTCCCCAAGGATTGACGGATTCAACGTCCCTGACTGATCGTGCTCCATAGTAGCCTTCTGCTCAAACTAACCTCTCCCAGTTTAGATTATACGCTACAAACAGGCTATTTCCAGCCCATCTCTTCAGCCAGGTTGACCAGCACAGGCTTCCTGACTGGTCCCGGCCCTGACAAGCTCTTCTTTGGAACTTGGAGCCGCCGAGGCGGGCAGCTGGTGCTCTTCAAGAGCCGCCGCCTCACCCCGTTCAGCTCCGCCAGAAAATATGGTAAGCTGTTCGTGGGGCGCATTCGCCCAGACCAGGCAGCCCACCTGTCTCCTGCCTCACCAGCAGCGAGCGCTGGCGCTGACAGTGTCACAGATGCGGTAGAGCGCGCATGCTCAGATTGGAGGGTAAGACACGATGTCTATGCTTCAGAACGAGACGTTCAGCAAAGTGGGGAGAGAGGCGAGAGCAACTTTGGGCGGTTTCAAAGCTTTTATCTTGCGCGGCAACGTGGTTGATCTGGCCGTTGGTATCGTCATCGGCGCCGCTTTCACCAACTTGGTCAACGCCATCGTTAGCGGACTGATTACTCCCCTGATCGGCCTCTTCGGCGGTTTCGATTTTTCGCGCCTGAACGCGGGCCGCTTCGCTTTCGGTACGGTCATCAATAGCGCTGTCAGCTTCCTTATTGTGGCGGCGGTGCTCTATTTCCTGATTGTTTTGCCAGTCAGCAAGCTGATGGCTCACCATAAGAAGGGCGTGCCGGAGGAGAGCGCCACGCGCGAGTGCCCCTATTGTTTGAGCAGCATTCCAGCGGGAGCCCGCCGCTGTGCTTACTGCACCGCGGACCTGGCCCAAAGCGAGCCTTCTTCGGCTCCGGTGGCTGGCGCTTGATGCTCTTTTCTTGCTCACCTGGCCAACGAGCCAGTGTCTGAGCCGGATCTTCCTTTGCTCTGGTTGAGAGGGGGTATTTTCTGTCTCCTCCCTCGCCTGGCAGGAGATTCGTGCTATACTAATCTACGGAATCCGAGGGCAATGCAAAGCGTGTGATCAGGTGAACGCCAGGTCAAAGGCAGGGCAGAGCCAGAGCCGCACGCCTGAGCCAATGGTGGCTCAGCCACGGCCTGACCGAGAGCAGCCCAATCTGCTCTGCTCTCTTTTCGCACGGCGCACGGAGGACTGGCGTGGCCTGGTCACTTCTGTGCTAGGCCGGTCGTGGATTCGCTAGACCCACAAGCCCCTGGAGAGGCGGCCTGACTTAGTTCTTTGTTGAGGAAGGAAACGGAGCGCTTAGGATGTCATCGTCATCTGCGTCGGGGCCACTACGGCTGGAAGACTGGATTAGAGATATTCCCGATTTCCCCCAGAAGGGCGTTCTCTTTCGCGATATCACGCCCCTTCTGCAAAATCCCGAGGCTTTCCGCGCCGCCATTGATCGCCTGGCAGCCCATTACTCCGGTGCGGGCATTCAGACTGTCGTTGGCGTCGAATCCCGAGGCTTTATTTTCGCTGCTCCCCTGGCCTACTTGCTCGGCTGTGGCTTCGTCCCAGTGCGCAAGTTTGGGAAGCTGCCAGCGAAGACGGTCAGCGTGGAGTACGCTCTGGAGTATGGCACCAATATTGTAGAGATGCATACCGACGCCATTAAACCAGGCGAGCGGGTGCTGATCGTCGATGACCTGCTGGCCACCGGTGGCACCGTCTCGGCGGCGATGGAGCTGGTCGAGAAGCTGGGCGGCCATATCGCTGGCATTGCTTTCCTGGTCGAGCTGACCTATCTGAAAGGCCGCGAGCGCCTCAAGGGCTACGATGTCTTCGCTCTGATTAAGTATTAATAGGGCGGCGAGCCAGCCGGGCTGGAGCGGAGAGGAGTACCCAAGACCGGCAGACGAGCAGGCCAGAGGCGCCACGTTCGTTCTTCTCTCCCTCCGCCATGCTTCAAGATCGCCGGACGCGTGGGAAGCCAGGGCGCTTGCCAGTGGTCTCTCTGCTCCCGCACCGCAGTGGAGCGACAACTTCCCTCACGCACTTTGTCTCTATCTACCCGCCTACTTGTCTGTCTGTCTGTCTGCCTGGCTGGCTGAGCATCCTCAATCGCCAGTGACTGCGCTCGCCGCGTTGCACTGTTAGTTAGATGGAGCGTCTCCCTCCGGCGATGAGTTCAACGAGGAGCAAGAGGAGCAAGGCCCCAAGAAAGGCAACTAGCGTCGTTCCGAGAAAGTGAAACGTTTCGTTGATGCCCAGCAAGCTCATCAGAAAGCCGCCGATGACGGCCCCTACCAGCCCGACGCAGATGTCGAGCAGACACCCCAATCCGTGCCCACGCACCAGCTTTGCCGCCAGGAAACCCGCTATCAGTCCGACCAACAGCCAGGCGAGTAGCTCGCCCGGATAGAGGTGGATGTGACCCAGGCCCGGGTGAAAGCTAATTCCATCCATCATGAAAGGCTCTTTCTCTCCTTCTGCTGATGTTTTGCGCTGCCCGGCGCCGGAGGCCGGGGCGGAAGCACGACCGCCAAGAACGCGCAGCCTGCCCGCCCCGCCGGCTGGTGCAACTCACCAGCCCGGGCAACGGTTGCCACGCCTCTGGCGGATATGATACCCTACGAAGGCATGGCTCTTTCCTTCGCTTTTCTCCACTTCGCTCTACGTATGAGGACGACAGGAGTCGCAGACAATGTCTTCCAGGCCCGATCTCTCTCAGAACGCTGCTCGCTCTACCGATAGGCTGGGAGACGGGCCGCCGGGAAACCCCCAAGGGGACCGCGGCAGCAGACAGAACCTCTTGAGCTGGTTGCAGCTTCCTCGCGATGTCTATCTGCTGCTGTTCTATACCCTTGGTAAGGGTTTCCAGCTGACAATTGGGACGCTTGATATCAATTACTATGCCCATAGTCTGGGCTATCAGCCGGACTTTATCGGGCTGCTGAGCGCGCTGCCCGCCATTGGCTCACTGATCAGTGCGGTCCCCGTTGGCATGCTGGCCGATCGGCTGGGCTACAAGCCGGTGCTGCTGGCCTCGGCTTTATCGATGCCTTTCTTTCTGGCCATGATCGGCCTGACCTCGGCGGCCCCGCTGTTGCTGCTGGCTGCCTTCCTCCAGGGGATAGCTTCGACGGCTTATTGGGTGACAAACGTTCCTCTGCTGATTGAGAAGACCAGTGAGGAGCGGCGAGTGGGCGTGCTGGCCCTCAATAGCTTTGTGCTGTTGGGCGTAGGGTCTTTGGGCAATCTGCTCGGCGGGGCTATTCCCGAGCTGGTGGCCCGCCTGTTGCAGGTGAGCGCTAATAGCGCTCTGGCTCTGCGCTGGGGTGTGCTGAGCGCTTCGCTGGTGAGTCTGCTCTTCGGGCTACCCCTCTGGTGGCTGCACTCTGCCCCTCCGCGGGCTTCCCGCGCCGGAACGGCCCCAACGACCACCGCACTGCAGGCCCCCAGCAGGCCCTCCACTGGCGAGACCAGAGAGCGTTTCCCTCTGACAGTCTTTGCTCAGCTCCTGGTGCCCGATCTGATTTTCAATATGGGCGAGGGGGCGGTCATTGCCCTGATCCAGCTCTTCTTTGTGCTGCGCTTCTCCTTGCTGCCAGGAGCACTCGGGCTGATTTTCACCATCTCTGGTCTGGCCGGCGGCCTCTTTTCGCTCACGGCCCCGCTCTTTGTGCACCGCTGGCGTAAGATCAAGATCATCACTACGGTGATGTATACCAGCGCTCCATTGATGTTACTGATCGGCTATTCGCCAATCTTGTTAGTCGCCGTGCTCGGCGAGTACACCCGCTCCTTTCTGCGCCTGCTGATCGAGCCGGTCTATACGGCCTTTGCGATGGAGCAGGTTTCTGAGCGCTATCGCGGAAGGCTGAGCGGCTTCTATTCGATGACCTGGAGTATTGGCTATAGCCTGGGGCCAACGGTGGCCGGCTGGCTCCAGACCTATGTGAATCTCTCCGCCGCCTTCCTCTTCGCCGCTGTTTGCCTGGTGATCGCCGCCAGTCTGCTACTGGCGGCCTTTGGAGGCCGGCCTGTGGGCGCACCTGAGCCGAGATGAGCTGCGATGTGTAGTGAAGGCCACCCAGACGGGGGAGACACCGGCGCAGTGAGACCAGGTGTGGCCAGGAGAGAGTTTCTTCCTGCTGTACTGCGGCTAACGATGACAGGAACGCCAATTTTGGGGTATCATTATGAGAGGTTAATCGAAGGAATGGAGCCTGCAGCATGCAGGTACCTTTCTCATCCCTTGCTGCTTGCATGAGCAATGCGCTCTCTTTCCTCTGACTCGGGTAGAGGGTAGCAGAGAGGCATAAGGTCTTTTGGGGGAAGCAGGCTTATGCCATCGGCAGCTATCGCAGCCATTGCTGATCGAGCCGGGATAGCGATCGTTGGGACAGGAGCCACTTCTGATGAAACCAGGTCAGGCCACTTCTTCTCCAGCTGTAGAGACCACTCGCCAGAGTGAGCATCAGGGAACGGGGATAGAGGCGAGGAGGGGGGCCGAGGTCAATGGCTCCCGTCCAGCGCTGGCGGAGGCGCCCACGGTCGCCGGGCAGGTTGCCCTTCTCACGCCTTTGCCAGTGCCAGCTCGCTCCTCCAGGCTCGCCCTGGTGCCAGCGGAGGGCTGGCTGCCACTGGGACTGGTGGCGGTCGCGCTCTCAGCTCTGATGGCGGCAATCATCTCGGCCAATTGGGTGACCGGAACCTGGATTCTTCTGTGGAGCGCCCCTTTGGGCCTGCTGGTCGGCTTCCTCGTGGCGAAGAGCCGTTCATTGTCCCAGCCACTGCTCCATCTTTCGGCCTTCTTCTTCGGCTACTGGGTGGCTTTTGCTCTGACGGCGGGCGCTGCCCTGCACATCTCCTGGACAATGCTGCTCTCTGATCTGCAGGCGATGGTGAGCAGCGGCGCTGGCCCTGGCCTGGCAGTGGTCTCCAGCGAGCATATTTTTCTGCTTTACCTCTGTTTCCTCAGCTTCTTTTTAGGCTATCTGGGAAGCTGGCTAACCTATCGCGCACGCCTGCCCTGGTTGGTGGCATTGACCTACTGCTCGATTATGCTGGTCAATCTCCAGTACAGCCGCCAGGCTTCGCCCCTGCTGCTGCCGGTCATGCTCGGCGCGCTCCTGTTGCTGATTGGCCGCCTCCACCTGGCGACGCTGCTCGACGACTGGCATAGCCTGGGCCTCTCCGCCGATCGTTCCTGGTTACGCTCTCTGCTTGGGCGCAATCTGGCGCTGACCTCTCTGCTCATGCTGCTCTCCCTGCTGCCTGCGCTGCTTCTTCCTCCGCTGATGCAACCCAGCTGGGGAAGCCGTTTCTGGGAGGAGCTGAACACGCTCGCAGGCACCCTGCTGCATCAACGCCTGACTGGCTCAGGCCCCTCGGCACAGACACCCTTGCTGGACACGACGGTTTTCTTCGGCGATCGTCTGACGGTCAGCGGTTCGGTCTCTCTGCCAGCGGGGAGCGTGCTGGAATATAGCGGTAGTGCGGCCCCGGCCTATCTGGAAGCTGTGACCTATAACCAGTTCGATGGCCATAGCTGGACGTCGACGACGCAGACTGCGGTCACTCGCTTTGCGGCGGGGCAGCCGCTCCCCCCCGATACGGCCTCTGGCCATTATCGAGAGGTCAGCGCGCAGGTCCACCTGCTCCAGGCTCCTCAGAGTAAGCACAACTATCTGTTCGCCCCACCTCAGCCGGCCCGCTTCAGCGTCCCGTCTATGACCTACGGCGATGGCCTGGTCAGCGCCTGGGCTCAGCAGGAGCCGCTGCGTTCCGGTGAGCGCTATACGGTGCTGGCGCGAGCGCCAAAGATCGACGCAGCCGCGCTGGCCCGCATCCCTTTGCTCTCAGCGAACCCACGCTTCTGGCAAAGCGATCCAGCCCTGCCTGTTCTGGAGCGCGACTATCTGCAGTTGCCGGCCAGCCTGCCCCACAAATTGATGCAGACGGCGCTGGAGTGGACACGTGGCACGAGCAACGCCTTTGAGGCTATGCAGATGCTGGAGAGTCATCTGAGCGATCCGCGCCAGTTTAGCTATTCGATCAACAATCCGCCGATCCCCGCGGACACCGATGTGGTGAGCTGGCTACTGCAGACGCGCACTGGCTATTGTACCTACTATGCAAGCGCCATGACGGTGATGGCCCGCTTGTTGGGCATGCCGGCACGCATTGTAGTGGGCTTTAGCCAGGGCCACTTCGATGCCGGGCGCCAGGTGTGGGTGGTCAATGGCAGCGACGCCCATAGCTGGGTTCAGATCTATTTCCCTGGCCAGGGCTGGATCGATTTTGATCCAACTCCCGGCTTCACTCTCGGGCCGGCCTTCTCGGGAACACCAGCCCCTTCATCTTCGCCCTCGGTCTCCAATGGCTCCACTGCCACAGCAGGCAGCCAGCCCAGCCAGGAAGGCTCTCTCGCCCCCTCAGCGTCCGACCGCCGCGCTGAGACTCCCCGCGACCCACTCCAGCGCGCGTTGTCATCTCCCTGGCTGCTGCCGACGCTGCTGGCCTCAACGGGCCTGGGTCTGCTGCTGGTGCTGGCCATCGGGGTGAGCATCGGAAGGCGCCAGCGCGATCGCCAGTTGAGTCCGGTGGCGCGGCTCTTCTGGCGCTTATGCCGCCTGGCGAGCCTGGCCGGCTTCCGACCACGCTCCTGGCAGACGCCATACGAGTACAGCGCAGGGTTGAGCCGCGTGATGCCGGAGGCCACCTTGCCGCTGCGTCAATTGACCGAGCTATTTGTGCGCGAGCGCTGGGCCCCTCCCTACGAGCTACCCGGCACTTCCGACAGCTCCGAGCTGGAACGCCTCTGGCCGCCTCTGCGCCGCAGTCTCTGGCGCCTCTGGCTGCGCCGCTTCAGCTGAGGCCAGCCTTCTTTCCCCTCCTGCCTGCCACCAAATGATCGTGAGATATGAAGTTACCGCCGCGTGTTACCAAAGATCGTATGAAACGTTCTCTTAGACAGAAAGTGTTTTGAAAGCAGCAGCAAAGAGAACGGTGGATGAGGAAGTGGAAGTGGACGTGGAGAAGAGGTCTGAGCGAGGCAGAAACCAGGTCGACGCCGCCGAGTGGGCAGAGCAGTCTCTGTCTTTGCCAATTGTGGAAGGAACGTGTGGTTGGGGCCGACTCTTCCAGCTCTACCCTGATCATCTGCGGGTTCACGGGGCCGTCTACGAGCTGCGCCACCTGACGCAGATCCGCCCGATCTATCGCTCTCTGCTGGGCCTACCCTCGGCCCGTCTGGAGTTGACCTTTGGCCAGCAGCGCGTGATTCTGCGCGGGATTGCGGCGGTGGAGGATGTGCGTAAGATGGTTGATTATCTGCTGCGCACCTGTCCGCAGGCGCGCTTGCTGGCGACCTCTGGCCATGAGCCTGAGCCAGCGCCCATCGAGTCCGAGAGAACCAGCGCTGACCCGGCAGAGACGGCTGCCCCTGCGACCGAAAGAGAAACGCCGACAGCCCTGATGCGCGCGCTGGCGCCGACAGGCTGGCAGATGGCTCGCCGGGAGCTGCTGCAGCGCCGCCAGGCTCGCCTTCAGGAGGAGCGTGAGCGCCGCCAGGAGATCACGCTCTCCCGACAACACGGACGGCGTTCCCCATTGAAGGACCCGCTACCACCTGTCCAGGTCCCCGTTCGCCTGGCCTTCGGCGAGCGCGCTTACTATTGCTGCCAGGCAACACTCTGCAATGAGCAGCTCCGGCCCTTCGCTCCCCCGGAGGAGGCCGTACGCGACCACGGTCTGCTCATTCTGACCGATCGCCGTCTGATCTACCTGGGGCGCCGCTGCCAGATTCTGCTTGGCTACGACCATTTGCTGCAGGTGATCCGCCAGCGCAATGGGGTGGCCTTCCTGGCAGATCACTGGCGGCGTCGCGAGCTGTTCACGATGCGCCGCCCCCTGGAATGCGTGCTTTGTCTGGAGAAGCTGCTGTGGCGCTTTCAGCAGGAGCGCCAGCTCTCGACGTTGATGAGCGTCGAGTTGGAGGAGCAGGGCGAGGAAGAGACCAGCCCCAATCATGAGGCCAGCCAGCGAGAGCGCCGCGTCGGCAGCGAGCCGGTGACACGCTAGCCTGGCAGGCGGGCAGTGAGCGGTGGAGAAGAGGCGAGGAGAGGAGCAGGCATCAGCATGCTGGATACGGTAATGGCGCTGTGGAACCGCGGCTGTGCTTTGCGCTTTCTGCTGCTCACTCTGTTGGCACTAGTGGCGCTACTGAGCTGCGGCCTGCCGCTCTGGCTGGGCAGCCAGCAAAGTCGGCCTGTCTCCTCTCAATCAGAGGGAGCACTGGCGGCCCAAACGCAGGGGCACATTGCCGAAAGCACCATGACGGTTCCTCTACCGCCTAGTGTGACGCCGCCGAGCCAGGGTGGTCCCTCTCAGTCAGGAAGCAGCCTGAGTTTTCCACCCTTCCCGCCCTGCGGTAGTCCTCTGACCATGCCGCAGCCGGGACCAACGGCCCTGCCTGTGGTCACGCCGACGGTACGCCCGCAGCCGCATCCCAGGCCACGGCCCCAGCCCTCCCCATCGCCCTCACCGCAACCGCAGCCCTCGCCGACACCGGCGCCCACGCTTACCCCAACACCTACGCCTACGCCCGAGCCTTCTCCCACGCCTCTACCGACGCCAACACCTACACCAGCACCGTCACCTACCCCCACCACTACCCCAACACC
>NZ_JADGIA010000227.1 GCF_019683635.1 Thermogemmatispora sp. | reverse complement strand
TGTATTGGTTCTTGCTGACTATAATTCTAGCGCTGCGCCGCATACGGGCTGATGGGGGGCCAGCGTTGGCCCTGACGGACCAGGCCAGGATGTGTTAAGTGGTGGTGGGCTTCTGTCCCCAGACGGTGAGCCAGGTCCAGACGGCGCAGAAGTCGTCAGCTTGCATTTCGGCGACGGCTTGCTGATAGAGCGGCTCCACTTCCTCTGGGCTGACAACCCCTGTCCTTACAAGGAAAGGTTTCAGTAGATCGAACATGACGAATATATTTTTGAAGGTGCTGTAGTGCTGGGGGGTACCGCTGGACCACTCCAGCGCGCCACCGCGCAGGCGGACGTCCTCAAAGCCGGCCTGGCGCAGCAGCGGGGCGAGCATAGGTGTAATGCCCAGATGGTGCCCATCGGGCGAGAAGCTTTGACCTGCGCGCTTGAGAGCCTCTGAGCAGAGCGCGTAGTAGCGTTGAGTGGCTGGGCTGGTGGTCAGGCCCCATTCGCTTTCGGTGAGGCGGATCACGCCGCCGGGCTTGAGCAGGCGGCGGCACTCGGTCAGCAGGCGTGGCCAATCCTGGGGCCGCATGAAGCCCGCCAGGAAGCGAGCGTTGATCAGATCGAAAGAGGCGTCGGCGAAAGCGAGGGGCTGCGTGATGTTCATTGCGGCGAACTGGACGTTGCTGAGGCCGCGCGAACGAGCCTGAGCATTGGCGTAGTCGACGATGCTGGGGCTGAGATCGACGCCGATGACCTCGGCTTTGGGATAGCGAAAGGCCATTTCGAGGGCCCAGCCGCCGGGGCCGCAGGCCAGATCGAGCACCTGGGCTGCGCTTGGCAGTGCCTCCAGCTCGGGCAGCAAGCCGCCCATTGCCTCCGTCACCAGGCGGTCTTGTTGCATGAGGCGCGCCAACTCAGCGGCCTCTTCGGCATCGATAAAATAGGTGCGCTCCCCAGCGGGCTGACTATCGCCGCCTGGCGCTTCGGCTTCAGCTGCAGTCATAGCTTGCAAGATCTCCTTTGCTCAGCTTCTGATCCCTGGATGGGTCAAAGTGTGGGCGGCCTGCTTGCCCGCAGAGCCTGCTCAAATCTGCCCGAGCCTGCGGGAGAAGATGCTGCCCATCTTGCCCTTTTCTTTAGAAAGCATACCAGCCTATATCACAATTCGCAAGGTTGTTTCTTTCTTCCGCTTAGGACGCTTCGCCTTCGCCGCTCTTGGCCAGGAGCATGTTGATGATATTGAGTTCGTGGGACATAAAGAGGTAATGGTCGAGGAAGATCTTGCGCCGCGCCTCGGGCAGGTTGTAACTGCGAAAGAGCAGGAACGGAAAGTGTTCGTAGTGGCGGCCCAGCGGCAGAACGCTGTCGATGGGATAGAGCGTGCGCAGATAGCTTTCGAGGAGGCGGCGAAAACTCCAGTAGGAGCCGAAGGCGTCCTCAGCGCCGCTCTGAAAGTAGCTCTGAAAGACCTTGCTGACCAGCAGGACATGCAGGGGAATGGCGTAGTGCTGGTCGGCGTGCTGTGTCTCCTGCCCGAGATGAGGAATGACCGTGTTCCCACGGGCGATACGGCCCAGCTCTCTGATGAGCGCGATGCCATCCTTGAGGAGCAGACGGATCTCATCGTTGCAGTACGGATGGCGCCGGAGCGTCTCCATCCGGCTGAGCAGCAGCTGCCCGCGCCGGTTGACCTGCAAGAGCTTCATCAGGCTGATCCAGTATTCTTCCCTCAGATGCCGCTCGCCCAGTGGCACAATGAGCAGGCTGCCGGCGATGTAGGCCCGCTCCAGGGGAGGGAGGGTCAGCAGGTGGTCAAAGCCGTGGATGGCGGCCTCCTCAAACCTGTCGGCCAGTTGATCCAGCTCAATCAAATAGGGACGAGGATGACGCTGGTCCCCGTCCTGCCGGGCCTGCCCCCTCGGACTGCCATGAGCCCGTCGGCCCGACTCCGACGCCGGCGGATTCAGCTCTAGACGGGCCTCGCTGAGGAGGCTGATCAGATCCTCGGCGACCTCACGGAAGTCCGGGGTCTCCGGGTGCTGATCGCGCAGATCATCGAGCTGCTCGACCAGGCGCCCCAGACGCGAGGTCAGGCTCTCGCCAGCGGAGAGCACGGCCTTACCGCCAATGGGGATCATCAGATAGCGCCCGTGACCGATCTGCCCCTCGCCCTTGATGCGCGTGAGCAGAGCGGTCTTAAGGATGAGCAGGATGTTGAGCAAGGCGAGCAGGCTCTCGCGCAGGGCTGAGTCGCGCTCTTCGGCCCGGCTGTAAAAGAAGCGGTCGGAGAGGTAGAAGGTGATGGCTTTCTCTGTATTGTCGAGGTCGCCGCCGCGCCCACGGTAGATAACCTGCAGGATCTCCATCAGGTTCTGCTCGATGGCGAAGCGTGGCACGTCAACCAGGATCGCGCGGGCGCGCTTGAAGGAGAGGCCACGGCTGGCCGAGGCGGTCATGAAGACAACGCGCACCTTGTCCTGATAGTCTCTTACCTTCTTCTTCTCCTCCTCGGAAATGTTGGCATGGATGGCCAGGTAGTCCTCGTAGAGCTGGAATTGCCCCAGGCTCCGCCGTAGCTCGGCGATCAGTTCGGCCAGGCGCTGCTTGTCCTGGATGTAAACCAGCACCTGTGGAGCTTCGGGCTGTCGAAGGATGGTCAGCAGGTCTGTCAGCAGCTCCTGCTGAAGGCCGCTTTTGAGCTGCTGGCTGATGGCGTGCAGCGCGGTTATGTCTTCGTAGCTCTCGATCTCCAGGCCAACGTGATAGCGCAGGCGCAGGGCGCTGGCTGGATAAGCGTTCGCGTTGATCCCAACCGCGTTCAGACGCTTGAAGCCGAAGGCGCTGCGGCTCAGGGGCTGCGGCGGCTGGCTAGCGCGCCGGAAGTAGATCTTATCTGGTTCGTAGGAGCTGTCTTCAAGATGGCGCTGAATGAGTTGCGGGTCGACGATCGAGGCGTCGGCCACAATGACTTTGCAGCGAATGGCCGGGTGGTTGAAGAGCTGGCACTGATGGAGCAGTCTGTGAACGCCCTCGACGAAGGCGGCGCCGCTCTCGTCGCCGGTGACCTCGTCGATCATGAAGAAGATGTATTTGATGCGTCGGCTGAGCTGTTCCAGGGCTTCCTGTTGTACCAGTCCCTGACTGAGCAGGCTCTGGAACAGGCTCTTGAGGTGTCGCAGGGTGGTGGCCTGGTCGTGACTGGTGCGCCTGAGCGATTGCACAGCGACGGTGGCGACGATGGTGTTGGAGAGCTGTTCTGTCAGGGCGGCGTCAATCGCCGAGCAGAGGCTGTCGAGGACGCCGCTGACGTTCTGGCCGCGGTCGATGAGCAGCCCCTCCTCGACTTCCTCTAGCCGGCGCTCGCGGGGACGTTGCTGCTGGGCGTCGGGGCCTTCGGCGGGCAGAAAGTCGATGCCGTGCAGTGAGAAGCGGTCGTTGCGCTGGGACGAGTAGTAGTGGACGGTGCGCTTGCCGCCGTTGGCCCGGATCTGGGCGGAGTTGGTTGTGAGAGCCAGCAGGGTATCGCAGCGCAGGTCGAATTCTGAGCTGCGGAACTTGTCGATGATGTCCAGGTTGACCTGCTTGCGGGGGCTGACGTAGACGAACAGGAAGCCCTCGCCCTGCATCGCGCGCTCTTTGAGAAAGTTGACGATGGCGGTGGTTTTGCCGATGCCGGGCGTACCGGTCAGAAAGAGGTAGGGGGTAGGTTGCTCCAGTTCGCGGAGCACAAGCTCGGCGTGCAGCTCGCGCAGTTTGCGCCCGGCACATGGCTGGTCGGGGAAAAGGGCCTGCAGCTCGGGCGTGACCTGTTCGGGGGTCAGCGGGCTGTCCATGCCGACGAAGTCGGTCAGCAGCTCCTCGTGAGAGACCCAGTGCAGGCCGTCGCCCCGCTCTGCCTCTTCCCGGAGCTGTTTGACGAACGATTTGCCCTGCTGAAAGCAGCGCGCCACGTAGCGGCTGATGGTCTCAAGGAGCTGCTCGCGGCTGGCCTCGATCTCCTGCCCGGGAATCAGGTGCTCCTCGCGCTCACGGTAGATCTCGGCGCAGGCTTCGAGAACGGGGAGCTGATCGCGGCGCAGGGTCATGCTATTGCTGCCACGGTCGGTGTAGCCAATGATGTGAAAGACAATGGAGTCCTGGGGGGTGAGGATGCCGTGGCGCGTGAGAAACTGGTAGAAGCTGCAGGCATAGCTACCTGCCTGGATGAGTTTGTAGCTCTCTTTGTCCTGGCGGCTGAAGGCGCGGAAGTAGCGTTTGAGGCCGGTGGCCAGTAGCTCCTGTCCGCTGAGCAGGGCGGCGTCGGTGTCGATGCTCAGGTTGGAGAAAACGCTGCGAGTGCGCATGTAGCGCAGCTCGCGCAGCAGCAGGCCGCGGATCTGGTCGACTGAGGTGAGACTGGCGGCGTCGCTGAGGCTGCGGACGCTGAAGACCGAAAGGTCGATGCAGAGGAGACGCCAGTCCTTTCCCTGCTGCAGCAAGAGCAACAGGTCGGCCTGGGGAAATTGGCCGCGCCCGCAGTACTGCTCGTAGATCTGCTCGCTGGCTGGCAGTGAGTAGTCGCGCTGACGCAGTTGCTCCAGTAACTCGGCGAAGGCCAGGCTTTCTTTTTTGGTGTAGGTCTCCAGACTGTTGGGACCGTGAAAGCGACATTGCAGGTAGACGATGTCAATCTGCCCGTTGTGGGCGGCCATGAGGGCCTCCAGCAGTTCCTGAAGGAAGGTGCGCCCGCCCAGGTAGCCGCGTAGCAAGATGAAGATGGCCCATTGGCGCAGCAGGTCGCGGTCCCAGCTGCTGAAGACGCAGTTGCGCCTGCTGAGCTTGCTGTAGAGCGGCTCAAAGTGGAGCTGGGCCAGCTCGCGCCGATAGTAATCGGAGATGGAGGGGGGGCAGTGGATGCGCGGCTCCTGGCCAAGGGCCGTGAGCAGGCCGGTGGCGAAGCCGATTTCAAAGAGACGGCCCATGTCTTCGCCGAAATGCTGGTTGCTGCTGGCTGGCTCTGGCTGCCTGGTCTGGACGCTTTGGCCAGATGGCTCTGGCATGGCTGACATGGCGCTGGTGATCCTCCTTGTTCCTCTTCCGTCGTATCCAGCTCAGGACGCGGTGGATGACGGCGGCTCCGGGTGCTGATGGTTGCCGCCACCTTGCTTCAGCTCCAGGGTGCGCAGCACTGAGCGCACGTGTGTCAGGCAGGCCAGCATGTTGAAACGCTGTTGGCCTTTCATGTGAGGAATGATGGCCTGGGCACCGGTGCTGCGGTCCCCGATGGTGCGCTTGTAGGGATCAAGCTTCATCATGGGGCTGGACGGTCTTTCAAAGCGCATGAAGTGCAGCAGGGTGATGGCCTCGATCAGGCCGTGCTTGATGGTGCCTGGCTGGTCAGGGGCCAGCAGGTCGGACCAGATGTACTGCTCGTAGCTGGGGTCCTGGTCGTAGACATGGGTGACGGTGGAGTAGGCCATGATGCCGTTGTAGACGCGCTCCTGCGCCTCGGGGGAACCAGAAGGGATATAGTAGCCATTGTAGAGATTGAGAAACATGACGGTGCGTTTGCTGGGATCGTTGACGACGTCGGCCAGTTCGCGCAGCTCGTCAATGTAGAGTGACTCTTGATCGTGCCTGGCAGAGCTGGCCTTGAGATCGAGGACGTAGTAGAGGTCGCAGAAGATGGGGTAGACGCGGAAGTCGCTGGCAACCTCGCGCATGGCCTGGATGACGTCCTGGCTCATGAAAAACAGCTCGCGGGCGCCGCCTTTGGTGAGGCCCAGGGTGCGGCTGTAGGGAGCGTGGGCGACGTAGAGCAGGTGACGGTAGCCCTGCTGGGCGCAGTAGCGGGCCTGTTCGATGATGATGTCGGGCCGCGTGTGCATGCTTTCGGAGGGGTGATTGTCGGCGAAGGTTCTCAGGCGACGCAGCAGGAGTTCGTTGCCCTGCCGCTCCAGGCCAAGCACTTCGCCGTAGATGGCGGCCAGGTAGTGATCGCGGGCCTGGGTAGTGTAGTCGCATTTGCGGCTGGAGACGACCAGGATGGCCACTTTGTCAAGGCGCGCGGGCTGGGCCTGGTCGGCGTCGGTGGCGGCGGCGGGCGCCGGCTGGAGGGCCGCGCTCTGATGGGCGGACGTGACCCGTGCTGGCTGACGGGCTGCTTGACGGGCTGCCGCGCGCCCGCTGTTGGTCTGCTCCAACTGCGGCTTGAAGCGATGCGGCAGGTTCGAGTAGAGCGAGCAGAGGGCGCTTCTAAGCAGGTAGACGTTATTGCCTTCCGCTTTCAGGGTCTCCAGGTGCATGCCTTGCGAGCTGGTCAGGTAGTCGGCTCCTAGCAGGTGCTCCAACACCTTGGTGATGCCGTGCAGGACGCTTTCATCGTCGTAGTGCTCCTGGCCGGCCTCTTCTTTCTTGATGTGGATGCAGATGAGCGGAATGAAGCGCCTGGCTGGCTCAATAGCGGTGGCGCTGTCGACGACCAGTTTGATGAAGAGGTAGGCGAGAAGGAGGTAGGTGAAGCGGTAGACAAAGGCGGCCTCGGAACGGACGGCTGGCCCCTGGTGGTGGTAGCCGTAGCCCAGGGCGATGTGTTTGAAGCCACCAAAGCACTGCTGGAAGAGCTTTTTGCACTCTGCTTGTTTCTGCTTATCCGCCTCTATGGGAAGCAGGATAACGGGCAGGGCCTGCAGGTGCCCAAGCTCGTAGCTCATGGCATAGCTGCCGATAGTCTCCTCGCTGCCATGCTCCTTGCTGAGGAAGTAGAGCGGCTCAATCTGAAGGCTAACGGCGAGTTTGCAGAGGACATTGCTGCTGATGCTGGCCTCCTCGATGCTGATGTACTTGAGCAGCTCGCGCCGGTGGTCTTCCTGGAATGAGAGGTCGTCGCTGAAAAAGTGGTGCTGGATGAAAAGTTGTTCGGGATCTTTCGAGAGGATGCCGGCGCTCAGGGAGATCACCAGGTCGGCCCGGTAGGGGCGCGACTGGTGGGCTGGCTTTTTGAGCGAGGCGACCAGGGCGGTCCGTACATCCTGGAGAAGCTCCGAGGTCTTCTTCGAGGTCTTCTGTGGGCCTGTGGACTGCTCCGGCTCCAGCTCCTCGGCCAGCCGCCGCAGGGCGGCCTCTTTCTCCTCTTGGGTGCCGGCTCGCAGGACGGGCAATAGCTCTTGCTCAAAGTCGGCCTCGGGCTGATAGCTGGGGTCTTCCCAGTGCTTGAAGGCGAAGAAGTAGAGCACGGCTACGCGGACGATGCGCGTGTAGAAGGCTTCAAGGGTGCCGTTGCTTTCAGCCTCCTGCCGGCGCTCGTCAAAGGAAGGTTTGTCCGGTTGGAGCAGGGCCAGATGGAATTTAAAGGATTCCTCGCCCTTGCCCCCGTGGACGTGCACTTTGCCGTTGAGCTTGAGGCGCAGGCCGTGGATGAAGCGCTTGACCCCTTGCTGCTCGTTGATGATTTCTCCGAGCTGACCAGCGACCTCGCCGAAGATGGGCAGGGGATCGAAGGCGTCGGCCCGTGAGAAGAGGTCGCGCAAGTTGAGGCGCTCCGACTGGCCATAGGAGACGATGTAGTGGCTATCGGGATAGCGCTGGATGTAGGCTTCAAGCTGGCGCAGGCGCTCGCTCAGGGTCTGGAGCAGGCGCTCGGCCCGGCGTTCCTGATCGCTGGCCCTGGAATCGCTGATGAGGCTTTGCCTGATGTAGGTCAGGTAGTGGAGGCGGGCGGTGCGCTGGATGCGGGCCAGGCCCTCATCGGTGATGGTCTCGCAGAGGATGTTGATCCGCTCGGCAGCCTGGCTTGTTGGTTGCTCAAGCTGGGTCTCCGCCTCTTTCAGCTCTTCTTCATCGGCCTGCCCGGTCTCCTGGTAGGTCTTCAGGTGGGCTTTGATGCCCTCGATCAGCTCCTTTCTCAGTTCGCCGATCCCCTGAACGTCGATGGTGAGTTTATGGCCCTTCAGCCGCGTCTGGTCGGTGGTGCCTGGCTGCCTCTGAAAGTGCAGTTGACGCCGCCGGACGATGGCGGACTTC
>NZ_JADGIA010000226.1 GCF_019683635.1 Thermogemmatispora sp. | reverse complement strand
CCGTTAAACCAGATTACCTCCCATCCCCCACCAGGGCGGCGACGAATGCCCACAATGCGCGGAGGCAGGCCGAGGCCAAACTCCTCAACGCGAATCCCCGCCCACTTGGCAGTCAAAAAGTGACCCAGCTCATGGACAAAGACTAGTAGACCAAAGACCGGTATCGCAGCTAACAAGTACCAATAATTCATTCCCACTTCCCTCAGACAGCTTTGCAAGCAAAGACTAACCTGTGGCCTGGCGTACAACCCCCAGCGAGGCAGCCAGCTCCCGCGCTGTCTGCCGTGCCCAATCGCGCGTCTGGAGGATGACTGGAATGTCTGGCTGCGCCTGAGCCATCGTCGCGTGGCGCTCCAGCACTGCCTCAATCAGACGAGCGATATCCAAGAGGCCAATCTGTCCTGCCAGAAAGAGCGCGACAGCCTCCTCATCGGCCCCCACCAGAGCGCAAGGGTAGGTACCACCGCGCTCAGCGGCCTCACGAGCCAGGCGATAGCAAGGGAAGCGTGCCACATCGAGGGTCTCAAAATGTAGCTGTGCCACCTGCGCCCAGTCCAGGGGGCGAATCAGCCCGCGAGCCTGCGCCTCCAGACGCAGCGGATAACTCAACGCATCGAGAATGGGCAGATGCATACTCGGAAGGCTCGCCTGCATCTTGATCGAGCCATCAACGAACTCAACCATAGAATGGATAATGCTCTCAGGCTGGATTACCACCTCGATACGCTCGTAAGGAACGGCGAAGAGCCAGTGAGCCTCAATGACCTCCAGTCCCTTATTCATCAAGGTCGCCGAATCCACGGTGACCTTCGGCCCCATGCGCCAGGTTGGGTGAGCCAGCGCCTGAGCAACCGTCACCGAGGGCAACTCTGTGAGAGGAGTGCGCCGGAAAGGCCCGCCTGAAGCCGTCAAGATCAGGCGGCGCACCTCGGTTCCGTCTTCGCCTCGCAGGCACTGCCATAGCGCACTATGCTCACTATCGATCGGCAGAATAGCCACTCCGGCCCGCCGCGCCGCCTCCATCACCAGATGGCCGGCCATAACCAGCGTCTCCTTATTAGCCAGAGCGATGGTCTTGCCAGCCTGGATTGCCGCCATCACTGGTTCCAAGGCCACCAGGCCGGACGTGGCCACAACCACCAGATCCACCTGCGGCAGGGTAGCCGCTTCCAGCAAGCCAGCGAGACCAAAAGCGAGGCGGGGCGCAGGTCTCCGCTCACGGCAACGGGCTTCGACAAGCAAGCGGTGCGCCTCCTCTCGAATGGCCGCTGTCTCCGCGAAGCAGGCCACGAGAGTCGGAGCAAATTCCTCAGCCTGCTGGGCCAGCAGGGATAGATTACTATGGGCGGCCAGGGCCACGACCTCGAAGTGCTCAGGGAAGCAGCGCACCACGTCCAGCGTCTGTCGTCCAATTGAGCCGGTGCTTCCCAGTAAGGCGATGCGCCTGGGAAAGGTCTGCATCGCAGTCATCCGGCCTACAGCCGGCTGACCAGCTTCTTTCTCCTCATTCGATTCCATTGCTGTATTGCCGTTCCCTTGCTGGCTCTACCCAGGGAATATTGTAGCACGGCAGAGCGCATGCAGCAGGAGACGTTTTTGCTCTTATTCTATACTCTAATCAGGGTCTCATCCTCAAGCAGAACGGTGTATGGCCCTTCAGGCCAGTCCGTCTGATTGGCTGCAACCAGTCTCGTGTATTAGTGACTAACCTGCAAGCCATTACCTGGATCTGCCAGGAAGCAAGCCGGCCAGCCGATTAGTGCGGGAGCGCCAGGGCCAGCTGAGAGAAAAAGTAGAGAACAACGGCGGCGAAGAGCAGGCTATCGATGCGATCGAGCAAGCCGCCGTGGCCAGGCATCAGCTGGCCGCTATCCTTCACCTGAGCCTGGCGCTTCATCAGCGACTCTGCCAGATCGCCCAGGGTAGCAGCCAGAGAGAGAGCCAGGCCAAGGACCAGAGCCAGGTACCAGGGGACCTGCAGCAGCGAGCCAGCCAGCCACAGGCAAAGGATCACAGTACACAGCAGGCCGCCAAAGACCCCCTCCCAGGTCTTGCCGGGACTAATCTGAGGAGCCAGCTTATGGCGCCCCAGGAAATGGCCAGTGAAAAAGGCCGCGGAATCGAAGGTCCAGACAGCAGCAAAGAGCAAGAGTAACCACCAGAGACCGCGAGGGGGAGGCCAGCCGAATTGAGAGCCGCGCAACGACAACAAGAGGCTAAGCGGCCAGCCGAGATAGAGAGCGAAAACGACCGTCAGCGCCCAATCGACGAGCGAGCCGTCAAGGCGCTCTCGCCAAAAGAGGAGCGGGAAGGCTACCAACAAAGCGGCGCCCAGGCTGATCTCCAGCAAGAGCAGGCGCCACTGGGGGAACATGGCAGAGATCAGCAAGAGCGTTCCCAGCCCGAAGCTCACCCAGAGCAAGGGGCGGCTACCCGAGTGCTCCATCATCTGATGCAACTCGTAGCTGCCCCAGGCCAGCACAAAGAGCGCCGCTGCAAAAGCCACCCAACCCCCCAGCCAGACCACAAGCAAGACAATAGGAATGGCCACAACAGCGGTCAGCACTCGCAGAGCCAGAGTGCCCGCCCACTGCCCGCCGCTGTCAGCAGCTCTCTTCCCTGATGATTGTAGTTGTTTCTCAGTTGCGCGCTCCACGCGATGCTTCCACCTGCTTAGCGGCCACTGGGAGAAGCGGTCAGCCGACCGAAACGCCGCTGGCGCTGGCGATAGCTCTCCAGGGCCGCGCGTAGATCTTCGCGCCCGAAATCGGGCCAGAGTGTTGGTGTGGAATAATACTCGCTATAGGCTGACTGCCAGATCAAAAAATTACTGACGCGCATCTCGCCAGCAGTGCGGACAACGAGATCGGGATCGGGTAGATCATGAGTATAAAGATAGGAGCTAATCACCTCCTCGGTGATCGCCTCGGGCGGCAAGCCAGCGGCGATAATACGTCGCACGGCATCGACCAGCTCAGCGCGACCGCCGTAGTTAAAGCACACACTGAGGTGGATACGATTATTATAACGCGTCAGCTCCACTGACTCCTGGACGGCGCGCTGAATCGCAGGGGGGAGATCTTGCAAGCGACCAAGATGGCGCAGCCGCACCCCGTCACGATGCAACTTCTCCAGGTCAGAGCGGATGGTTTCCCAGAAAAGGCGCATGAGGCCCTCGACTTCCTCCCGCGGGCGGCCCCAGTTCTCGGTCGAGAAAGCATAGACACTCAAATACTCGATATGCTCATCGACGGCGGCCTCCACCACGCGGCGGAGCGCTGCCACGCCGGCCTTATGGCCGGCCAGGCGAGGCAAATGGCGCTGAGCGGCCCAGCGTCCATTGCCATCCATGATGATGGCCAGGTGACGCAGCGGACAGCTCTGCTCCTGCTTCTGTCCCTGCTTCTGCTCCTGAGTCTGCTCCCGAGAGCGCACCTCTACCGCTGGTTGCGACTGCTCACTCTTTTTCCCTACGGAAGAGGGAAAAAGATCACGTATCCTGGTCAACGTCAGACCTCCAAAATCTCGTGTTCCTTGAGCTTGCCGATCTTATCCATCTCCTCGATGTAGCGGTCGGTCAGCTTCTGCAGGCGATCCTGACCGCGCTTCAGCTCATCTTCGGAGATCTCCTTCTTCTTCTCGCGGTCGCGCAACTTGTCCTGGACATCGCGACGGATATTGCGCACCGCCACCTTATGCTCATCCAACTTCTTATGAAGGAGTTTTACCATCTCACGGCGCCGCTCCTCATTGAGAGGGGGAATCGCCAGGCGGATCACCTGGCCATCGCTACTGGGATTGATCCCCAGATCGGACTTCTGAATAGCCCGCTCAATATCAGGGAGCAGCTTGCGGTCCCAGGGCTGGATCACCAGCAAACGTGGTTCCGGCGCAGAGATCGAAGCGAGCTGGTTAATCGGCGTGGGGACGCCGTAGTAATCGACTTGAATCCGCTCCACGAGGGCAGAACTGGCGCGGCCAGTACGGATGCTCCCCAAGTCATGGCGGAGCGCCTCCACAGCTTTCTGCATCCGGCGTTCGGCATCTCCGAAAATATCATCTACCATAGCAATGCTCCCATCGTAAGGTACCTTGGATACGCACGCAGAGCCAGCGACAGACCAGGATAGAATCACGGGCCAGCGAGCCAGCCAGCGGCCAGGAAGCAAGAGACCTGGACCTGCAGCTGGCAGCCACCCTGTGCTCAGGCACGCTCACCAATAGCGCTCTCCTCAAGGTCATGAACGAGTGTCCCACGCTTCTCGCCACGCATAATCGCCTCCAGCGCTCCAGGCTGATCGAGGTTGAAGACCACGATCGGCAAGCGATTATCCTTGCACAGCGAGATCGCGGTGCTATCCATCACCTTGAGACCCATGTTGAGCGCGCGCATATAGCTTAACTCTTCGAACTTACGAGCGTTCGCATTGCGCATGGGATCATCATCGTAGACGCCGTCGACCTTTGTGGCCTTCAGCAGCACCTGGGCATTCAGCTCAATGGCGCGCAAGGCCGCCGCCGTGTCGGTCGTGAAGAACGGATTGCCGCTTCCCGCCGCCAGAATGACCACGCGCCCTTTTTCGAGGTGACGCACAGCGCGGCGACGGATAAACGGCTCCGCCACCGGAGGCATCTCTATCGCTGTTTGCACGCGTGTGACCAGGCCAAGCTTCTCCATGGCGTCCTGCATGGCCAGAGAGTTCATCACCGTGGCCAGCATGCCAACATAGTCGGCGGTCGCACGATCCATGCCCGCGGCAGCGGCATCTGCCCCACGCCAAATGTTGCCGCCACCGATGACCATCGCGACCTCGACTCCCAGATCGTGGACGCGCTTGACCTCAGCCGCGATCCGGCGGACCGCCACCGGATCGATCCCAATGCGCGGCTCGCCGGCCTCCGAGGTATGGCGGGGACCCAGCGCTTCGCCACCCAGCTTGAGCAGGATACGCCGATATCGCAAGGACGCAGCCATCTGAGATTCAGCCATCTTCTCTTCTACTCCCATGCGCTTCTCGTGGGGGGAACAGCCCCGGCCCTGACTGTCCGACACTGGCGCGTGACGCTTTCAACCACCGGCCAGAGCAGGCAGAGAGGGGAAAAAGAGAGGCCGGCCCCCGGTAGGCAAGGCCGGAGTGGGAGCGGATGCCTCAGCGGCCACCTAGAGAGTCGCCGGGAGCGCATCTCGCCCACCTCCAATTCCACACATAGCATAGCACGCCACAAGACTGGCCAGGAAGTGCCGCTTCCTTTTCCTACCCTATTCGCCCAAGGCAAAGCGACAGAAGCGACGAATCACGATGTTCTCCCCGGTTTCCGCAATAACCTTGCGCACCAGGTCGCCCACCACCTGGCTCTCATCACGAATCCAGGGCTGCATCATCAGCACCTGCTCGCCAAAGAGCTTCTTGAGCTTGCCCTGAATGACCTCCTCGCGCTTGTGCTCTGGCACACGAGCCATCGAGGGGTCCTCAAGCAGTTGCTGACGAGCCTGCTCGATCACTTCGGCAGGCACATCCTCGTAATTCACATACTTTGGATTGGTGCCAGCAATCTGCAGAGCCAACTCATTGGCCAATTGGCGAAAGCTCTCACTGCGCGCAACGAAGTCGGTGCTGCAGTTCAGCTCCAGCAGGACCCCCACACTGTTGTTGTGGTGGACATAGGAGAAGATGCCGCCCTGCTTGGTCTCGCGACCGGCGGCAATCATCTTCTCCGCCTTGCGGCTGGCCTTCGCATTGAGGATCTTGATGGCCTCCTCCCACGACTGCGCCTCCTCTAGCGCGCTCTTGCAATCGGCAAAGGTCGCCCCAGTCTCCTCACGCAACCTCTTCACATCGGCAGCAGCATAGTTCATAAGGGCATTTCTCCTTCAGCGTACTTTGATAGCATACTCAGGTTTCAGTCTGACTGACAATGACTCTCGGCCACTCGTAGACGGTTTCGAGTGCTTGACAGCTGCGATACAGTAGGATTCTGGGCTTTGTGCGGCTCACCAGTCACCAGCCTTCTCCACTCCCAGACTCCTCAGTGTGAGCTTGCAGCCACCGGTCCCACCCATCTCGTCCGACCAGCCAGGTCAGGTCAGACGGCATAGAGAGGACCTGGCATCCACCACGGCCAGATCCCGGAGGCGAGAAACCTTGCTGTCTTTCCGGTCTGGCACACGTGTGGTCACCAGGTCCATATCCCAACCAAGTCTCTTGGCAGCAGAGGGCGCAGCCGGCAGCTGACATCTGGCGCAGGCCGCAAGCCATCCGTGCCGGTCCCGATAGACCTGGAGCACGCGGGATAACAGAGAGAAGAGAAGAACAGGTTCGTTAAGATGAATCCAGCTCGCCGGGCTAGCTGCCTCGCCACTTGCCTTCCTCGCTGTTGGGAACCGCCTGCTGCCCGCGACATCGCTTCGTTTCACTCAGCCCCCCAGCGATGAACTGGCCAGGGCGGCTGCACTGGTCCAATATCGCAGTTCTTTGTTTTGCACCGTCCAGGCTCTGCACTTCTTCTCGTAGAGCCTGGACCAAGAGCGGGTACCAGCCCAGGCTTTTCTTTCAAGCACGAGCACGGGTAGCCACGCCTCTCCAGCTGGCGATCAGCTGGTAGGCGAGAGCATGGTGAACAGCACAGCAGTGCAACCAGATCGCAACGAACGACAAGCGGCAGGATGGGACAAACTCGTAGGGGAGCGAGATGGCTCTAGGATTCTTTGGCCACCAGCTCAGGCTCAGAGGCGTTCGATGAAGTCTCGGCCTCTCCACCAGTAGAGGGCGTCGCCTCACGCTCACGCTGAGACGAGCCAGCACCAGAGGCTGACGCCTCCACCGCCTCCGGCGGGACAGCCCCCTCTTCACCTGAAACCGTCGCGCCCTCGGCAGGCACCTCGCTATCCTTCTGCTGCGCCTCCAGCTCGCGGCGTCCTTCAATCACTGCATCAGCGATCTTTGAGCAGAGCAGGCGGACAGCGCGAATAGCATCATCGTTAGCCGGGATCGGATAGTCGATCTCGTCGGGATCGCAGTTCGTATCGGCCAGGGCCACAATGGGGATCTCCAGGCGGCGGGCCTCCAGCACAGCGGTATGCTCCTTGCGCGTATCAATGATGAAGACCGCTCCAGGCAGACGCCGCATTTCTTTGATGCCTCCCAGAATACGCTCCAGGCGCACCAAATCATCCTGCAGACGCTGAGCCTCTTTCTTGGGCAGGCGCTCGAATTCGCCCCGATCGCGCCGCGCCTCCAGCTCGCGGAGATAGCGGATACGCCCTTGAATGGTCTGGAAATTGGTGAGCATACCACCCAGCCAGCGCTGGTTGACATAGAACATTCCACAGCGCTTGGCCTCCTCCGCCACCGCCTCCTGAGCCTGCTTTTTCGTCCCGACGAACAACAGAGTCTCACCGCTGGCAGCCAGTTCCTTCACAAACTTGTAGGCCTCGTTGAGGCGCGCCACAGTTTGCTGAAGGTCGATGATATGGATGCCATTGCGCTCCATGAAGATGAAGGGCTTCATTTTGGGGTTCCAGCGCCGCGTCTGGTGCCCAAAATGAACGCCAGCTTCCAGCAGCTGCTTCATCGAGATAATGTTGGCCAAAAAACAGATCCTCCCTTTTTCCCTCCGCTCTCCTCCTATCGGCGATAGGGTTCCCCTTGCTCGCTCCTTGCGCTGCACAGCTTCCTGGTTGGCTGGCCTGCTGGTTCGCTCGCGCCCCTCCCCTCGCCACGCTGGTGCCAGGGCTGTTCAGGGTTCGAGGTACCGAGGGTATCGGGGCACCAGGGAAGCGCCGATCAGAGAGCGTGTGTACTTGATGAATAATACAACGCTACACTTGCTTTAACCCGCAGGAACCCTCGCTCCTGCTAACTTGCAAGTATAGCATAGGTTGCAGATGGACGCAAGCAAGATTTCCCGGCTCACCCTGCCTCGGCCATCCCCCTACCTTCCTACGACCCTCCCCCTCTAACCGCGCTTCTCTCTCTTATAAACAAATGACGCAGCCGACGAAG
>NZ_JADGIA010000225.1 GCF_019683635.1 Thermogemmatispora sp. | reverse complement strand
GCAGAGAGTGAACAGAGGAATGAGGCAGGGGCCGGTGAGGCTCTTGTTCCGGCTGAGGATGACGAAGAGACTGAGCGGCTGCCAGTGGTCCGGCGCCTGACGGCAAAGGGACAGGAGACCAGTCAGGCTTCGCTGACGCCTGTGGCAGAGGCAGAGAGTGAACAGAGGAATGAGGCAGGGGCCGGTGAGGCTCTTGTTCCGGCTGAGGATGACGAAGAGACTGAGCGGCTGCCAGTGGTCCGGCGCCTGGCGACAAAGGGGCAGGAGACCAGCCAGGCTTCGCTGAAGCTGCTGGGCGAGCAAGGTGGCCTCGCCTGGCCTGGCTGACCATGAGCGAGAAGAGCCCGCGCTAAGGAATGAGGCAGGCGGAACAAGATGCGGCGCGCGAGTAGGGGGTGAGGGAGAGTGGTGCTGTGCTTGCCTTGCCCGGTGGCCCTGCGGTCCCTCCTGTCTGGCCGACTCGACGGGTTCCGGCCTGCTCTGCTCTCTTCTCTCTTTGCCAAAGAAAAGGGCGGCCTGACGCCTGGAAGGCCATCATAGAGAAAAAGAGCCGGACGCTCGCCAGTGAAGTGAAGCCAGGAACGAGCATGCCAACGCTGTGGCTACTGCCAGAGGCCGTAGGGGCGCAGGGCGTCGAACCAGGCGCGGTTAATAGCAATGATGCCGGCGGAGTCGGGATGAATGCCATCCTCGCTCAGGTAGGCTGGATGCGTGCGGAAAAGGGTATAAAGGTCTGGCCCTTTCATCAATGCTGCGCTCTGGGTAATTTCCAAAACAATGCTGTTGAGTCGCTCCAGCTCCGCGTTCAAGGCGTCGCCATCGCCCGACCTGTTGCTCGCCGGAGCCAGGGCCAGGATCGGTACATGGCCGGCCTGCTTAATGCGTGTCACCAGGCGCTGCAATGTCAAACGGTAGGTTGC
Organism: Thermogemmatispora sp.; assembly: GCF_019683635.1. Lineage (GTDB taxonomy): Bacteria > Chloroflexota > Ktedonobacteria > Ktedonobacterales > Ktedonobacteraceae > Thermogemmatispora. The sequence goes on along the minus strand of NZ_JADGIA010000225.1, from coordinate 7,088 downwards.
TGGATCAACCTGGCCGAAAGCATCGTTAGTGCCGACTTCGATCAGCCAATAGTGCATGTCGGGGTTGAGCGCCAGGAACGTATCGAGCTGCTGGAGCATCCCATCGCTCGTTTGGCCGCCGATGCCTCCGTTGACCAGCGCGGGGAAGTCGTCGGGGTAGGCTGCCTGGACCAGATCGGGCAGGGCAGGCCGATTCTCATCGAAGCGATTGAAGGCCAGGGCCGTAATCGAGGTTCCCATACAGAAGAAGGTATCGTTGAGAGCGGCCTGGCTGGAGACATCGAAGAGATCGATCTCATCGATCAGAAACTCGTGCTCGCTATTGCCCGGCTGAACGCCGGTTACCGTCATCTTGACCCAGGACATTCCTGTGAAAGGGAGCAGATGCTCGCGGTTGCGCGCCCGATTAGCACTGACCGTCACCAGGGTTTTCCAGGAGCCGTCGGAGCCATTAGTACTATTGGCGGAGACGGCGAGGGTATAGGAGCGGGGAGCGGAGCCATTATCGCTGAGATAATCGAAAACGTAGTCGCTGGCCCAGACGAGCAGCAGGCGTGAGGGACCGCTGCCCACGTGGATTGCGCACCAGGCGGGGAGAGAACGCTGAGTCCCGTGCCAGAAAGCCCAGTTTCCATAGTGGCCATCGACAAGAGCTGCTGGCCCTCCTGGACCATCGTCATTAGCCGAGCAAAAGACGGGCTTGCCAGCCGAGATCAGTGGGCTGGCGCGTGCTTGAGTCGGCGTCGGTTGTGACCCTCCTGTAGTGCTGGGATAATACTGCGCGATGAAATTCTTCATCGCGTAGTATTGTGGTCGCGGGGCGTTGGTATCCACATCAAAGAGATCCAGATGGCCGTAGCCCGCGTAGCTCGCGGCATCGAACTGGCAGGCGAAGGTCAGGCCGGCGCGGATCATCGCCTGCAGGGCGCGAGTGGTAAAGGCCGAGATAAAGTCACTCTTCTCGCCGTAGGCCGGGGGAGGATTGCCAGGATCGAAATTCCACTCCGTAATCCCGATAGGGAGATCACGCCCCAAAATCTGGTGTGTCAGAGAGCGCACGCTCTGGACTGCCTCGGCGGCGCTGTCGGCCAGCTTCAGACAGTTGCTCTCACTATCCTGCCAGCACGGATACCAGTGGAAACTGATGGCATCAGGAAGCACCCCCGAGGAGTGCACGCCCTGCAGAAAGGCGCGCAGAAACTCGGTCGCGCTGGGCTGACTGATCACTGGCCCGATGAAGCGGGCCCGTGGATTCAACTGACGCAGCTGAGGAATCACACTGTTCCACTGTTTCAGATAGCTGGCGCTGGAGATCCCGTTATAATCTGGCTCATTGCCGAACTCGTAGAGCAGGCAGCGTGAGCCGGCGTAGCTCACCACATGTTTCAAAAACGCCACGTCGAAAATGTTGAACAGCACCCCCAGGCAGATCATCCCGCTCTGCTCGACCGTGCGCAGGCGCTGCTCAAGCTCTGCATCGCTGGTCGGATGATTATCGGCCAGGCTGTGGTCAAAGAAGAATGTGCGCATGAGCGTAAAGTGAGCTGCCTTCAGATTCGCCTGGAAAGCAGGATTCGTCTCAATATTGTTCTCGCTCCACTCCTGCGTATCGTTCGTACCGAAGAGGAGCGAAGAGACTCCCTCTTTCCAGCGCTGCTGACCCGGCAATTGTGTTGACGAAGGGGAAGCTGTTGCTTGAACGGCGGCATTGGACGGCGTGGCCGTACTCCAGGGAGGAGCGCAAGCAGCGAGCGTAGTCAGCAACAAGAAAAACACAAGGGCGAGGCCCGTGACCGGTTGAGTTTGAGAAGTTGTGTTCTTGGGACCTGGGACAGCGTGCCTTGTCATGCACTTGCCTCTCTGCGGTGTTTCCACGATAGAGCCAGTAGCTGTTTTTCTCTTGAAGCAATCAATGCAACTATATCACTGCTTCGTGATAGTTATGTGTATCCGGCGGTTGTAAATTGGTAGCTATTGGCCTGACGGAGCAAGGGCTGGCAGGAGAGGCTGCTGGCGATGGCCAAAGAGGGTCACTCAGGCCGCGAGCAGTAGTGAGTGGGAGGAAGCCTTACCCAGCCGGAAAGAGGCCTCCCTTTGCTGGCTGGTAGGAGGAGGGAGCAAGGGAGGCCTCTCAGGTGGGGCATAGGTAAGCAAGCCAGGGCGGGTCAGCGGCAGGCAGGCGCGCCTCCCGCCTGGCATTGAACTGGACTAGCTACCAGCTTCCGGCTGCGGCTGGGAAGCTGGAGCAGGCGTCTGAGCAGACGCGGTGGCGCGGGTGCTCTCTGCACTGGGAAGCGGCTGCCCGCCCGTGCTCGGCGCCTCCAGGAGAGCGCCGCGGTTCAACAGGCGACGCGCCGCCTCCTGGCCGCCGAGACCGAAGGCCAAACCGAAGGCCAGAGCCGTGCCGCCGACCACTGCCGTGAAGAGGATATTGAGCAGCGAAGGCGCGATCTGCAGCTGCTCCAGGGCGATCAGCCCGGCAAAGCCAATGAGCGCATAGCGGGCCACAGCAGCGAACAGCGCCGGATTCCCCACACGCGTCGTCGCTGTCACGCCGCGCACAATATCGCTGACCACGCTCGCGGCCAGCAGTCCCAGGAAGAGCACCAGCACAGCCACGAACACATTAGGAATATAGGCGATCAGCTCATTAAGAATGTTGCTCACGGTGCTCAGTCCCAGCGCGTCGACAGCCGGGACCAGGAAAATGAGGAAAATGAACCAGTAGACGATGGTGCCCAGGATGGCTACCACGTCGAAGCGCATCCCAGTATTCTGCTCCAGACGTGTCAGACCGATGCGAGCACCCAGGCGCTCGAAACCGATGCGGCGCAGAATGAAGGTCACCGTACGGCTCAGCACGCTGGCGACGATCCAGCCAATGAGCAGAATGACCAGGAAGCCAAGGAACTTCGGAATGAAGGTCAGAACCAGGTTCAAAGCGTTGGCTAGTGAGGTCAAGAAGGCCTGACCAATGTTGTTGACGACCGGCATGTCTTTCCTTTCCCCCTTCTCACAAGGAGTTGATCAGTTGATCACAGAGGCTAAGGTCTCTTGGTAGAGACTCCTGAGACACCAGGCTGCCGGACGAGGTGCGTTCCCACCATGATGCAACGGCGCGGCTGCCTGGCGATCGCTATCGCTGTGCACGTCCCCTTTAGACGGCAAGGGTTCAAAAAAGTCACACCCGCTTCCGCCGGCGACGTCTCGATCTGTGTGAGGTCTCTGCGGAGCGTGGGGAGCCTGTTGGGTCAGGTTGCCGCAGCCCGCCTGAGCAATGGCGCCTGACTCGCTGCATGCGATACAATCAAAAGGCCAGTATCCAACAACTCATTGGCGTAGAAGACCCCATCAGGAAGGAGAGTAAGGCAAGAAAGATGGAGTATCGACCGCTGGGACGAACAGGCTGGCAGGTATCGCCTATAGGCTTTGGGGCCTGGGCCATTGGAGGAGACGCCTGGGGGCCGACTGACGATCGTGAGGCGCTGGCGGCCCTGCATCGAGCCATCGACCTGGGCGTCAACTTTATCGATACTGCCGACGTCTACGGCGACGGGCACTCCGAGCAGCTCATCGCTCGTGTACGCAAAGAGAGGCGTGAGCCGCTCTATATTGCAACCAAGGCCGGGCGGCGTCTCAACCCGCACACTGCTGATGGTTACAATCGGCAGAATCTGACAGCCTTCGTCGAGCGCAGCCTGCGCAATCTGGAGACTGAGACCATCGATCTGCTGCAGCTCCACTGTCCCCCCACTGAGGTCTATGACCGGCCTGAAGTCTTTGGCATTCTGGATGATCTCGTACAGCAGGGCAAGATCCGCTACTATGGCGTCAGCGTTGAAAAGGTTGAGGAGGCTCTCAAAGCTATTCGCTATCCCAACGTGCAGAGCGTTCAGATTATCTTCAACATCTTCCGTCAGAAGCCTGCGGAGCAATTTTTTTTGGCGGCCCAGGAGCGGCAGGTGGGCATCATTGTGCGCGTGCCGCTGGCCAGCGGGCTGCTGACTGGCAAATTGCGCCGCGATAGCCAGTTTGCTCCCAATGATCATCGGAATTACAACCGTCATGGCGAGGCCTTCGATCAGGGAGAAACCTTCTCGGGAGTCGACTACGAAATTGGCCTGCAAGCGGTTGAAGAACTGCGTCCTCTGGTTCCCGCTGGGATGACGATGGCTCAGTTTGCTTTGCGCTGGATACTGATGTTCTCCCAGGTGTCCACAGTGATCCCCGGAGCAAAGAATCCGCAGCAAGCCGAGGAGAACAGCCGCACTGCCGAGCTGCCGCCTCTCAGTGAGGAGACCATGCAACGTGTGCGTGAGCTGTACGAGCGGCGTATCAAGCCACTGGTCCATGATCGCTGGTAGAGGACTGGTAGGGACGCTGTTGCGCCAGGGAGACTGGCCGGGTGACCGACCTGCAGGCTGCCCTGGTCACGGTCGCTTGTCTGCTCGCTGCTCTGGCCCGGCATGCCGGGCCAGAGCGGTAGGTCGTGCTTGATGCTGACTGCCGGTCTCTGATATACTACCGAAAAACCGCCTGGTAGTTTCTGGCTCGATCAATGTCTTCCACCGCCTTTGTGCTACGGAAGGCCGCAGCAGTCTAAAAGAAACCACTGCTGGGGGAGGCAATGGACATCATCACTACGGTGCGGGAGATGCAACGCCTGCGTAGCAGCTGGCTGTCCCTGAGTAGCGTCGGGCTTGTACCGACAATGGGTTATCTGCACGAGGGGCATCTTTCGCTGGTGCGTCGGGCGCGTGCTGAAAACGATAAAGTGGTCGTCAGCATCTTTGTTAATCCGATTCAGTTTGGGGCGCACGAGGATCTTGAGCGCTATCCTCGTGATCTTCCCCGAGATCTCCATCTGCTCGAAGAGAGCGGTGTCGATGCGGTCCTGGTGCCGACGGCGAGCGAGATGTATCCGCCGACCTTCATCACCTATGTCGAGCCGAGTGGGCCGTTGGCCAGCGAAGCCGAGGGGGCCAGTCGTCCGGGCCACTTTCGCGGTGTGGCGACCGTTGTGCTCAAGCTCTTCAATATTGTGCAGCCGCAGCGGGCCTATTTCGGGCAGAAGGATGCCCAGCAGGTTGCTGTGATCAAGGCGCTGGTGGCCGATCTGAACCTGCCGGTTGAGCTAGTCATCATGCCGACGGTGCGCGAGCCTGACGGGCTGGCCATGAGCAGCCGCAACAGCTATCTCTCGCCGGAGGGGCGGCGGGCGGCGACCGTTCTTTACCGGGCCTTACTGGCGGGCAAGGCCGCCTATGAGCAAGGGGTAAGCGATGGCCCTGCCGGTGTGGTACGGGTCATGCGGGAGATTGTTGCCAGCGAGCCTTTAGCGCGTCTGGTGTATGCTGACGTGCGAGACCCTGAGACCTTCCAGCCGTTAGAGACGTTGCGAGCGCCTGCGCTCTTAGTGATTGCGGCCTTTGTCGAGGCGGCGCGGCTCATTGACAACGTGCTTTTGCGTCCTGACGGCAGCTGGGAGACTGGCCTCATCGTCTCGTCCTCCTGATCGATCGCGGGCAAGTAGGTCGAACGCGAATGAGCAGCGAGCGAGGAATATGGGAGAGAAAATTACCGTTGCCACCGTGCAGGCTCGCAAAGGCGGGCCGCCCCTGACGATGGTCACCGCTTACGATGCTGTTATGGCCACCATAGCCGACCGGGCCGGTGCGGACCTGATCCTCGTCGGTGACTCGGTGGCGGACAATGTTCTTGGCTTTTCCGATACCCTCTCCGCTACGGTTGAGATCATGATCCATCACACTGCTGCTGTGGCGCGGGCCCGGCCACGAGCTATGATCATTGGTGACATGCCCTGGTTGAGCTATCATATTTCGCTCGAAGAGAGCGTGCGCAATGCGGGCCGGCTCATACGTGAGGGGCAGGCCGAGGCGGTCAAGCTAGAGGGGGGGCGCAAGCGTTTGCCGGTGATCGAGGCTCTGCTGGCGGCTGAGATTCCGGTGATGGGGCATTTGGGTCTCACCCCCCAATCAGTGCGCGTCATGGGAGGGTACCGTGTGCAGGGTCGGCGCCTGGAGGCAGCGCGTACGCTTGTCGAGGATGCGCGCGCCCTGGCAGCGGCGGGTGTCTTTGCCATCGTGCTGGAGGGGGTGCCAACCATTGTGGCCAGAGCCATCACCAGGCTGGTGCCTGTGCCTACTATTGGCATTGGGGCGGGACCGCATTGTGATGGGCAAGTTCTGGTTTTTCACGATCTTCTCGGGTGGCATCTCGATAGACGCAAGGCCAAATTCGTGCGGCAGTATGCCCAGCTTGGCGAGGTAGCGGTGAGCGCACTCCAGTCTTTCTTTGCCGACGTGCGCTCTGGTGCCTTCCCGAGCGAGAGCGAAAGCTATCGTATGGAAGAAGAGGAGGAACGGGCCTTCGAGGCTCTGCTCAATGAGCTGGAAGGCGGTTGAGCGTGGGAGGAGGGAGAGAGAGCAATACAGGCCCTGCCTGCTAGCCGCATTGAGCCTCCCCGAGGCCGAGGCTGGCCCTGACTGGTCGTGGAAGGCATGAATGAGCGTGCGTGCTCTTAGTCCTTGCGGGGAATGGCGAGGCCTGTCGGTAGCTCTTCTGTGCCGTCACGCTCAGTTGTCAAGAGAGAGACCGACGCCCGTCGGTTCCTCTCTCACCACCTTGCTTCACAGACGGGTGCGTGACACCCCGAGACGAGGTGAGATAAGCAAGATTCGGCATCTGTTCTTTCGCTCTGCTGTTATTATCAATATTTACGATGTCTAATATATAAGTACTCTTTGAGCGGGATGCCAGCGCTTGCCTGACTGATGTAGCAGCCATCGACTGACTAGAGTGGTGAAATCCCTCTCTGCGTCGCGTTGTTGGGCGCTGCTGGCTATTGGTTCTTGCCATGCTGGCTGGAGTGGTGCTTTGTGAGACCAGCAGGCCAGGAAGAGCAAAAGAAATGCTTGACAGAGTGCACTCTCTTCTGGTATGATAGCCATTGCCACGAGCGAGGCTGACAAGACTCAGCTCGATGGTTGAGGAGCCGTAGTGTAGTGGCCTAACACGCCTGCCTGTCACGCAGGAGATCGCGGGTTCGAATCCCGTCGGTTCCGCTC
>NZ_JADGIA010000224.1 GCF_019683635.1 Thermogemmatispora sp. | reverse complement strand
TATATTCCGGGGCCTGTTTATTTTTTTTTTCAGCTCCGGGGGCTGGGGCGGGCCGGGCTGGGCTGGGCCGGAGTCTCTACGGATCGTGCTCGTTCGTTGGGCTGTCATCTCCCCTCGCAGTCTTTGAGGGGATAAGGCAACGGAAGCATGCTGACAGTCAGGCCAGCAAAGGAGCGAAACGCTATGCGGATGCGCGACTTCACGGCAGAGCAGTATCGTCTGAGCCGGCGAGCTTTCTTGAGCGCTAGCCTGGCCACGGCTGGCGGGCTGATGCTGGCGGCCTGTGGCGGCAGCGCCGCGACCAGCGGAGGTGCTGGCAGCAGCAACTATACGCTGGCCCTCATTGTAGGCGTCAAAGGTGACCCTTTCTACATCACCATGCAGAAAGGGGCTGAGGCCAAAGCCAAAGAGCTGGGCGTGACCCTGCTCGTTGATGGCCCCTCGCAGTGGAGCGCTACCCTCCAGACTCCCATCGTCAGCGCCTATATGGCCCGCAAAGTTGATGCCATCATCATTGCCCCTTGTGATAAGCAGGCCATGATTGCCCCGCTGCAGCAGGCCAGCAACGCGGGCATCAAAGTCATCACCGTCGACACCTATATTGGCGATGGCGATTATGTGCATGGGCCGGTGACTTTCCCGCTCTCGTACATTGGCTCCGATAACGTTCAGGGTGGCAAGATCGCCGGCGAGGCCCTCATCAAGGCCATCGGCGGTCATGGCAAAGTCTACATCCAGAATACGGTTCCTGGCACAAGCACCACCGACCAGCGCGAGCAAGGCTGCAAGGAGGCCATTGAGGCGACGCATGGGGCTGTCACCCTGGTTGGCGTCGATTTCAATGGCGACAGCGCCGCCAAGGCCGCCGAACAGACGACGGCCATGCTGCAGCGCGTCCCCGATTTGGCCGGTATCTTCGGCACCAATATTTATGGCTCGGAAGGCGCGGCCCAGGCGGTCAAAAATGCCCACAAGCAGGGCCAGGTCAAGATCGCCAATTTCGATGCCCCCGAGCAGGCCATCGTCGACCTGAAGAACAACGTCGTCGACATCGTCATCGCCCAGAAGCCCGCCGACATGGGCAGCATCGGCGTCCAGTATGCCGTTGATGCGCTCAAGGGCAACATGGGCGCCATTCAGAAACGAGTCCCCACCGGCTACGTGATCATTACCCGCGATAACGTCGATACGCCCGAGGCCCAGGCGGCTATCTACAAGAGTAGCTAGACAGGCCGGGAAAGGCAGGGGCGCAATGGTGCCGGCGAGACGGGTGGGCTGACCTGACGGGCCGGCCTGCGCGCTCGCGCCGGCGCCTTCCTCGACCCTCTCCCCGTGGGCCGGGCGGGCGCAGGTAGCTCGCGCGGGCTGGCTTCCCGGGAGAGAGATTGCGATCCAGCTGTCCTATCTGCTTGCTCAGCCGCACAGTACCGAAAGGAGGGGAACCCGATGGCGAAGATGGTCCAGCAGCTGGCTCTGCCTGCGGCCAGGGTCAAGAGCCGTCCGTTAGAGATTGTCAGCCGCTTCTGGTCCTGGCTGTTTCTGCTGCTGCTCCTCCTCTTTTTCTCGCTGACTGGTCCTGGCTTCTTTAGCTTCCTCAATCTGCAGTCCATCGCCAACGATATGGCGCTGGCGCTGCTGATGTCGCTGGGACAGACCTTTGTCATCATCGCGGCGGGGATCGATCTCTCGACCGGCTTTACGATGGGCTTTGCGGCAGTCATTGAGGCGGTAGTGCTCAATGCGCTTGTAGGCCGGTTGCCGCTGGGTCTGGGGCTGGCGCTGCCACTGAGCATCCTGATTGCCCTCGGTGTTGGCACCCTGCCCGGGCTGGTCAACGGCATCCTGATTGGGCGCCTGCGCGTGCCGCCCTTTATCGCCACTCTCGGCATGTATGGCATCGCGCGCGGCCTGGGCTTTATCTTCTCAGGCGGCGGGCAGCCGGTGAGTGTGCAGATCCCCGGGGTGGGCGACATCGGCAATGGCTATCTGCTCTACTATCACCCGGCGGTGGGCTTCTCCTGGCTCCATGCGCCGCTGCTGCCGCCGGGGGCCAGGCCGCGCGATCTCATCTCCATCCTGCCTTTTCCTTTGATCGTGGCCATCGTGGCCTTTCTTCTCTGTTACTGGCTGCTGAGCCGCACGCGCTTTGGCCGTCATACCTATGCTCTGGGGGGCGCGCCGGAGGCCGCGCGCCGCGCTGGTATCCCGGTGGCCCGGCAGACGCTCAAGCTCTATATGCTCTCGGCTTTCCTGGCCTCGGTGGCTGGCGTGCTCTACGTGCTGCGCTTCACTAACGGTGATGCCAACGCCGGCGATCCTCTCCTGCTCGATTCGATCGCGGCGGTCGTTATCGGTGGCGCCTCGCTCTTTGGAGGCGAGGGCACGATGGTGGGGACGCTGATCGGCACCCTGATCATCTATGTCATTCAGAACGGGCTGGTGATCATTGGCATCGATCCCTACTGGCAATTCGTGGCGATCGGGGCCGTCATCATCCTGGCGGTTCTCATGGATCAGGCCAAGGCGCGCGTTCTCAATCGCTAGTGCGGCGCGGCCTGGGGCGTCTTGTCTCTGTCTGCCCAGGCGATGCCGTTCCGCCTGGCTCTCTCGGTGTTGCTTCAGAGTGTGAGGAGTGAGTGCCATGCTTGAAGAGAAAGCGCAGCTGCCCAAGGCTGAAATCGAGCAGGCTGGACTGGGGAGCGCTGCCGACGCGCGGCCCGTGCTGGAGGTGCGCGATCTGGTCAAGCGCTTTGGGGGCCTGGTCGCTGTCGATCATGTCAGCCTGGTGGTCTGGCCCGGCGAGGTCGTGGGCCTGCTCGGCGACAATGGCGCAGGGAAGTCGACGCTGATCAAGGTCATTTCCGGCGTCTATCGTCCAGATGGCGGCCAGTTGCTCTTTGAGGGGCAAGAGGTGAGTTTTGCCTCGCCGATGGAGGCGCGTCGACGCGGGATCGAGACCATCTATCAGGATCTGGCTCTCTGTGAGAATCTCGATGCCCCAGCTAATATCTTCCTGGGGCGCGAGCCAGTGCGGCGCCGCTGGGGTTTCCTGAAGGAGCTGGATGATCGCTATATGCTACAAGAAACGCAGCACGTGCTGGAACAGCTCGACATTCATATCCCCGATCTGCGCCAGCCCATTCGCCAGCTCTCGGGCGGCCAGCGGCAGTCGGTGGCCATTGCGCGGGCTATCTACTGGAATGCGCGCCTGATGATCATGGATGAGCCGACTGCGGCGCTGGGGGTAGCGGAGCAGCAGAAGGTGCTGGAGCTGGTGCGCACGCTGCGGGCCCGCGGCGTGCCGGTCATCTTGATTAGTCACAACATGCAGGATGTTTTCGCGGTGGCCGATCGTGTGGTAGTCATGCGCCGTGGCCAGAAGGTGGGCGAGCGCCGTGTGGCCGAGACCACGACCAACGAGCTGGTTGGTCTGATGGTGGGGGCCGAGCGTGCCTGAGATCGGGCTTTAGAGGCTTGCTGATCCAGCGGCTAACCTGGACGGCAGGCAGATAGGGAACGATCGACAGATATGCTGATCTCTTGAAGAAGGTGCATTGTCCTAAAAAAGTATAAGCTGACTGAAACTGGCTCTGTAGATGTGAAGGGTAAATCCTCTGGACAACTGGATCTGGCTATGGTATCCTCATTCTCGTGAAGAGAGGGGAACAAGGGGAGAAGCGGGGCATATCCGGGCTTTAAAGCCATCAGTGGGCGGGGAAGAGAGAGCACGCGCCCTGTTTCACGAGATGTGGCCAAGGAGAAGCGAGCGCCCTTCGCAGCTGGTCGTCATTGTCTTGTCTGTCTGATTGCCAGGCCAGGTAAGACAGCGCCTTTGGACGGAACCCTATCTGCAGGCTGTGCCTCCCCTGCTGGTCCTTCACTTCTGGCCAGTCGCAGCAAGAGAGCTGACCACGCACGGCAGTAGGGCAGCAGTGGGGGGAGCTTTACGGCTGCGGTCCGGGGTGGTCGAGTCAGTTGATCTCTTCTTGTCCGCTACTCATTGGAGAGCATGCCCTTTGCGAGCCGACCGGCGAGCGAGGAGAAACTGCGGCGTGCCGGTCCGCTCTGGCTCTGGAGAGAGGTGGCCAGACCGGTGCGAGGCCAGCTAGCGAGCGGGTGCAGAGGCTTATCACGCTGCCAACGCCGACAGGGTAGCGGCGGAGCTTCTCTGTGGTTGCGCTATACTCCTGCAGCACGAGGAGGTCGGTGAGTGATGAACATCTATGATCGGCGTGCACGAAAGGAGTTAGATCAGCTCGTCGAGGAGTACCTGACCACCAGCAACATCAATCGGCGCCAGTTTCTGCAGCGGGCGACAGCGGCGGGGCTGAGCCTGAGCGCGGCGACGGCGCTTCTGGCGGCCTGCGGCGGCACGAACACGGGTACGTTGAACACGAGCAGTGGCAATGTGCCCAAGGTCAGCTCGATCGATGTGCTCACCCAGCTCAGTGGCGCAGAGCTGGCGGCCTTCAATGCCATCAACACAGCTTTCACCCAGAAGACGGGCATCAAGGTCAATGTTGAGCCGACCAGCGATCTGCGGGCCGTGCTCAGCACGCGTGTGCGTGGCAACAATCCCCCCGATGTGGCCGGTATGTCGAGCGTGCCCGAGTTCCAGCAGTACGCCGCTCAGGGCAAGCTGCTCCAGCTTGACAGATTTTTCAATATGAGCCAGATAGAGCAGCAATACGCGCGCATCTGGATCGATACGGCCTCGTACAACGGGCACCTCTACGCGGTCATCCCGCGTGTCAACACCAAGAGCACGGTCTGGTACAGTCCCAAGCAGTTCAAGGCCAATGGCTACACGCCGCCCAAGACCTGGGACGAAATGATCGCCCTCTCGAACAAGATCGCCAGCAGCGGCAAGTATCCCTGGTCGCTGGGGGTTGAAGGCGGCTCCTCCACTGGCTGGCCGGCGGCGGACTGGGTGGACCAGATCTATCTGAGCCTCAACGGCCCCGATCTGTCGCAGCAGTGGGTCAATCATAAGATCCCCTGGACTCATCCGAGCGTCAAGCAGGCGTTCCAGCTCTTTGGCGAGATCGTCAATGGTAAGCACTATATCAGCGGGGCGCCGCAGTCGATTCTGGCCACCAATTTCCAGGATGCCGCCTATCTGCCCTTTGAGAATCCGCCAAAGGCCTATATGTACTTCCTTGGCGACTTCACAGCGAGCTTCCTCAAGACGCAGTTCCCCGGCATCCAGCCGGGCGTCGACTTCGACTTTTTCCCGTTCCCGACGATTAATCCGCAGTATGCGAACGCGGTGACTGGCATTGTCAATATCTTGTCCGCTTTCCGCGACAACGAGGGGACGCGCCAGTATATGGAGTTTCTGGCCTCGCCCGAGGGCCAGAGCATCTGGCCGAAGCAGGGTGGTGCTGTCTCAGTGAACAATCAGGTGCCACTCAGCGTCTACCCTGATCCGGTTTCTCGTCGCACCGCTGAGCTGCTGCTCAATGCGAAGTACTTCAGTGTGGGCCAGGATGATCTGCTGCCCTCGACGATGGAGCAGGAGTATTGGAAAGGGCTGCTGGCCTATATTCAGAATCCCTCGCAGCTCGATAGCATCCTCCGCTCGCTAGAGGATGCTGCAACGCGCCTCTACCCCTCCTGACTGGGGGATGCCGATTGCAGCTGACCGACTGGCCCCGAGCTTCAGCTATGGCAGGCGGAGGTCGCTTGAAGGAAAGCGTGCAGCGCTGAAGTCGAAGCAGCCGAAAAGGAGAGGGATCGCTCTCTGCATCGCCACTGCAGGGGATCGGTCCCTCTCGCCTTTGCTGGCTATCTGACTGCCTTGTTCGTCTTGTTTGGCGGCTTTGCTCGCGGTGACTCGCTCCGACCCGCTCGGGCGTCTCCTTCTCTGGAGGGGGGAAGGGGGGCTGATTGCGCGGGAAAGCCGGGTCCACGCTCCGCCTGGGTTGGGTGACTGCGCCGGGTTGGTTGTCTTGTCGTCTGGTTTTGTTAGCAGCATGGGACGAAGGGAGTGAGCGACTGCTATGGATCTCTCCATTGAGAAGGCTGTTCCGCTGACGATGCGCCCGCGCCGGCGCCGGCTGCGTCTGCCGCTGGAGGCGTGGGCCTGGATTGCCCCGGCAGTCTTGTTGTTGCTGCTTTTTTTCATCTACCCCTTCATCAACACCATTCAGCTCAGCTTCGAAAGCGCCGATTCGACACACTTTGTTGGCCTCAAAAACTATCAGGCTATCTTTACCGATCCCGATATGCTGAGTGTGCTCAAGAACAATCTGCTCTGGTTGCTCTTCGGCACCCTATTGACGGTTGGGCTGGGCCTGGTCATTGCTGTTCTGGTGGATCGCCTTAAAGTCGAGGGTCTGGTCAAGTCGGCGCTCTTTATTCCGATGGCGATCTCGATGGTGAGCGCCAGTATCATCTGGCGCCTGGTCTACCTCTATCGTCCTCCTGATCAGACGCAGATTGGGCTGCTGAACGCCATTCTCGTCTTCTTCAAGCTGCCTCCGCAGCCCTGGCTGGTCAACACCAGTGTCAATACCTTTGCCTTGATCGCTGTCTATGTATGGATGTGGACCGGCTTCTGTGTGGTGGTCTTCTCGGCGGCGCTCAAGGGAATTCCCGATGAGATTGTGGAGGCGGCGCGCATCGATGGGGCCAATCGCTGGGTCCTCTTCTGGCGGGTGATCGTGCCAATGATTAGCCCGACCATCGGCGTAGTGACCACCACCATGATCATCAACATTTTGAAGACCTTCGATATCGTCTATGTGATGACAGGTGGTAACTACAATACCGATGTAGTGGCGGTCGAGTTCTATCGCCAGCTCTTTACCTTTGGCGACTATGGGTTGGCCAGTGCCCTGGCGGTTTTGCTGACGCTGGCGATTCTGCCAGTGATGTACCTCAATATTCGCCGTATCCAGCTGGAGGAAGGGGGCCAGGCATGATCGGAGAGCAGGTACAGCAGCCGCTGATCCCAGCTCTGGCGACAGCCCGTCGCCGCCCGCGGTCCAGGCGCCGGGCCTGGCTGCGCCGCCTGAGCGAGCAGGTCATTACGGTGATCGCCCTGCTGATCGCTGTCGTTTGGTCGCTGCCGACGCTGGGCTTGCTAATTAGCTCGTTCCGCCCTCCCAGCTTGATTTCGACGACGGGCTGGTGGACGGCGCTTCTGCCGCCGTGGCAGTTCACGCTGCAGAACTATGTCCAGGTGATCACGGCCCAGGGCCTGGGCCGCGCCTTTATCAATAGCGTGATTATCGCGGTGCCGAGTACCATCCTGCCGGCGCTGATTGGCTCCTTTGCCGCCTTCGCTTTCGCCTGGATGCGTTTTCCGGCACGCAATACTATCTTTTTCTTGATCATCAGTTTGCAGATCATTCCTCTGCAGATTGCTCTGGTACCGTTGTTGCAGATCTTTACCAACATTGGGCTGACGGGGCAATATGCAGCGGTCTGGCTGGCTCATACGGCCTTTGGGCTGCCTTTTGCCATTTTCTTGCTGCGCAATTTCTTCGCCGCTTTGCCGCGGGATCTGTTGGAGGCGGCCTATGTCGACGGAGCCTCGAATTTCCGCCTCTTCTGGACCATTGTCTTACCGCTCTCGCTGCCGGCGCTGGCCTCGCTGGTGATCTTTCAATTCCTGTGGGTCTGGAACGATCTGTTGGTGGCCTTGATTTTCCTGGGAGGCAATCCGCAGAATGCGCCGATGACCCTGACCATAGCCAGCCTGGTTGGCTCCTATGGCGAGAACGACCAGGTGCTGACGGCGGCGGCCTTCCTGTCGATGGCGCTGCCGCTGGTGATCTTCTTCGCGCTGCAGCGCTACTTTATCCGTGGCATTCTGGCCGGCTCGGTCAAGGGCTAGTCTGAGGTGTCTGCCCGGCAAGAAGAGGGATGAGGGCAGGCGAGAGCTGTGGCTACGGCAGCTCTCGGCCTGCTCTCGTCTCTTGTCTTGTTGTCTGGGCGGCTGTGGGTGGGTGCAAAGCCTGGCTGGAAGGGTAGGGCTTTTTCTCTAGGATTCTCTGCTGGCGCTATGG
>NZ_JADGIA010000223.1 GCF_019683635.1 Thermogemmatispora sp. | reverse complement strand
TACTTCTATATTTAGACAGAATAATGTAAAGTACGAATCGCCAGAGAAATAGAACGATCAACGTACTGACAGAGAGAAGCTCTGGAGAACGTTCTCCATCTGATTGGCGCAGGCTCGCTCAAGGTCAAAGGGTCCCAAACATTCACATTTCGACTAGTACATTTGGATATCCTCTTCAGATTGCTTGACCGACTGAGAAGCATATTTTATACTCCCCTCTAGGGTGATGGCAGAGACAAAGAAAAAGCACGCAGCCAAAACACAGGACGCCATCGCCTGGTGCCTGCCGGTCGCGTTCCATATCGAGCACGCGGCACATCGTGCACACCAACCGCTGACCGGCAATGACCGCCGGTGCAGAGAGGTAGGGATCGATGTTTAGACAAACCGACCCCGACCTGGGGAAATTTTTATTACGAACGCTCACATTCACTATCTGTGCTTGCTTACTAGCGGTTTCCGTGATCGGTGTGCTGGCCAATCTGGTGCCGATGTATGCGGCGTCAGGCCCGCAGATCCCGCTCCTGCAGCCGCTTGACGACTCGCCGACGGTTATTGCTTCGCCCACGGAGGTGCCCACGACACCGCCTACGTCTACGCCCACGGTGCAGCCGACGACTCCGCCTCCTTCTCCCACATCCGCCCCAACGGCTCAACCGACGAAAACCAGCACGCCAGCCCCGGCCCCAACGCGCAGCGCGTCGCCAACCGCTGTGCCCGCTGCCACAGTTACTGCCACAGCTGCAGCTACTGTAACCCCCACGGCGACCGCCAAAGCAACCGCCACAAGCCAGGCGACCATGACCCCCACGGCGGCGCCAGCCATGACGAGCGGCAATGTCAACAATGGTCAACAAAGTAACGACAACACAGCGGCGGCCACGCGCATCGCCCAGCACAATAATCTGGGCTTTCTCCCCGTGGTCACGGGCGTCGTCTTGATGCTCCTGGCTCTGATCCTGGTAGGCGTGCTGCTCCTGCGTCACTACATTGCGCCAGAGCCGTTACCACGCCCGCGCCTGTCCTCTGGAGCGCGCCCCTGGCGCCGCACCCGCAGCCCGGAGAGCCTGGCAGGTGACCGCGATTTGGCCGGTAATCCTCTGCCCCTGCCCCTGGAGGGCAGTCCAACCAGTGTTACCCTTGGCAGCAGCTGGCAGCCTGCCGCCGCTTCCACCCAACAGTCACCGCTTCGCCTGGGCAATGGAACGCCATCCAGCGAGTCCTTTGCTGCCGCTCCAACACAAATGCAGCCAGCTACTCCCATGCCAGCACCGGCATCTTCATCTGCCACGACTCCCCCCCCAGGCTCGACCAGGACGTCGCCTCCGCCGGCGACAATCGCCCATGACCTACCACTTGTGCCAACTGGGCTGACCGTGACCCCAGGCAGCTCCTCCTCGACCCAGCACAAGCAGAGTGTTCTGCCGTCTGGCGCTCTGGAAGATACCGCGCGGCGCCCGGCTACTCCTCGTTCTACACCGGGCGGCCCCTCTTCCAGCCGTCTCAAGCGCAACTTTCTCTTCCCAACCACCAGCCTGATGCCCACAACAGGCGAGTTACCAGTGGCCTCGAACCTCGCCTTTCCGCCTCATGGGACCAGCCCCTTCAATGGGAATTTCCTCTTCCCAACCACCAGTCTGGTTCCCACTGAAGGGATGCCGCTTTCGCCCGCTACCGGCAGCGGCATCCACGATATGCCACCTCAGCTCTCGCCACAGCCCGGGCAACCAGGCCCATACATCCCCGGGTCTGCAACTGGTGAGCGTCAGACAGAGCCAGGGGCTTCAGCCCTTCCGCCGTGGCTGGCCAGCCTGGCTGCTGATGGCCCCATTCCCGACAGTGGGGAACAGGGGCGAGAGCAATAGTAGCAACAGGAGCCAGCTGTAGGAATAGCTCATCTGACTTCAGCAGTGTGCGCCCACTTGAGCGCAGGTGGCATTAGCCAGAAGAAGATACACCACTTGACAAGGGAGAAGGGCAGGAGAGCAGCGGCTAGCTCTCGCGTCGGGATCGAGACTAGCCCTGGTTCTCCTGCCCTTCCTCCATTATCGCCGCTGCTCACTCGGTACGCAGAGCAATAATCGGATCGAGCCGCGCCGCACGCACCGCCGGGTAGAAGCCAAAGGTGACCCCCACAAGGGCCGAAACTCCAAAAGCCAGGAGAATCGACAACGGCTGGGGCACAAAAGGCACTCCGAAGTTGGTAGTCATGAGCCAGCCGACCAGCAAACCGAGGATAATCCCGAGAATACCACCCAGAGAGCTAAGCGTCAGCGCCTCGATGAGGAATTGATTGCGAATATCTCTTCGCCGCGCACCAACCGCCATCCGAATGCCAATCTCACGCGTTCGCTCCGTGACCGAGACCAGCATGATGTTCATGATGCCTATCCCCCCCACCGTCAAGGAGATGCCTGCAATCCCCACCAGAAGCAGGGTTAAGGTCTGGGTTGCCTGCTGCGCCGTCTGCAGTAACTGGTTGGCATTGCGAATTTGAAAGTCAGCGGGACTGCCTGCGTTGATGCGGTGACGCTTCAAGAGGGTGGCATCGACTGCACGCTGTACAGCATCGACATGTTCAGCTCTATCGACCAGGACTTGAATCTGATCGACATAGCCGGTGTTCTTGAGGCGTATTACGGCAGCAGTGAAGGGCACAAACACAACGTCATCCTGAGTGAAGGCACCAAAAGAGCCTTTCGGCTGTAAGACGCCCACGACACGAAACATCTGGGAGCCGATGCGGATTGTCTGGCCAACGGGATTGGTGCCGGACGGGCCAAAGAGACTGTTGGCAACCACCTGGCCAAGCACTGCCACCGGCAAGCCCGCCAGCTCGTCATGAGCGTTCAGCCAGCGCCCACTGGCGATCTCCCAGCCCTGGATCTGCTGATAGCCTGGATAGACCCCCTGGATACGCGTATTCCAGTTCTGGCTGCCATAGATCACCTGGGCACCGAGTGAGAGCACCGGCGAGACCTGGACCACGTGCGGTATGGCAGCTAAAGCGTCGGCATCGCCTTGGGTCAGGCTCTGCTGTGAGCCGAGCGAGCTGAAGGCTCCGCTGCTGGTGGCTGCTCCGGGGACGATCAGCAGGGTATTGGTTCCCAAAACGCTCAAGCGAGCCTGGATCAGAACGCTGGCCCCTTGGGTCAGAGTCACGGCGGCGATGACAGCAGCTACGCCGATGACGACCCCGAGGGTAGTTAGCAGCGACCGCAGACGGTTAGCCCAGAGGGATTCAAAGGCACTGGCGAAGTTGGCCACAAGCAGGCTGCCACGATGCACTTCTCGGCGCCTCTGTAGCTGCTTGCTACGCTCCGCAGGCGGAGTCTGAGATCGAGGCGTCTGGGTACTGCTCTGCCCACGCGCCTGCTGGGCCAGCAACTCCGTGCTCATAGTCGTCTGGCGTTCACGCTCAACTGAACCACTCATGGCTCTTTCTCCGCAGGAAGCGCTCGATAGCCATCGCTGCTGGCCGGACTGGCCTGATAGAACTGGAGCAACTCCTCCTGGGCTGAGCGCGTCGCTGTGACCGGCTCATCGCTGACAATCTGTCCATCCCGGAAGAGAATGCGCCGGCGGGCATAGGCAGCAATGTCGGCCTCATGGGTCACGAGGACGATCGTCAGACCGCGGGCATTTAAGGCTTGCAGAATAGCCATGATCTCAATGCTGGTCCGACTATCAAGATTGCCAGTTGGTTCGTCAGCGAGCAGCAGGGCCGGATTATTGACCAGGGCGCGCGCGATGGCGACGCGCTGCTGCTGACCTCCAGACAGCTGTGAGGGGCGATGGTGAAGACGACTGCCGAGGCCAACCAGTTCCAAGGCACGACGCGCACGTCGCTCTTGCTCAGCGCGCGATAGTCCGGCGTACATCAAAGGAAGAGCGACATTCTGGAGGGCAGTAGAACGGGCCAGCAGATGAAAGCCCTGAAAGACGAAGCCGATGCGCCGATTGCGAACGTCGGCCAGCTCGTCCGGGGTCATCTGGCTGACCTTGCGCCCGACAAGCCAGTAGTCGCCACTCGTGGGCCGATCCAAACAGCCCAGCAGGTTCATAAAGGTCGTCTTTCCTGAGCCGGAGGGCCCCATGATAGCTACAAACTCACCGGCTCTGACCGTCAGCGAGACCCCACGCAGAGCCGGGACGCTGGTTTCCCCCAGATGATAGACCTTGGTCAGGTTGCGCACAAGCACAATCGGCGGGCGGCGCTGGGTTACTGAAACAGATTGTTCGTTGCCCTGTACCAGTTGTACTTCTCGGTCGCTCATATTGCTCTTCTCTCTAGAGTTGGGGACCAGCTCCCTCTCTTCGGCAGATAGAGAGCTGCTTTTTCATATTAACTCTTGATGCAGGTAGTAGTCACAATTAGGAAGAGTATGCTCTCTTTTATGCCCATGCTCCTCCGCTCTGCCCTGATACAGAGCTGGCGGCACAGCGTCCTGAGCGATCCACCTCTAGTGAAAGCTCCCCAGCCTCTATTAGACCACAATTGTCGCCTAGCTGCCCAGCTGGTTGAGGGAGGTAAATGGGCCACCCTGGGCTCCAGTGACGACGCTTTCACCGACTTCCAGGCCAGCCAGCACCTCGTAGGTATTGCCATCGGTCAACCCGAGGACAACCGGTTTGACTACCCAACGCTCTCCAACGCGTTCCAGCACGTAGCCAGGTGTCGGCTGATCGCCCGGGGGGAGATTGTGCAGCTCCTGCAGGAGCTGGCGCGCCTGGGCAGAGGCCGCTTTGATCTGGGCCGGATCAATGACCGGCGTCCCATTCCGCTGGGTTAGGTTGGCGGCGCTGCGCGCGAAATTCACGGCATCCACTGGGATGAGCAAAACATCCTCGTGTTCGAGAGTTGTGATGGTCAGGTTGGCAGTCATCCCTGGAAGTAGATGGGCGTTGCGCGCGCTGCTGAGGTCTACATCGATAGTGACCGGGTAGGTAACGACATTGGAAACACTCTGGCCAAGCGGCGAGATGGCACGAATGGTGCCGCTGAACTGACGATTGCCATAGGCGCTGACCGTAAATTGGACGGGCTGACCTGTGCTCACGGCTCCGATATCGGCCTCATTGACATTGGCCGTAATCTGGAGGCTGGAGAGATCGACAAGCTGAATAAAGGCCGTAGTGGCTGGGCTTGCCGCCGTGCTGCCTGAACCCGTATTTGCTCCACTGCTCTGCCCGCTACCACCGGCGCCGCTGGCGATGCCACTACTGGGGCTACCAGGATAGCCACCAACGCTACCGTTGATGGTGGCGACAACACCAGCGTGCGGAGCTGTAATCGTGGTCAGATCCAGATTGTGTTGAGCCGTCGTGAGCTGAGCCTGGGCGGTCTTCAGCTGGCCTTGGGCGTTGTCAACCTGGGCTTGGGCAGAGGCGATCTGGGCTTCTGCCTGGCTCTGGGCCTGGGCATATTGATCCTCGGCCAGCTGCTTGCAATTGGGAGGCACCGACTGATTCAGCGCTGGATGGTCACAGTTATAAAGGGCATTTTGCTCCTGGTCGTAGGCTGTGGCCAGGCTAGCGTTGGCCTGAGCCTCAACCTTATTGAGGTTGTTCTGGGCATCGGTGAGGGCCGTCTGGGCAGCGTTTACCTGAGCTTGCGCTTGATTGACGGCATCCTGCAGCGAGGTCGAATCAAGCTTTGCAAGCACCTGGCCAGCGCGCACCTGCTGGCCAATGCTGACATAGAGAGCGCTGATCTTGCCATTCGCGGGGGCGGTGACATTATAGACGGTTCCCTGCAAAGTACCAGTAGCGCTGACTACCTGGGTAAAGGTTCCGCGCGTGACACGCTGGTATTGATAGGTCACTCGCCCACGTCTGAGAGCCACTACTGTCAAGATACTCCCTCCAATCAGCACGAGCAGTAAAATAAGACTGATGATCACCTGCCAGCGCCGCTGCCGCCACCAGGGACGCGCCGGCTCAGGAGCGCTCAATTCTTCAAAGATTTGCGTCTCCTGATCATAGAAATCAGGAATGATCTGCTCTCTACTCTCAGTATGTTCTTGATCAGCCATAAGGCTATCAGCTCCTCAACTATAAAACAGAATGCATACTAGGTTGACTCCATCCGTGCACAAAACAATCCTCTTTTCTAAGATACAGGAGCAACTGCATCCCTCGCCCCTGGAAAGAGAGCCGGAGGCGATGACGCCAAGAGTGATAGCCAGCCGTTTCTTCCCAGAGTACCATAGAGCTAACAGTTTGGGGAAATCCCCGTATGCGAGTACGATAAAGGTAGAGTAAGGTTACAGAGCGGATGGTCCGGTACTAGCCCTGCCAGCGTCTGCTCTGCCAGATAGTGTCGATCTGGGTTTCTGGCCACTGCGCCTGGGGATCTACGTTAGTAGCTAGGCCCTGGCGAGAGAGCAGAAGAGGGCAAAAAGAGCAAAAGCGATGTTGACCTATGGCTTTGATTGGAGGAGCTACCGAGAGCTGGTGATGCCGGCCTTTGCACGCTGGCTCACAGCCAACGATGTCGAGGAGGTCGAGGCGCTTTATGCTGCAACGAACCTGGCATACGAGGAGGCTTTTCTACCCGCAGCGATGCAGTCGGCGCGCACCTGGCCTCGGGCAGTGGCCTTTGTCGCAGCCCTGCCTCGCGGCCCCCACAGTCTCTACGAATATCGCCTGCTCTGCTCCGCCGATGAGTTCACGGCGCTCAGCGATCGCTATCTCTACCGCCATGTCCCGCATCTCCACCGCTGCTCAGAGGCGCTGGCAGCAGTCTGGAGTGCCATCGTTGAGCGCTACTGTGCGCGCGGCGAGATCCTGACCAGGGTCACAGTAGAGACCGAGCAGCGGACAACACCCACGCGGGCCGCAGTGGGCCTGATGAACCAGCCAGAGGAGGTCAACGGTAGCCCGCTCCCGCTGAGCGAAGCCTACTTTGAGGTAACCAGCCCTGACCTGGGGGAGGAGGAGCCGTCAGAGGGCCTGTTTCTTGGAGAGCATCCCAACATTCTGCGCCTGCGTGGCTGGTTGGCGGCTATTTCACCTGCAGCACTGGCGCTTTTTGAGTACCTGGCCTGCGGACGGCGCGCTCTGCCCTTCGAAGATGGCTTAACGCCCGGTCTGCTGGGGGCGCTCACTCGTGTCTCACTCGGTCACTACATTGGCTATCTGACCCCCACTGAGGTCAAAAGGCTTGCGCACTGCCTGCATACAGTCACAGCTCCAGAGAGCGAGGTCGCCGCTAAGGACTACGATCGCTTCCGCCAGGAACTGGCTTCAGGCCAGGAAATGCGCCTGATCGATGAAGTGCTCCCAGCCTATGGCACCAATTTGTTGACAGCAGTACGCCTCGCCGCGGAGCAAGACCTCGGCCTGATCTGCCGCCAGAAATAAAGGTACGGTGTTTCCTCTTGCTTGCGGCCCTCGCCCCAGTTCGCTTGTAGCCCCTTTGATCAGCTACTTAACCCTTTCCTCCTTCCCTATTCTCTGGTCAGCAGGTGATACGATAACAAAGGACCACAAGGCAGAGACAAGACAAGGCGAGCTGGGACTGGATAACCTCTGCTCTCCTCTCTCTGCCAGACTCATTCCTGCCGATGGAGGAAATCCGATGAGTGTGAGCGAAGGAGCTTGCTTTGCGCATATCCTGGAGCGCCTCTCGCGCGATGTCCTTTTCCAGCTGGAAGATGTGCCAGAGGCTGACCTGAATCGGCATCTTGAATTGCCCGAGACCAACACTCTCTTTGCGCTGGCAACTCACCTGGTTGGGGCCGCCGAGTACTGGGTGCTCGTTCTCGTTGGGCAGCGCCAGATCGCTCGCGACCGCGCTGCCGAGTTTCAGGCTCGCGGTGACTTCACAGCCTTAAAGGAGCGCTATGAACGCTGGCTGCAGGCGATGCATGAGGTCCTGGATACACTCCCGGATGCTCGCCTTCAGGAGCCTGTGAGTGGGCCAACTACCTATCGCTATGCTCCAGCCGATCGCCCTCTGATTGCGCGCGACGCCCTTCTGCATGCCGTAGAGCATTCAGCCCTGCATTTAGGCCATATCCAGCTTACCCGTCAGCTGCTGGGTTTGCCTCCGCGCGCCTAGCC
>NZ_JADGIA010000222.1 GCF_019683635.1 Thermogemmatispora sp. | reverse complement strand
GCAGAATGGCAAGGTCATCGGCACCACCTCCCTGGCGCTTAACTCAGCCCAGGCCTTTACCAATCCAGCCGATGGCAAGCAGGGGCTGCTCATTCACCTGCCGGGTGGCTCCTTTGCAGCCTACTCGCGGAGCTGTACGCATGAGGGAGTGGCCGTCAACTATGACCCGGCCACCCATTTACTCGTCTGCCCGGCGCATGGCGCGATCTTTGATCCAGCCAAGAAGGGGAGTGTCGTCCAGGGTCCGGCCACGACCCCGCTCCCGCAGATCATGATTCGCGTCAACGCCGATGGTTCCATCACCACTGTCTGAGCGGGCCGGCTTCAGGGTCTATCCCTGGCCGGCCTCCACTTGACGTCGCACTGCTACACGTCCTCCTTCCCCCACCGCCGGGCTGGGGCTAGCCGGGATGGCCATCTCTGGCTTGACGTGCCGGGGTTGCCCTGGGTAGACTACAACCAGTGACTCCTGGTGCCGCTACCCTCCCTGGTGGGGGAGAGCTGACGCTGGCAGCACAGTAATCACGTGGGAAGGAGGCGGCGCCTCTCTCAGTTTCCAGGAACAAGGTCTGTTCGGAGGAGGAGGTGCCGCAAGAGATGGCCAAATGGATGAGACCATTCTGGGCTATATCGGCTTTATTGTTGCTGCCCTCATTCTTGCCTGGGCTGCTTTGGAGATCGGTAAGCGCCTCAATACCGTCCGCCGCACAGGCACAGGCACAGAGACGGCAGATCGCTTAATCAAGCTGGACCCCTCGCAGCTGAATCAGCTAGAGGAGATGGCGCCCGAGGTTCCCCTTGAAGATGATGAGGATGATCCGCCCTATCCTCCCTTGCGTTCACGTCTCAACGGGCATTATTCGAATAAGAGTAAACAGACCTTCTAACCGGGCAGAAGATTGCTGATCAAGCGAGCGGGGCGCAAACTCCTGCTGTGGTGGCCCGGCCCACCACGCAGCGGCGTCTGCGCGCTCGCCGGCCAGTGTGCTAAGCATGCTCAAGTGAGGTCATCATCGCGCTCCTGCCCCTCCTGCAGCATGCGCCTGATCTCCGCCAGCACCTCGGCAGCATCCAGCTCGGGAGCGGAAGACGAGGCGCCAGGCTCTGCCTCGTCTTGCGTTAGCTCTTGCTCGCTGCCGGGCCTCTCCTGCCAGGAAAAACGCTCACCCTCGTAGCTCTCTAGAAAAGCCTGCTCGCAGGCAGTAAGCGCAGCCCGAGCCGTACACTGCCCATAGATGATGCGCGGCAACAGGCTGTGATAGATGACGATCGTCTGAATGACCCCTTCGAGATGACGCCTGAAGGCTGGCAACGACAGCCTGTCCTGGCCCAGATAGACACTGGCGCTGAAACGCACCTCGCCATCCTCCAGGTCCAGACCGAAGCGCCCAAGCGGCAGCGTATAGTTCAGGCTCATCAGTGCCTCCAGGCAACTCAGGCGCCGCCGCTGCGGCAGAATACTGAGATGAGGAACAATAAAGAGCAGTCTTCTCCCCAGCGGTGGACCGGCCTGCAAGATGATCAGCAGCTGCCACTGCCCCAACTCATCG
Source organism: Thermogemmatispora sp. (assembly GCF_019683635.1). GTDB lineage: Bacteria > Chloroflexota > Ktedonobacteria > Ktedonobacterales > Ktedonobacteraceae > Thermogemmatispora. The sequence continues at coordinate 6,522 of NZ_JADGIA010000222.1, read as the reverse complement.
TGAAAAACTAACTCAGCCACTCCCTGGCGCTCGTCCACGCTGGCGATGCGCAGTCCTAGCCGCGTGAGATAGCTCACCACATCGGTAATGCGAAAGTCTTCACTCACTGGTCTGCTCCTTCTCGTTCGCTGCCCACCTGTCGCCGTGTCGCCGCTCCTCTCTGCTTCACCTCAAAACAAGCAGGCGCTGTCTTTCTGTATGGAGTATAGCAATGCCCTGCATCGGTAGTTCTCACCTTCTCGCTATACTGGAAACGGAGAGCACCCCCTCACCGTCGTTTCCCAGAGGCGTTACTCTCACTGGAGCGGCGGCGTCTCTCTCTCCAGAGCATCCCACAAGTAGCCGCCAGAGCGCCGCAGCGCGGCCTGACCAGGGATGAGAGGAGGACGGAGATGGGTGAGAGAATCGGGGGACTTCTTAGCGTTCTCTCTAGGGAGAGTAAGAAGAGTACCGTGAGATTAGTGAAGGAAGAAGGCAATCATGAGTCAGCAAGCGATCACGAATATCCAGAGCGACTCTAATTTCGAGGCAAGGGTGCAGCGTGGGGCCGAGAATGCTCTTAATTGTATGGGGGTAACGGCCACCGACCGGCTCTTTATCTTGACCGACTATGAACGCGGGGCGATCGCCCGTCGGGTTGCGGCGGCGGCCCTTGATCGCCATGCTGCCGTCAGCGTGCATTTTCTGGAGCACTACGGCAAGCGGCCCCTGACAAGCTTTCCCGAGAGCCTGCGCCAGGACCTGCAGCAGTTTCATCCCACCGTCACCTTCTACATTGCCACGACTCGCCCTGGCGAGATCGGTTTTCGCATCCCCTTGCTGCCCTTTTTGACCCAGGAGCTACGTGTCCGGCATGGCCACATGCCGGGCATCGATGAGCGCCTGATGGCCGAAGGCATGTGCGCCGACTACGACCAGGTCTATGAGATCACTAACAAGGTCTATGAGATCGTGCGCCAGGCCGAGCGCATCCACGTGACCTCGGCCAGAGGCAGCGATCTGAGCGCGACCTTCCATAAGCACTGGAAGTGGATTCCCTGTCACGGACGCTATCACGAGCAAGGGCAATGGGGCAACCTGCCCGAAGGTGAGGTCTTTACTGCCCCTGCCGATGTCAACGGCGTGGTGGTCTGCGACGTCCTCGGTGACTTCTTCTCCGCCAAGTACGGCGTCCTCAAGCATCCTGTGCGCATCACCATCAAAAATGGCTATGCCACCGAGGTCACCAGCCAGGACACAGCGGTTGCCAAGGAGCTGCGCGATTATCTCTTCTCGGTCCCCAACGGCAACCGCGTGGGGGAGTTCGCCATCGGCACCCTCATCAGCCTCAAACAGCCGGTTGGCAATCTGCTCCAGGATGAGAAGATTCCCGGCCTGCATATCGCCTTTGGCAATCCATATCCAGAGTATACCGGGGCCGACTGGGATGCTCGCATTCACGTCGATGTCGTGCCGACAACCTGCACCATCGAAGTCGACGGACGCCTGATTATGCGCGACGGTGAGTTCTGCCTCTAGTAGAGGAGGCGACTCGCGTGCCCCAGTCTGGGGCCTGGGCTGGACTGCCTGAAGAATCTCAGCAGATCCAGGCCGTACCCTGTCTTCCCGCTCTCGCCTCGCCGCCTCGGCAGGGCTGCTGCTCCAGCGAACGAGAAGCGCCAAAGACAGGTAAAAACCCCAAGCATGACTTGCCCGCCTCGCCGGTGGCGTTGCTGCCGCCGACGGGGCAGTGGCGAAGGAAAGAGGTGCTGCGAAGTGTTGCACAGCAGGGGTCAGGAGCTGCTCGGAAAGACCCTCGGGGGATATGTGCTTGAAAAGCTGCTTGGCTACGGCGGAAGCAGCGCTGTGTATCTAGCCCGCTGCAATGACCCAACAACCCCTTCCACCCCCGTAGCCCTGAAGGTCTTTCTCCCTCGCACCCATCTGACGAGGACGGCCTACGCCGAACTCCAACGCCGCTTCCTGCAAGAAGCCCAGGCGGCCAGCCGCTTGCAGCACCCGCACATTGTGCCTATCTACGCCTGGGGCGAGGAGGCCGGCCTCGCCTATCTGGTCATGCCCTATATGGCCGGCGGCACCCTGGCCCACTATGTACGTCGCCACGGCCCTCTCCCCTTAGAGCAGGCCGCCACCTATGTTGAACAGATCGCTTCGGCCCTGGACTACGCTCATCAGCGCGGCTACATCCACTGTGACGTCAAGCCCGCGAACATCCTGCTCAATGAGCAAGGGCGCGCCTTCCTCTGTGACTTCGGCATTGCTCGCCTGTTGCAGGACGCGTTGCCGAGCGAGGGCCAGGTTGAGGAATCGCCGATCAGCGAACAGGCTGCTGCCATGTCTACCCCTATGGGCACGCCAGATTACCTGGCCCCAGAGCAAGCCCTCAATGAGCCGGTTGATCACCGCGCCGACATCTATGCTCTTGGCGCTACCCTCTTCTATCTGCTGGCAGGACGTCCCCCTTTCCAGGCCGATTCCCCCATTGCGCTGGCTCTGCTGCACGTCCACGAGCCGCCACCGGCCCTCTGCGAGCTTGATCCACGTATCCCACCCCAGGTCGACTATGTCCTGCGTAAGGCCCTGGCCAAGTTCCCCGAGGAGCGCTTTGCCTCCGCTCGACTCTTGAGCGAGGCCTTCCAGCAAGCGATCGCCGGCCCAGAGACACCCGCCCGTCTCCGCCTGAGCGTACATGGCTTGCTCCTGCCGGCCTGGGTCCCTTTCCCAGTCGTCCAGCGCCTGGAAGCACTGCCCATTCCCTCCAGCTTCAGCGGCAGATGGAAGATCCTGCTGCTGACCCTGCTTTTGCTGCTCCTGCTCTGCTCCAGCTCGCTCGCCTACGCCCTGCATGCCGCTCACACAAGGCCAGACAACGGCGCCAGCGCCAGCCTGTCAACCTCTGGCTTCTCTCCCCCTCAGCCCACTGTGGCCCTCACCGCTCCCGTCGATCAGCTGCTGACCGGAGCCAGCGACTGGCCTCATAGCTCTAGCGCTTTCTTTGCCGATGGAGAGTATTATCTCCTCAATACCACGCCGGGAGCCAGCGCTCTTGCGCTCTACGCCGGCCATCGCTTCAACGATTTTCACCTGGCCGTCAACGTGCGCCAGGTGCGCGGCTCCCACGACGATGCCGACTACTATGGCGTAGTCTTCCGGGCCAGTAGCGACCAGCAACGCTATTACGTTTTTGCCGTCGCCAGCTGGGGCGGTGGCTCGTATGCCGTCTGGCGCTACAGTGGGCGCTGGACGACGCTGGCCGAAGGGCCAGCTCCCAGCTTGCTGATCGGGCCGGGGGCTGTCAATACCCTTGAGGTCGATGCTCATGGCCCTCTCTTGCGCTTCTTTATCAACGGACAGGGAGTCTCTTCTACACCACTGCGCGATTCTGCTCCTTTCGCCCCTGTCAACGGCGGCATTGGCCTCTACGTGGAAGAAGAGGGCAGCGAAATCGCCTGCTCACAACTCTATATTGGGCCTGCTCGATTCTAGGAACAGACTAGCCCCGACGCCGGTGAATGGCTCTACTTGTTTGTTTGGCGGCTGGCGTACCTGCTTGCCGGCCCGAGCCTGGCGTAGCGTAGGCAGTGCTCGCCCGCCCTCGCCTCGTCCCAGGGACAAGGTGCTGCTCGTCGCATCCCGGACGGAAAATAGAGTATAATTCGAAAGGATCGTCTTGAAGGCGTTGCGTGTCGATGGAGCCACCTCTGCCGGACCTGTCGCTTTGAAGAGCAAAGGATCACGTATGAAAGGTCGTTCAGCCCTTTATCGTCCCACTCTTGGCGTAGAGGAAGAATTTCAGCTTGTTGAGCGCTGTAGTGGTCAACTGTGCGGTGCCATCGAGCGCGTCCTGGAGCAAGGTCAAACCCTCTTTGGCGAGCAGATCAAGCCCGAAATGCACGCCTCAACAGTCGAGATTATCAGCCCGGTCTGTGCCGATATCGCCGCCGTCCGACAAGAGCTGTGCCAGTTGCGCCGGCGTCTCATCGAGATTCTGGCCAAAGAAGACCTGGTACCCGTCAGCGCGGGCACCCATCCCACGGCTCGCTGGCAGGACCAGCAGCGTACCGAACGCGAGCGCTACATAGAGCTGGAAGAAGAGGAGCAGGACGTAGGCCGCTCGCTGCTCATCTTTGGCCTGCACATCCATGTTGGGATTCCCGACCGTGAGGTGGCCATTGCTGTCATGAACCAGGCTCGCCTCTGGCTGCCCCATCTGCTGGCGCTCTCCGCCAACTCGCCCTTCTGGGCAGGCAGACTGACTGGCATCAAATCCTACCGCTCCGTCGTCTGGAAACGCTGCAACCGCAGCGGCCTGCCCGAAGTCCTGCCCAGCCTGGCCCACTTTGAACGCTACGTCGACGACCTCATCGAAGTCGGTGCCATCGACAATGGCAAGCGCATCTGGTGGGACATCCGCCTCCATCCTTTCTTCGACACCCTTGAATTCCGCATCTGTGATATGCCAGCCACCCTGGAAGATACCATCGCCCTGGCAGCCCTCTGCCAGGCCCTCGTGGCCAAGCTCTACCTCCTCTATCGGCAGGGAGTGACCACCTTCGTCCTGCCGCGCCTCTACATCGAAGAAAACAAATGGTTGGCCATGCGCGATGGACTGGACGCCACCTACTTCGACTTCCCCAATCACCGCCGCCTGAGCATGCGCGAGGCCATTGGCGAACTCCTTGACTTCGTCGCCGACGTAGCCGAGGAGCTGGGTAGCCAGCGGGAAATGGCCTATCTGCGCGCCCTCTTAGCTGATCCCCGTGGAACCGGCGCCGATCGCCAGATCGCTATCTATCGCCAGACCGGCGCCATCGACCAGGTCATCCGGCTTCTGATCGAACAAACCACTCAGGGCGTGCTCGAAGTGGCCTGAACTCACCCAGGAGCAGCTGCCGGTGAACGAGCAACCCAACCACTCGCTCGCTCACCGGTCTGCCCTGGCCCTCTCTCTGCCACGAGGCCCGGCAATCCTATCCCAGCGGTATGGCCCACGAAGGCCGCTTAGGAAAGAGCGCCTGCAGCAGCATTTCCGCCGTTGGCTGCACCTCCACATCTGGGAAGGCGTAGCGCAGCTCCTCCAGGCTTCGATAGCCAAAGAGCAGCTGCAGAAAGACCAGGGGCGGAAAGGCCGCTTCAGCCTGCCCCTGATCGAAAGCCGGCTCCACCAGCTGAACCGCCTCCAGGCGGCCCCTCTGAAATGCAAGCTGCAGCTCACGGCCATAGAAGTGCAGACTCAATCTGCCGCTGTAGCCAGCCAGCGGCGACTGGGCCAGCCGGCGCTCCAGCACCGGGGCCACTCGGCGCAAAAAGGCGGCCAGATCGGAAACACGTACATACCAGGCAAAGCTGCGGCTGCTCCTCACCGCGAGCGGCTCGCCATAGCGATTGGTCAGGTGCAGCAGCGCTGCGCGAATCGGGTGCTCTGTGGGCAGATAGATGCGCAGATGATCGATCTCAGCAGGGTCTCTGCGCACTGGCATCTGCTGGCCCCGTGCCAGAATCGCCCGCAGCACAGAGGGCAAGAGCCGGAACAGATCGATCCCGGGCACCATCTCAAAGCAGTGCATCACCGGCACCGCCGAGCTCCAGCGCATCGTCGGCATCACCAGAAAGCCCAGAAAACTCTCGCTGTCACTGCATATTACCTGGATGTGCCAGTGCTCACCCGTGCGGCAGCCCTGCTGGTGCAGCACGTGATAGCGCCACCACTCCTCACCGATCGGCGTCGTCACCGCCAGCTCTCCCCGCTGCCGCTGAGCTTCATAGAGCGCCGTAACCGACGCCAGATCCTCCAGTGTGGCATCGCGCAGCTGCACTGGCTCCCGCTCGTTTCCGGGCGCAGGCGGAATCATCGCTACCGGGAAGCTCAAGTAGCCTGCGAGATCCAGGGCATACTCGTAACCGAACTGGCGATAGAAGTAGGGGATACCCGTAATTGCCTGCACTAGTGCGCCCTCAGCCTCACTGCGTGCATGGAGCAGCCCAAAAAGCGCGCGTATCAAACCACGATGGCGGTAGTCAGGATCGGTCACCACCAGCTCAGGACGTCCTACGAGCAAACGAACACCCTCATAATCCCAGAACTGACGCCAGAGGCAGGCGCAGGCCACCACCCGATCGCGGCTGCGCTGCGTGTCCTCTACCAACGCGAAATCATGGCTTCCCATCAGCGGGTGGCTTCCGCTAAGCAACTCGCGCACATGCCAGGCCAGCGGCTGATTAAGGGGATCTGCCGGCCTGTTGAGAAAGACCTCGCATTCCAGACGAGCCAGCTCCTCAGCGTCTTCGGGACGCGACCAGCGCAGCCGCAGGCCATCGCCCAGATCGCGGACATACTGCGTATCAGCAGGTGATAACTCTAGAGACATAATAAAGCTCCTTTCCTGATTCCAATGTATAAATGGAAGTAAAAAACAAAAAAAAGATCCATCCCTTGACTGAACTCACTATTGAAGCAGTGAGTCGGAAAAAAGCAGGCTCTCAGCAAACAGACCGTGAGCAACAATGGTCGCTATCCAGCGG
>NZ_JADGIA010000221.1 GCF_019683635.1 Thermogemmatispora sp. | reverse complement strand
GAAGCCGCCTGGCCAAGACTGCGCTGGCGCTGGCAGAGTGAAGCCGCCTGCCTCCAGGAGTGCGCTCAGAGTGCAGAGCGGGAAGCCCACGACGTTGAGGTAGCAGCCGGCGATGCGTTCAGGCAGCTGAAAGTCGGGGTTCTGAATGCCATAGGCGCCAGCCTTATCGAGCGGGTCGCCGCTGGCAATATAGGCCTCGATCTCCTCATCGCTGTAGGCGCGCATCAGGACCGGCGTCACACACTGACCGCTCCTGATCAGGGCCGGCTTCTGGCCCTTGTAAGTACCTGACGCGCTGGCCTCGTCTCCGCTCATCGGAAAGGCAACGGCCACACCTGTAATGACCTGGTGCCAGCGTCCGCGCAGCCGGCGCAAGATAGCTCGGGCGTGTGCAGCATCGCGAGGCTTCCCCTGAGAGATTCCATCGAGGATGACCGTGGTATCGGCGGTCACTACGAGGCAGCCAGCAGCCTCGGGCAGGGCCAGCGCGGCTTCTGCCTTACGCTCGGCCAGCCAGCGCCCTAACTCCTCAGCAGGACCATCGTAGCGCGCCTCAAGCTCCTCTTCGTCGAGAGGGGACACTGCCACCTTGAAAGGCAGGCCCAGCTGCGCTATCAGCTGACGCCGGCGTGGCGAAGCCGATGCCAGCAACAAGACTGGTAGCCGCTGGCTACCCCCGTTCCCTTCACTAGTCCTCTTGTTGTTCATGCCTGCCTCTCCAGAATTGCAATGCATTCAATGTGACTGGTCTGAGGGAACATATCCAGCGGCTGGACCGAGAGCAACCGGTAGGTGGTCTGACGCCGACAGAGGACCTGCAAATCGCGGGCTAGCGTCGATGGATCGCAGGAGACATAGACGATCCTCGTCACGGGATGCTGTAGCAGCGCCTCCAGGACCGCCTCCTGACAACCGGCGCGCGGCGGGTCAAGCACCAGGCCATCGAGTTGACCGGCCAATGTGGGCAAGAGGTGCTCCACCTTACCTTTCAAGATCTCAACATTGTTAACATGACGCAGGTTCCACTGAGCATCTTCAATAGCGCTTGGCGATTCCTCGATGGCGTAGACTCTGGCGGCGTAGCGTGCCAAAAGCAGCGCGAAAGTGCCCACGCCACAGTAGGCGTCGGCCAGGACTGGTCGGCGCTCAGACGCGGCGGGCGCAGGCAACGCCTGGCTCTGCCCAAGGGAAGAGGCGCCGACGCTGACAGCGGCCCTCTCCTGGAGTAGACCCTCAATAACCAGGCGTGCCATCTTCTCTGCCTGGGCCGTGTTGGTCTGGAAGAACGAGCTGGGACGAATGCGGAAGGTCTCGCCCGCCAGGCGCTCCTCAATAGCCTGGGTGTGTACCTCAATACCGGCCTGGCTCAGCTCCTCAGCAACCGCCGGCGCTGGGGCTGGCTGCATGAGCACCTGGCCCGTGGCAGCACCACAGCGTACCAAAACCTGGGGGCGCGGATTAACGTGACGAGCCAATACTCCCAGAACAGTATTGATCCGCTCATGGGCGATGGGGCAGGAGCTAAGCGGCAGCACGCGATGGCTGCCGCGGGCAGTCAACCCAGGCTGACCCTCGCGATTGACCGAAAAGCGCATGTGATTGCGATAGTGCCAGGGTACATCGCATGGCTCTGTGGCGCGCACAATCTCGCGCAGCTCCAGGGCATCGAAGCCGCCAATCTCGCTCAGCAAAGACACGACCACCTCGCGCTTCCAGGCCAGCTGAGCATCGTAGCGCATATGCTGTAACTGGCAGCCGCCACAGGTGCCGAAGACCGGACAGGGAGCGGGCACCCGCAGAGGAGAGGCTTCGTGAATAGCGCTGATCCAGACGCGCGGGGGGGCCTGCCGGCGAGCACGCCGCCGACGGGCAGACGGCGCTGGTTTCTCGATAGCGATCGTCACACGCTCGCCCGGAAGACCGGCGGGCACCTCCACGACCCGGGACCGACTGGTGGGCGCCTCGCCTGTCCCGCTCGCTTGCTCGTCAGGAATCTCCGCCTGAGCCAGGCCGGAGCGCGTCAGTGGCCCCAGGGTCACCGTATGGTAGGTCAGCGAACGCTCTACCTCCATCATCGCTGTTTCCTGCGCTCGTTCAAAATCTCGCGTGCAGCCTGCACACTGGGCAGGCGCTGATCGATCTGCTCAGCCTCTTCTAAAAAGCGCTGGGCCTGGCGCAGATCGCCTTGCTCGGCCAGAACCATCGCCAATAGCGCGCGCAGATGAGCCGACTGGGGGAGCTGTTTCAAGCCCTCCTCCAGCACGGCGCGCGCCTCTCCAAACTGCTGTTCCTCGACAGCCAGGTCCACCAGCTCGCTATAGGCTTGCAGATCGGCAGGATTATAGCGGAGAGCGCTCCGCAGGCTCTCGCGAGCCTCCGCCCTTCGATCGAGGGCGCGCTGGGTATGGCTCAAAGCCAGCCAGATACCGGGGTAATCGGGGCTGAGCGCGGCAGCCCGCTCATAATGCTGCAAAGCTTGTGGCTGGTTGCCGCGTGCACTGGCAATCGTTCCCAGCGTTGCCTCGATAATGGTCTCCTCTGCCCGATTAGGATTGAGTGCCCGAGCCTGCGCCAGCAACTGCTCTGCCTCCTGCAGGGCCTCTGGCGGAGGCAGCGGGGCTGCTGTATGCTGCAGCTTCATCTGCGCCAGAAGCGCGTAGCCCAGGGCCGTCGGACGCAGAGCCAGCGACTCCTGCATATGCTGCTCGGCCAGCTCATCGAAGCGGCGGCTCCGCTCCTTTAAGCCCTGCTGCTCCAAAAGGGTCGCCAGACTATCCTCGGTCATTGCCAGCTCGCGCAAGGCATCGGCGCGGCGACCTGGAAAGCGCTGGGCTAGACGCTCCAGGTAGACCATCCCGCGCTCACCGTTGCGGAGAGCGGCGGCATGGTTATAAGCATTCTCGACAATCTGCTGGTCGAGTGGAAGGCGCACCATCAGCGCATCTTCATAGTGCATAGCCTGCGTCAGGCGGCGTGTGATCTCTTCGAGCAGTACCTGCGGATCAGGACGGTCCAACAGCGAAATGCTCTTCAGCAAAGCTTCGCGCTGTTGCATTGAAATCTCGCGGACGCGATCATCGTGCTCCTTAATGCGCTGTTGCAGCTCTGGAAGCGGTAGGCCCTGAGCGCGGGCGCCCTCATCGGTCATCGAGTGAATGCGCCAGGCCTCATCCTGGCGTAGCAGCGTATAGCTCGTCCAGAACCAGTGTCGGCCTGTTTCCTTATTTACCGCTGTTCCCATTGCCATCTCTGGCAAGGTGCCGCTCAGGGGCGTCTCACTCAGCTCCAATGACCAGCCGATCTCGACTAGCTTGCGGGGGCCGCGGCTGGAGAGTGTGCTGCCGGGCAGCCAGAGGCCGCTTTGTGGCTGCTCGCTTTCGGTCACGAAGCTGACCGTCAGGCGGGCAGGATGCGCCTCGTTGGCCCAGGCGCGGCGGCGCTCAACCCACTCCTCGCGGCTTAACCCCTCGCGCAAAGGACTCTGTGGTGTCAGCAAATCATAGGCCAGCCCGAAGTCTCCCAGCGACCAGGCGCCGATAAAGGTGAGAACCAGCTCTTCCGGGTCCAGGTCTGGCTGAATGAAGGTCAGACCGCGATCCTGGCCGGCCTCAGCCTCGGGGGCCTCCAGGACCAGCTGGCGGATCAGCGGCAGGTGATAGCGATAGCTTTCCGGCAGTTCCTGCCCGCGCCAGCGGCTCACCCCCAACGCCTCTTCCAGCAAGCGGCGGCCCTCGGCCAGTGTACACTCGCTAAAGCGCGCCTCCTCCAGATGGCTCATCAGCTCGCTAAGGCGGGCCTCAATGCGGCGTTTGCTCGCGTGCTCGACGATACAGTCGCGTACTCCCTGCTGCCAGAAATCCAGCGCGAGCACGATCAGGCGGGCCTCGTCATAGTCGTAGCCATCTTCCCAGCAAAGGAAGAGCTGGACCTCACCCCGCTCGCGTGTCTCTGACAGCAGCCCTTTCCAGAAGCGTGGGGGACGGCTCTGAAAGGCTGTCGGCTGTTCGCGTGGTGGCTGCCATTGAGGATAAATGCGGGCTCCTTCCAGGCGAATCAGCGAGCGCCTGGCCTCCTTGCGACACTCCTTCTCGGGGTTGTAATGATAAAGAGCCTGCAAGAGATCGGCAGCGTCCTGGGCACTCCAGCGAGGCCCTCCTGCAGAGGAAAGCGTCTGCAGTGTTTGTGACTCCGGGGACTGCTCCCTTATGGCGGGTCCCGGCGATCCCTGCGCCAGCTCTCGCGTGAAAGCAAGCTGGACGCTCGTGGGAGCGGAAGTAATAGGCGCCAGAGCAGTCTCCGCCTCCTGTTGACTCTGACTGCTGCGGAGCTGCCTGGCCAGATCAGGGACCTGTGCGAGCAGGCTCTGGAGACGAGACTGGTCCTCCGCAGAGACCGGGCTGGCAATTTCTTTCTTACGTGCCATATGAGTAGTATTCTGCTCCTCCCCTCGCAGCGACATACCTCTGTCTCTGTTGGGAGGATTGTATCACGTCCGGGCATGAGGCGTCGAGACCTCATCTACTGGCAGCCAGGCAGGCTGACCCGGCGCCGCCCCCAGAGAGCAACGTCGCAACTGAGCTAGCCTGACCATCGTGACTGTCGCTGCAATGGCAAAGCTGGGAATGAATCAACCCCCGGCAGGCTCGACAACAGCCCTGCCCCCGCTGGCTGCAAGGCTGCCCGTCCGCTCAGAGCTGGTAGAGGTCGCTGCTCGACCAGTCCAGGGAACGGCTCCCCGGAGCCAGGACGCTGGGAGGGGTGCTGCTCGCGCCCGGGTGCGGTCGCCTTTTGTCGCTGGCGAGCTATCTGCAGCACAAAGAGTGGAAAGGCCGCGCAGTAGAAGTAAGATGAGAGGCTGCGCCAGGCGAAGAAGAGCGGCACCACAGCCAAAAAGAAGGCCGCCTCTGGCCGTGTGCGGCAGATCTGCCAGTACCAGACCAGTGAGGCCACCATAGCCGCCAGCTCAAGAGCCAGGTAGACCTTTTCAGGGAGATAGGGGATCAGGTGCGTGGCGCTCAGATTAATAATCCCGACCCCGAGTGGAAACATTGGATCGTTGAGAGGGGCCAGCACGCCGGAGACGAAGGCTCCGGGGTTCCAGACAATAAACGGGAGATTCACCACCAGGGCCGTCAAAGCAGCAATCCCCAGGCGGCGCAGTGCCTCCCGCGGCTGATAAAGGCGCCAGGCCATAATCAGATAGAAAGGCGTCGAGAACCAGGCTGGTTGCTTTGTAGCGATGGCCAGTCCCAGCAAAAGTGCCGAGAGCCAGCCGCGCTCGCGCAGCAGCCAGGCGAGCAGCAGTAGCAGACAGCACAAAATATCGAGATTCGCCCCTGTTGTTGAGGCCCACATGGGGACATTGGCCAGACTGAGAAGCAAAACCCAGGGGCGCAGCTCCTGGCGAGCCACGCGCCAGCCAATTGCCATGATCAGCAGATAGCTCAGCAAATACAGAGGGAGCACATTCACATCGCGTAAAGGAGAATGAAGTAGCACAAAGGGAACAAGGGTCAGGAAAGAGAGCGCGGGATAGCTCACCTTGCCCTCGAACTCAGGAGCCTGGCCGGTTTTGAGAGCTGCCGCGAAAGCAGCGGCCAGCTCAGCATCCGAAGGATAGTCCAGGCGGTTAGCAAAGCGGCCCTGGCGCAAAGGGGTGGTCCACTCGGGCTGGATCGCAAAGGTGCGCGCAATACTCACAAAGTTCGAATCGCTATAGGGATTGCGCCCCGCGAGCAGGAGTGCAGCGGCGTTGGTGTCCAGGGTTGTGCCATCGTTGGAGAATTCGGGAGGGAGGAAGCACATCACCACCCCACGACCTAGCTCTATTACGCCTGCCACGCTTGTCAACAGGATAAGGATGAGAGCGATGCGCTGCCAGCGGCGTGGAAAAGGTTGACTCAAGGTCCGCGGCTGTGGCCGCCGCGGCAAGGGGCGCAGAGCCATCAGCATGGCGGCGAAGCTGCCCAGAATCAACCCCAAAGGAATGAGCGAGCCGTAGGGGAGCAGGTAGGGCATGTAGAAACGGTGATCGATCTCGTTGAGCGCTTGCAGGATCAGGGCGATGCCGATCCAGACAGCGCGCTCCTGCAGGGCGCGGACCATGTAGTTGTCGGGGCTTTGATCCTCACTAAAGAAGAACCGTAACCAGCTGCGTTTGGCTGTGGTGGTGGCCTGCGTGGCCTGCTGCTCGCACGCCTCCAGGGACGGGGGCAGTAGGGATGGCTGCACCATAGCGTTCCACTTCCCTCCTGATACTGATGTAAGGCAAGCCTGTTGTATACTCGTGCGTATGACAGGACCACTACCCAACCGGCACCGGGAACCTGTGGGAGACGGCCTAGTCTGTTCTCGCGCCTGCTGCACTGGCCAGGCAAGCGAGCCAGTGGAATCAGGACGGCCAGAGAACGGGCGGGGCAGGGCTTTCTCAGATGTTTCCCCAGCCTGAGTCTTACAACGAAGAGGAAGAGCCGGGCGTCACAAATTGGCGTGAGGCTGGGGAGGCCGCTTCGTCTTGCAGAGATCTGGAGGTTAGTAAGCAAGCGAGCAAGCAAAGAAAGGGAAGCAGGTGGCGAAGGGCCACCGCTGGGCTAGAGGGAAAGGCGATAATATAGCTCGCGGTGCTGCAGCTGGAAGCCCAGGGACTCATAGAGGCGAATTGCGGGCCTGTTCTCCTCCCAAACGTGCAGGTCCAGCGCCTCCAGTTGCTCCTCTTGGCGAGCAAAGTCAATGATATACTGGAGCAGGCGGCGGGCGAAGCCCCGCTGTCGATATTCCGGCAGCACCACCACCCGGCGGATATAGCCGGTGCGGCTCCCTTCGCTGCCATCGGCGGGCGGCAACATCAGCTCTGCCTTAGCCACGGCTCGTCCCTCCAGCTCCCCAAGAAAAATCAAGCCGCGTTCGTGCGTAGAGGGATCGACCGAGCCGAAATACTTCTCCAGCTCACGATGAATATTGCGCGTGGGCGAGGTGCCGAAGCGATCCAGGTATTCGATGCTCTGGATATCCTCCGCACAGGCCAGGCGAATCACAAGGGGGGTGGCGCGCTCCTCTACCATAGGTGACCGATGAACACTAGAGTTGCTCTCGCGGCGCGACTAGCGTTGGGCATGCCTGGCCTTTCTGCTCTGCCGTTCTCGCTCGTCTTCTGTCTTCTTGCGTGGCAGCAGCAAAATAGAAACCAGAGCATAGCCTGCGCACCCCAGGAGCATCAAGGCGTAAATGACATCTTCGGTGCTGGTGCGATTCGCCAATTGCCAAAGCCCCCACCACAGAAACGCCGCAAATACGAGAAACAGCAACACCGTGCTGAGAATAGTCTTGCTCATAGCCTCACGGTCCTTACGTACTGGTCAGCTGGCTGCTTGCCGCTGCCTGGCATTCCCCTTGTGCTGCAGGAGCCGACTGGAGCATGAAAAAAACGCATCTCACTCTGGGCGGCCTCGTGGCTGGTGCACCTGATCTGGGCCGTCTCGGAGTGGGCGGGTCCGCCGCCAGCCAGCGGCAAATACTCGCTAGTATTGTAGCATATCCGTCCAGCGGACTGCCAGCCGCTCGCGCTACCGGGTGGGTCTGAGCTGAGAGAGAGAGGGAGCTAACGACGGCTGGCCAAGAGGCGTAAAGCGCTCTCTTGGCCCTGCGCCAGGGCCAGGTGCACTCGTCCGCCTGTGAAAGCATCGCCGCTGAAGAACAGCCCATAGGGGGCGCTCACTCTGTGCAGGGCTTCAACATCCAGCAATGTTCCTGGTTCAGGAAGGGCCAGGGGCCAGCGCTGGACATCGTAGAAGTGTGGAGCTGGCAGGTGCTGTCCGAGCAGAGCCGAGACCAGGGTTGTCGTTGCTGCAGCCAGGGCCTGCTTATCCCATGACCAGTGCGCCCGGCTGTAGTCAGGCGCGAGCTGAACGATCAGCAGCGTCCAGGCGGGAGGGACCCGTTCGGGACTTTTTTCCTCCTCGCGTGCTAGCCAGGAGATAGGGTGAGCTTTATCGCTATTGACCAGGGCATAGTAAGGGGTGGGTGGGAGCGCCTCCCGTGGCCAGGCCAGAGCGAGGGACAGCAGGGGACGGTAGCGAGCACGGC
>NZ_JADGIA010000220.1 GCF_019683635.1 Thermogemmatispora sp. | reverse complement strand
TTTGATGCCTTTGTGTGGATCAAGCCGCCCGGGGAGTCGGATGGCTCCAGCAGCCTGATCCCGCAGGGGCCGAACAACCCGACGGGCAAGGGCTTCGATGAAATGTGCGATCCCAACTATGGCGGCAATGCCATGAACAACTATCAGCCGACGGGAGCGATGCCGAACGCACCAGTGGCTGGGGCCTGGTTCCAGGCGGGCTTTGACACCCTGGTCCAGAACGCCTATCCGCCCTTCTAATCAAAGAGACGTTCGGCCCGGGAGAAGCTGGTCACATACAGAATCTCTTTCTCCCGGGGACTCCTCGTTCGGTCAGAGGCGGGTGCCGTGGCTGACTCCTCCGGTTCAGTCACGGCACCGCCCTTTTTTGGGCACTGCCCTCTCTCCCTGACTTCCCTGGTCCCAGCCAGGCCCTCTTTCCGCCCCTTGCTCTTGACAGCCAGGCCCACCTGAGTGTACCCTGAATATGGGTGACCGGTCGGTCATTAATTAAAAGAGGGGACGCGGCAGTCAAGAACAGCCGAACCAGAGGAGGCGAGGTCATGCCGAAGATCGTCGATGAGCAGACGCGCGAGGCCACGCGCCAGCGCATTTTGCGCGTAGCAGCTAGCGAGTTCGCCCGCCTGGGCTTTGAACAGACCAACATTAACCTCATTGCCGAGCAGGCTGGCATCGGGAAAGGCACAATCTATCTCTATTTTGAGAACAAGCGTACATTGTTTCTGGAAATGCTGCGCTTTATTGCCCAGGCCCACCTGCGGGAGATCCGCGCCGCGTTAGCGACGGGGGATTCGTTGCGTCAGCGCCTGGAGGCTCTCTTTCTGGCCTTTGTCAGGCTAGCAGAACGGGAAAGCGATAGTTTCCATGTCTTTATGAGCGCGCTCTATGGGGTCAACCGTATCTTCCAGCAAGAGGCCGCGGCGCTGCTGAGGGAATACGTCGCAGCGATCGCCCACCTGCTGGCCGAAGGCCAGGCTTGTGGCGCAATGCAAGTGCCTGAGCTGGAAGCCAGCGCCCTGATGGTCTTGTCGGTCACCGAATCCTATGTGCTGGCCGCGCGCGTGCTTGGATATCCTGCCTCCGTGCTTGCCAGCCAGGCTGGAGCGGTGGCCGACTTCGTCTTACATGGCCTCGGGACCTCCGACAGCCGTTCTGGTGAGCGTGAGCGGGGAGAGTAAGCGCGACGGCTTGCCTCTCTCCTCCTTCTTTTGACCCTTATTTTGACTGACTACCCACCCATTGTTGTGAAAAGGAGGCAGATAGCGCATGCTGACTGATTGGCTGACCGTTCTCCTTCAGGGCTGGCGGCGTCGTGGGCGTCAGGAGAGCCGTGAGAAGGGGGTAGAGCGCCCTTATCTGCTCTGGAAGTGGCTGCTGCTCAGCACGGCCATCGGCCTGGTAGCTGGCCTGGGGGCCATCGCCTTCTTCGAAGCCATCCACCTGGCGAGCACCTTTTTCCTGGGACTGCTGATTGGCTATCGTCCGCCTGATCCGGCGGGGGAAGGCAGCACGGCCTGGGTCCCGCTCTGGGCGGCGTCCCGTCCCTGGCTGCTGCCGCTGGTGACGACTGGTGGCGGTCTGCTGGCCGGCCTCATTGTTTTTCGCTGGGCGCCCGAGGCCGAAGGACATGGAACCGATGCGGCGATCGCGGCCTTTCATCAGGGCAGGCCGATCCGGGCGCGGGTCCCCCTGATCAAGCTCATCGCTTCGGCCATCACCATTGGCTCTGGAGGTTCCGGTGGGCGTGAAGGGCCTGCCGCCCAGATCAGCGCTGGTTTTGGCTCTTTGCTCGCCAAATTCTTGCATCTCGATGCCTACGAGCGTCGCCTGGCGATCGCCACGGGGATCGGGGCCGGCATTGGCGCGATCTTTCGGGCACCACTTGGGGGGGCTGTGCTCGCTGCTGAAATCCTCTATAAAGAGGATCTGGAAGTTGAGGCGCTGCTCCCCGCGCTGATCGCCTCGATTGTAGGATACAGCGTCTTTGGCGCCTTCTCTGGCTGGAGTCCCATCTTTGCCGTGCCTGCCAACCTGGCCTTCAGCTCGCCTCTGCAGCTACTGTGGTATGGCCTGCTTGGTGTGCTCTGCGGGCTGTTTGGGCGGGCCTATGCCACAGGCTTCTACGGTCTGACGGCCCTCTTTCATCGTCTACCAGGCCCGCGCTGGCTCAAGCCGGGCCTGGGCGGCCTGCTGGTGGGTCTCATCGGTCTGGCGGTCCCTCAGATCCTGGGCATGGGCTATGGTTGGGTGCAGCTCTGGATGGGGCCGGGCCTGAGCGCGTGGCCGCTGTGGGTGCTACTGGCGCTTCCCTTCCTCAAGATCCTGGCGACCGGCCTCTCTATTGGCTCGGGTGGCTCGGGTGGTATCTTCGGCCCCGGTATGGTGATCGGAGCTGCCGTCGGCGCAGCGTTTTGGCGCCTGCTGACTCCCCTGGTGCCGGGTTTGCCGGGGGTGCCTGCTCCGTTTGTGATCGTAGCGATGATGGCGCTCTTCGGCGGAATCGCTCATGCGCCGCTGGCGGTCATGCTGATGGTCGCTGAGATGACTGGCAATCTTTCGCTCCTGGCCCCGGCTATGCTGGCCGTAGGGATAGCCGTGCTCATCGTCGGCGAGCAATCGATCTACAGCAATCAGCTGCGAACACGGGCCGATTCGCCGGCCCATCGCCGGCGCTGGTCGTGGCCCCTGCTCTCGCTCCTCCAGGTCCGTCAAGCGCTGCTGCCTCCTCAGCCTGTGCTGGCAGCCAACCTATCGCTCTCCGAGGCCGAGTCGTTGCTGAGGGAGTGGCAGATCGACAGCGTGGCGGTCCTCGATGAGCGGGGGACCTGCCTGGGCAGGCTGACGCTAGCGCAGGTGCTGGCGGTGGAAGCTGCCGAACGGGAGCGGCGGCGTGTAGCGGAGCTGCTTGAGTCGCGGCAGACCCTGGCGGTGACGCCCTCTGACCCGCTTGATCGGGTGCTGGCGGTGCTGCTCGACCAGCGCTGCGATTGGTTACCGGTGGTGGAGGAGAGGGCTGGCTCCAGACATCTGGTGGGCTACGTTTCCGCCCGTTCGATCCTGCAGGCGTATCAGGTGGCGCGTGCTCCCCAGGCCCAGCGCTCTGGGCCTGAGCCTGGACTGCCGACCTTGTCCGTCCTGGCGCTGACCAGCGCAGACGGAGAGCCGACCAGTGCCGGTCGGCAAAAGGCTGAGGAAAGCCTCTCGCTGTGATCCCGGGCAACCGGGCCAGGATGGTGCCAGGCCGCCCTGGCCCGACCTCGACTGCTCGTGGTTCTGGGTCTTCGATGCTTGCCAGTATAGTATGTTCTGAGTAGAGACGTGAGAACAAGACAGCGGGTCGTCCGGTTCTGGCCGCTCCAGCTGCTGCGGTTCCGTCTACCAGACGATCCGGGCCGGATGAGAAAGGAGTGGAAGAGAGAAGCGTATGCGCCATATCTGGAACTGGCGACGATGGCTCGCGCTACTGGTCCCCCTGGCCCTCATGCTGGCGGCCTGTGGTGGATCGGCGCCGACGCAGACTTCAGCTCCCGCTGGGGCGCAGACCGTTGCGATTACAGAGCGTGACTTTGCCATCCAGGCCTCACTGACCACTTTTAAGCCCGATGTGCCCTACCACTTTGTGATTACCAATCAAGGGGTGGTTGCCCACGAGTTTATGATCATGCCGCACAGTATGGGGTCGATGGCGCAGCATATGTCGATGGATGAAATGGACCATATGGCCCTGGCGATGGTGGAGAACATTCCATCCGGGGCCACTGTGACCCTCGATTATACCTTCCCCCGCACTGCGGCTGGCTCGCATCCCGAGTTTGCCTGTTTTCTGCCGGGCCACTATGAAGCCGGCATGAAGCTGACCGTCTCTGTTCAAAGCTGATAGGGTCTGGTCTGGGCTGGCTGGCTGGCTGCTCTGAAAAGAAAAATGGTAGGCCAGAGCAGAGCAGCCAGCCTGGCGGGCGGGCCGTTCTGGCTGGATGCTGCGCTTGTCGCTGGCAGCCGGCGATGCTATAATCCTTCTGGCGAGAGCTTGCAGCATCTACAGGCAGCAACGCCAGGCGAAGCGAGCGCAACCGCCCCTGACTTCGATCGCTGAGCGGCCTTGCTGTCTGCTTGCATGGGAAGCGGAGGAGTCATGACAGCGCACGATCCTCAAGGAGAGCTGGAGCAAGCGCAGGGGGAGCCGGTTCCCTCGACCTTTCCCCCGATCATTGCCGATGTCACCTCAGCGCTCTTCCGCCAGTTCCTCGACCTCCTGCCCGATGCTCTCATCGTCGTAGACGAGCAGGGGCATCTTGTCCAGGTCAACGCCCAGGCCACGACAGTCTTTGGCTATAGCCGCGAGGAGCTGCTCGGCCAAGCGCTGGATCTCCTCCTGCCGGAGCGCTTCCGCGAGATCCATCGTCGGCATGCCGCCCACTACTTTAAAGCCCCGCGCCTGCGTCCGATGGGCATCGGCTTACATCTTTTCGCCCGTCGCAAGGACAACAGCGAGATCCCGGTTGAGATCAGCCTCAGCCCCTTGCGCGTTGGCGAACAGCTCTATGTCATCGCTGCCGTGCGCGACATGACCGCCCAGCGCCGGGCCGAGCGCGAGCGGGCCCTCCTGCTGCAGAATCTGAGTGTGCAGGGTGAGCTGCTCAATCAGGCTTACGATGCCATTATTGTGCGTGATCCTCTTGATCGCATTCTGCTCTGGAATCGCGGAGCTGAGCGTCTCTACGGCTGGCCGGCGCAGGAGGCCCTGGGGCGCATCAGCACGCGCCTGCTCAAGACCGGCTTTCCCGAAGGAGAGGTGGCAGTGCGGACCGCGCTGGAGCGAGATGGTCAATGGGAAGGGGAACTAACCCAGGTCTGCCGTGATGGGCGCCTGGTGGTAGTCGAGAGCCGTCAGGCCCTGGTTCGTGACCAGCAGGGCCAGGTTCTGGCCACCCTGGAGATCAATCGCGATATCAGTGAGCGGCGCCAGCGCGAGCGTGAGGCGCGGGCCATGCTGGCTGGCCATCTCTCGCTGCTGGAGCAGCTCTTTGAGGTCCTGCCTTTTGCTATGGCCCTGGTCGCCGGCGAGCAGGCCCGTCTCCTGTTGGCCAATCAAGCCGTGCGCCGGGTCTGGGGGGCCGATTGGCCGCCGGGTCTGCCGTTTCTGGAATTTCTGCAGGAGCATGGCATCGTCATCAGCGATCTGCGAGGCAAGGCCCTGATCCCCGAAGAACTGATCACGCTGCGTGTCCTGCGCGAGCAACAGGCGATCTCGCTCTATCAGGAGCAGATTCGCCGTGCCGATGGGACCCGGCTCCCTGTACTGGTGAGCGCTCTGCCGCTGCATGTCCCTCCCGAAGCTCTGCAAGGCGAGCTGTTGCGCCAGTGTGAGCCGGGGGAGCCGCTAGCTCTGGTCATTCACCAGGACGTGACGCCTCTCAAAGAGGCCGACGAGCTAAAGGACGAGTTCATCAGCATTGCAGCCCACGAGCTGCGCACACCCCTGGCTGCGCTGACCGGCTACGCCGAGATGCTCCTGCGTCAGACCGAGCGCGGACACGGTCCCCCGCTGGCCCCCTGGCAGCGCGAGGCCCTGGAAGAGATCCAGCAGGGCACGGCGCGCCTGGCCGGGCTGACCGAAGAGCTGCTGGATCTCAGTCGCCTGCAGGCTGGACGCCTGCAACTGCAGCGCCTGCCAGCGGACCTGGTCCCCCTGGTGCGTCAGGTAGTACGGCGCCTCCAGCCGACGACCGAGCGCCATCAGCTAACGGTGCAGGCGCCGGCGGAGCCGCTGGTGGCCCTGATCGATCCCCATCGCCTGGAGCAGGTCCTGACCAATCTGGTGGAGAATGCCATCAAATACAGCCCCCAGGGCGGACCGGTTGAGGTGAGGGTGATGCCCGAGGGCGACGGGCAGGCAATTCTGATCAGCGTCCAGGATCACGGCATCGGCATCCCGCGTCATCAGCAGGGACAGATCGGCGGGCGTTTTATGCGGGCTGAGAATGCGCGCGCCTGGGGCATTGAGGGGACGGGCCTCGGCCTCTACCTGGCCCGCGCCCTGGTAGAGCAGCATGGGGGCCGCCTCTGGTTTGAGTCGCAGGAGGGACAAGGCTCGACCTTCTTTGTGCGCCTGCCGCTCTTGCGAGAGGAGAGCGAGGAGAGCTGTGAGCGGCTGCTGGAGGGCGAGGCCAGCGCTGCAACGCCGGGCCTACCGGAAGCCGGAGCCTGATGGTCGACTGACACCAGCCAGGATGATCAGCACCAGGGCAACTGGAAAGGTGGGAGCTGGTCGCTGCCTTTCCTTATTGCGTTCGCCTGTTCGCAGATAAAACCGAGCGCCTGGACTGGAGGATAGCCCAGGCGCTTTCTGTTGTGGGGCTTGTCGGGAACCTGTGCCTCAGCGACTGACTGATCAATCTGCTAACGGTCGTAGATCACCAGCATGACCAGGCCGCCCATCTCGCTCTCATTCTGCCCCGGATTCATCAGGTGCGAGAGAATGTGACAATGGAAGGGGTAGATGCTGCCCGGCGCGGCCCAGGCCGTGAAGACCAGGTCGTAAGTCTCACCGGGGGCGACCTCCAGCGTGTCGCGCTGGTAGGGCTGCGGTAAAGGATGACCGTCCTGGGCGATCACAGTGAAAGTATGGCCGTGCAGATGCATAGGGTGGGTCGTCAACGTGTCGGCCCCGATCAGGCGCAGGCGCACGGTCTGGCCATGTTTGACGTGCAGCGGCTGCGTATCGGGGAAACTCTTGCCGTTGATGACGTAATAGCCACCGGGCAGGGTGCCGATGAAGGCCGTATAGTCGACGTCGGCATGGACCTCCGCGCGTGCCTGGGGCGAGCCGGGACGCGGGTCAACGATGAAGGCCCCGTAGCAGCCGCCGGCTATTTCATTCAGGTCGTTATAGTGGCTGTGGTACCAGTGTGTGCCGACGTCCTGGTCGTGGACCGTGAAGTCGTAGACATAGCTCTGACCCGGCTGAATCGGCTGCTGGCCGATGCCGGGCACGCCGTCCTGTTGGCTGGGCACCTCCAGGCCATGCCAGTGGATGCTGGTGGCCTCGTGGAAGTGGTTGATGAAAGTAATGCGCACGTGGTCGCCGGCGGTGACGCGGATCATCGGCCCTGGTACGGTGCCATTGATAGTGTAGGCTGGCACCCAGGTGCCTTTCACAACCTCCCAGAGCACTTGCTCGGCGACCAGGGTGAAGTGTTTGGCTCCGTCGGGATCGCGCACGTAGGTGGCGAGCTGATTGCCCTGGCTCTGGGTCGCCCGTGGCAGTGCCGCGACGGTGGCGGTGGCATTGGCGTCCTGGCTGCTCGTGTTCATATTGCTCATGCCACTCATGGTGGCGCTCTGATCCGGGCTGGTGCCGCCCCCGCTCGTGGCGCTCCCGCCGCTGGCGAGAGTACTGCCGAGGCCAAAGCTGAGGACGGCCACCATGACGAGCAAGGCCGCGACCAGAACGGCCAGCGGAGCGAAGGCCCGGCGCCAGGGATAAGCGGGCTTCGGCTGGCGACGGCGCACGAAGACGACGTTGCCGCCTCCGGCTGCGAGCTGGCGGTAGGTCTCCGGGCGATAGCTGCCCGCCTCCAGGATGATTGGCCCCGCTGCCGATGCTGGCGGCTGCTCCGGCTCCCCAGCCTGGGCTGCGCCATTGCGCTGGGCTGTCGGCTGCTCGTCTGGGCCAGCTTTGGGAGAAGTTGAGGCGGCTGGCTGCGTCTGACTCCCCTTGGCGACCTCTCCCGTTTCTTGTGATGCCATTGTACTGCCTCCTATCTATGGACAGGGATAGTTTTAGCTCTTTGGCTGTCTTCAGCATCTGAACTGAATAGTCGCGCGTTGTGTGTTCTGATGTCCTGCATTGCGGGCCGATCTGGTTGGCTGGGATCAGCTCGACAGGGATCAGATCAGCTCGCATTGAGAACAGTAGCGCTGCCAGGTTTCAGCCCCCTCACAAAGCCGGCTCCCGCTCTCTCAGAGGCGTCACGGCTCAAGCGCAGGTCGCTGTCGGTGATCGCTAATGGCGGCGGTCACCGCTGAGGCTGTGGCGGCTGCTGGATGTCGTATAGTCATGCTTGAGGGGTAGGGGAGGGGCAGGCCAGAGAAG
>NZ_JADGIA010000037.1 GCF_019683635.1 Thermogemmatispora sp. | reverse complement strand
GCTGCTGCCCGAGCGTCAGATTCTGCACGCGCTCATAGGGTGAGGCTTCCAGCCCGAGACTCTGAGCGAGCTGAGCAATACGCTGCTCGGCCTGGCGCAGGTCCAGCAAGGGCGCCCGCTCCGGCCTCGTGCCCAACACAATGTTTTCCAGGATTGAAAGCGCGGGAATCAGCATGAAATGCTGATGCACCATGCCGATACCAAGCTGCATGGCCTCGCGCGGCGTCCTGATCTGCACGCGCTTCCCCTCAACCAGGATCTGGCCCTCATCAGGGCGATAGAGGCCGTAGACAATATTCATCAATGTCGTCTTGCCGGCGCCGTTCTCGCCCAACAGGGCATGGATCTCACCCGCGCGAATGGCCAGCGTCACATGGTCGTTAGCCACTACTCCCGGAAAGCGCTTCACGATCTGACGCAGCTCTAGCACAGCGCCCGCCGTTGCCGGTGCCGCATCCTCTGCCGCCTTCTCTTCGCTGGCAGCGGCACCTTTGAGAAAAGAGTGCGCTCCCCCGTTCCCATAGGGCTGGCCACTGGCCGCCGGGCCGCGTGCGTTGCGCATCAGCAACATCAACGCCAACAGCGTGATCACGTAAGGAAGCGTCTCCAGCAGTTGATAAGGCACATTCACGCCATAGGCTTGCAGGCGAATCTGCAAGGCGTCTCCGAAACCGAAGAGCAGCACCCCCAACAGAATGCCGAGAGGATGCCAGCGCCCGAAGACGATCGCCGCAAAGGCCACATAGCCACGCCCCGCAGTCATATTCTCCTGAAATGCATTCACACCGCTGGCGCTCACCAGGGCAGCGCCGCCAGCGCCGGCCAAAGCTCCACAAACCAGCAAAGCCAGATAGCGTACGCGCTGCACCTCGATGCCGACCGTGGTCGCCGCCAGTGGCTTCTCGCCAACCGCGCGCACGGCCAGGCCCCAGGTGGTGCGATAAAGAACAAACCAGGTCACCGGGACCAGGGCCAGGGCGATGTAGACCAGGGCATTCAACTGAAAGAAGGCCGGTCCGATGTAGGGAAGCGAGCTGAGCAGCGGAAATGAAAGCGTCCCGAAGCCGGGGGCCGAAGGAAACTGCGACACATTGCCGAAGCGCAGGCGAAACACATAGGCTGTCGCCGCCATTGCGAAGAGATTGAGGCCAACCGCGCTTACGATCTGATCGACGCGGAGCGTCACCGAGAACCAGGCATGCACCAGAGCGATCAACATCCCGACCACAATTGCCAGCAGCAGACCGACCCAGGGACTATGACCGGCCAGCGCGCCCATATAGGCCGCCAGGGCTCCGCAGAGCATGATAGCCTCCAGAGCCAGATTCAGCACTCCCGCCAGCTCGTTGAACAGCCCGCCGAGCGCAGCCAGCAACAGCGGCGTCATGGCCACCAGCGAAGCCACCACAAAATCAGGCGAAGTGAGGAGCGCAATCAGACCACCAACTCCCTGGCCGTTGGCGGATCGGCGGCCCGTCACCAGATTGAGAATCATCAGACAGACCAGCAGCAGCACGATGGCCAGGACGACCCAGAGCCACTGTCGCGACTGTTGCTTGCGCATAGGCACTCCCTCACTCTGCAACAAAGGTCTCAGGCTCAAGACTACTCGTCGGCGGCTGCCCATCCGCTCCGGTGGCCTTGGCTGACGGATCGCTCCCGCCCGCCGTCTGTCCACCGCTCTGGCGCTGGCGCACCAGATCGAGAATGACCGGCGACGAAACGGCCAGTACAGCCAGAATAGCCAGAGTCCGTACAATGTCCGCCAGCTGTGATGGCAGCTGGGCGATGGCCTCCATAGCCGAAGCACCGTTGGCTAAAGCTCCGAAAAAGAGGGCTGCCAGCCCCACGCCACCAGGGTTCAAGCCACCAAGCAGCGCGACGGCGATGGCATCGTAGCCCGTATTGGGAGCGAAGCCAGTGATCAGCTGGTAGCGATAGCCCAGGATCTCGATTGCCCCAGCCAGGCCGGCCAGCGCCCCGCTGATGAAGAAGGAGAGCAGGTAGACGCGGTCAACATGTACCCCAGCGTGACGGGCCGCCTCGCGGTTCAGACCCACCAGACGCATGCGGTAGCCCCAGGTTGTGTAGCGCAGCAAGACAAAGATCACCACCAGAGCCAGCAGCGCCAGGAGGAAACCGGCGTTTAGATCGCTGCCTCGCACCAGAATAGGGAAGGTGGCATCCTGTTGGACCGGGAATGAGGTCGGGGCAGCTGTAAAACCTGGAGCGTGGATTGGGCCGGAGATCATATAGTCAATGAAATAGATCGCAATGTAGTTGAGCAGGATGCTCGTGATGACCTCATTGATGCCGAAGCGGACCTTCAGCCAGGCCGCGGGCGCAGCCCACAGCCCCCCAGCCACGAAGCCAGCGACGGTTGCCAGTGCCAGATGCAGCCCGCCTGGCAGTCCGGTGAACTTGCCGCCGACGACCACCGCCGCCAGCGCGCCCAGGTATTCCTGACCAACGCCGCCGATATTGAAGGCCCCGGCCCGGAAAGCTACCGCGATCCCCAGGCCAATCAGCAGCAGAGGCGTGGCCTCATTGAGTGTCTCGGCAAACTGCGGTAGCGTCCCGAAGGCACCTTGAAAGAGGCCAGAGTAGGCATCGAGCGGGCTGAAGCCGCTGATGAGCATCACCACGGCTCCGAGCAGCAGCGCCAGACCAATGGCCACCAGCGGCAGCACGAGCGAGAGCCACCAGCGCCTCAGCCGCCCGAGGCCGAAGCGAGCACCTGTCACAACACGCATCATAGCCATAGCCAATTGCTCCCAAGGAGCGAGAGGGACAAGTAAGAGAAGCGCAACGCTTCACCTCCTGGCCCTCTCACCCTGCGGCTCACACTGGAGGAGCATTGCAAGTGACAGCAAGCAATGGGGTTCCCTCCCGGCCTGCCCTGGCCTGCTCCTCCGTCCTGATTCTGTCCTGGACGGACGCCCAGGCGCCTGAAGCGAAGGCCAGCCAGGCCGCAGACGGGAAGGAAAAAGCATCTCACGAGCCATCGAGGCTCAGCCGGTGATCTCAGCCCTAGGCGGAGGTTGCCAGGCCGATATTCAGCTTCCCGGCCAGATACTGCTGGACCGCCGCCTCCACGCGGGTGCGTACATCCTGGGGCACCCAGTCGCCCCACTGTCCCAGATGCTGCACCTGCTCTTTAAAGCCGAATTGATAGGTTGTATTCCCCTTCAGCTGGCCCTCTTTAAAGAGCTTGGCGATCTGCAGATAAAGGCCCGGCACCTCCTGCACGCCACTTGTCACAATGGTATTGGGGGCCAGTGAATAGGCGTCCGTCGACCAGCCGGCGATGACCTTCACGCCCTTTTGCTGAGCCAGCTTGATGGCCGGCCCATCAAAGGCATTGCCCATAATCGTGATCACATCCACGCCACGATCAAGCTGAGCCTGTGTCACCTGCTGACCCTTGACCACGTCATCGTAAGAGCCGACAAAGGCCACACTAACACTGGCCTGCGGGTTAACCGCAGCCACGCCCTTCTTAAAGGTGTCGATATCGGCAGTCACCTGGGGCGCATCAACTGCGGCCACAATCCCAATCTTATTGTTCTTCGTCACCAGACCGGCGGCCATGCCGGTAAAATAGCCCAGCTCGCCATAGCGGAATTCCGTTCCGCTCAGATTAGCCAGCGTCCCCTGACCGTTGATGATCACAAAGTGCGTATTGGGAAACTCCGGAGCCACAGCCTTCACCGAGTCAGCGTACTCGAAGCCGTGGGCGAAGATCAGATTGTAGCCCTGGCGGGCATACTGGCGCAGCACGTTCGCCTGTTCTGCCTGCGAGACGTTCTCCGAATAGGCGAACGTCCAGCCCAGCTGCTCCTTAATCAGCTGCACTCCTTTGAGAGCGTCCTCATTCCAGCTGTGATCATTGACCGGACCACTGGTAACCATCGCCACCCGGATCGGCTGCGAACTACCAGAGCTTCCCGAAGAAGAGGAAGTCCCCTGGTTGCCACAGGCGCTGAGCAGAAGCAAGAAGAGGAGAAATAAAGGTATCCCGAAGAGCCGAAGCCGAGAGCCTTTCAGCATAGCCAGCCAACCTTTCGCTCCATGAGCTGGAGCCAGCGACTTCTGACAGGACGAACCGAACGGAACGGAATGCACGGACAGCAACAGCAGGCGAGAGCGCGCGATGACCGTGCCAGCTAACGTCGCTCAGCGTCAGAATCAGGATCGGGGAAAGGGAAAATAGCGCGGATGGCTGCCAATACCTCCGCGGTTGAACTGTGCCCCGGCACACACTCGAAACCAATCTGGCCATCATAGCCAAGAGCGAGCATCTCCCGGTAGATCCTGGCAATATTGATCTCCCCCGTCCCTGGGGCACCACGCTCGGGAACATCGGCGATGTGGATCGCGCCGACCAGATCAATCGTCGCTCGCAGGTTATTGATCAGGTTCCCTTCGTTGATCTGCTGGTGGAAAAGGTCAAAAACCAGCCTCAGCCGGGGTGAATTGAGACGCTGGACCAGACGAGCAGTGTCGAGGACGCTGCGCAGCAAATAGCCGTGAACGTGTAGCTTACTGAGCGGCTCGATCAGGAGCGTCACCTCCAGCCCCGAGCTATCGACCAGCTCCACCAGCCGCCAGAGTCCTTCCTCTAGCGCCTGCCAGCGCTCAGCCATGCTCAAAGGATGAGCCGGAGGCACCACCTGTCCCCCCGGACCGACCTCATCGCTCTGGACAAAGAGGGCCCGAATGCCGCAACGCGCAGCCATCTCCAGCGATTCGCGAAACTGGTCGAGGACGCGGGCGTGATCAGCAGCGTTGCTCAGTGAGCCGCGCCGCGAGCCAAAGACCGAGTTGATAAAGATCCCGTGGTCGGCAGCCACCTGGGCCAGATGGTCAATATCCTTGTCGATCCAGTCCCAGAAATCAACACCGGCAAAACCCGCACGCGCCGCCTCTTTGATGCGCTCCTCAACCGGTAGCTCACGCCAGAGAAACTGATACTGCGGCGCATCCGCTATCGCTTCGATCATGGCAATGTACTGCATCGTGCCATCCTCTCGCTGGCGTCCCTTGCTTGCGCCGGGCTTCCATCGATGTGGTATAGTGATTATACCACTTCTGGCAGCGATCAACCCGGTCCCCGACTGAGGGGGGACAGAGGTGGGCGCTCTCTTCTCCGCTGCCAATGTGGTATAATCACTATACCACTTTTTACAGAACCCGTCAAGCCTCTCGCGCTCCCGTGGTCGAGGCGGCCTTGGGAGAGGAAGAAGCAGAGCGGGTTGTCGTAGAGCAAGGTCGGTCTGTGCCAGCCGCTTGCCTGGCCGGCCCAGCTGATCAGATCAGCCTGGGGAGCGGCCAGGCCCTCGGACAGGTAGGTCTGGCGCAGTGCTGCAACAAGCAACCAGGAAAGAGAGGGAGCGAGATGAACTTCCAGATCGACCCTCGCGAAACCGCTCTACTCGTCATTGACGTCCAAAACGCCTTCTGTCATCCGCAGGGGACGCTTGGTCTCAGCGGGGTTGACACCAGACCGCTGGCGGCCATTATCCCCCACATTCGCCGTCTGGTGGAGGTTTGCAAAGCCTGTGGCATCCCCGACATCTGGACCATCCAGCATCACTTCGCCGAGGATCACACACGGGCGCTGCATCGTATCACTCCCCATACCCAGAAGCGGGCCCGCATCGCCTGCCAGCCCGGCACCTGGGATGCCGAGATCGTCGCCGAACTACAGCCCCTCATCGACCAGCGTAGCCATCTCATCGAAAAGCACAAATTCAGCGCCTTTTACGGCACGCGGCTAGAGGTGCTCCTGCGTATCCTTGGGCGGCGGCTGCTGCTCATCACTGGCACCACCACCAACGCCTGTATTGACACCACTGTTCGCGAGGCCTACATGCGCGACTACGACATTGTCGTCGTCCGCGAATGCGTCGGAGGCATTGACCCGGCCTGGCACGACATGGCCCTTGCTGTCTGGGAACGCTACATTGGCGCCGTTGTCTCGTTGGATGAGTTACTACCTGCCCTGGGGCAAGTCGCCACCCAGGTCGAGCCAAAGGGCTGAGCCATAGCGGAGCGGTCCATTCGCGCGCGATTCACCACGATTCACCAGGACCAAGGTCGATAAACTCATCAAGAGAATAAACGAGAAGAGAGGAGAGAGCACCATCATGGCAAAAGCGGACCTGGTCGTTAAGAATTGCCACATCGTCACGCCCACCACCACCTTCCGCGGCTGGCTCGCTGTGCGCGACGGCAAAATCAGCGCCCTCGGCGATGACGACAGCCCACCGGTGGCCCAGGAGACCATCGACGGAGGCGGTCACTATTTACTGCCCGGGCGAGTTGAACCCCACATTCATCTTGGCGTGCACTATCCTTTTGATCAAGACGTCGAGCAGACCAGCGCCGCCGCCATCGCCGGGGGAACCACCGTCATGATGCCGCACAACCGGGCCAAAGCCTCCTATCTAGAGGTCTACCCGCGCTGGGAGCGTAGCATCGCCGAGCACTCCTACTGCGACGTGGTGATTCACCTGCAGATCCAGAACCGGCAGCACATCGACGAAATTCCTCTCTATCACGAGCGCTTTGGCGTCCTCTGCTACAAGCTTCACCTCGACTACCGTGCGCCTGCAGTGGCCGAGCTAGACATCGAGCCACTAGACGATGGCGATGCCTACCTCACCATGAAGCAGTGCGCGCCCTTTAATGGGCTGGTCGCTCTTCACTGCGAGGATGTCGAAATCGTGCGCTACACCCTGCCGGCCATCCAGGCCACCGGGCGCAAAGACCTGCAAGCCTGGAGCGACGGACGGCCTGCCTTCTGTGAGGTTGCCGACATTCACACGATGGCCTACCTCAGCGAGCTGACTGGCTGCCGCATCGTTGTCCTGCACCTCAGCACCGCCGACGGTGTCGACGCTGCCGCCCGCTGGAACAAAGTCCCCCCCGTGCTCGAAACGCTGGTCCAGTTCTTGACGGTCTTCCCCGAGGAGGCGGGAGCGCGCATCGGAGCCATTGGCAAAATGAATCCGCCCTTGCGCGATCGCGCCAACGGTGAACGCCTCTGGGAAGCCATTCGCCGCGGAGCCATTGCCACCGTCGGCACCGACCATATTGCCTGCGAAAAGCACGAGACCGACGACCTCTGGAGTGTCACCGCAGGCATGCCAGGTATCGAAGTTGCCCTCCCGCTGCTCCTCTCCGAAGGCGTCCACAAAGGGCGTATCAGCCTGCAACAACTGGTCCATGTGGCGGCCCTCAATCCGGCCCGTCTCTACCACATCGACGACCGCAAAGGCTCTATCGCTATCGGCAAAGACGCCGACCTCGTCCTTGTCGACATGGAAGCCGAACGCGTTGTTCGTCCCGAGACCACCTTCTCCAAGCTCAAGACGCCGGCCAATGGCATGACCGTCAAAGGCTGGCCGGTCCTCACTATCAAGGGGGGCCAGCTTGTCTATCGCGAGGGCCAACTGCTCGTCAAGCCAGGTATCGGGCGCGTCCTGCGCTCCTATCCTTAAGCGAAGCTATGGAGGAGGCCAGCCAGGCCAGCGGACAGCCGCATTGTGGCAGTCTGCCTGCCTGTCTGCCCTCTCTCTTCTGCCAATCACACGAGAGAGCAAGAGAACAGCGAGGAACGAAGCGATGACACGCATCCTCATCGACAACGTCGACTATCTTCTGACCGTTGACCAGCACGATAGTGTCCTGGAGCACGCCTCGGTCGTCATCGAAGACACACGCATCGCCGCCGTAGGCCGGACCGGCGACATCGCCGCCCGTTACAACGGCAGCCACTTCGACCGTATCATCGACGGGCGGCGCACCCTCCTCATGCCCGGTCTCATTGAAGCCCATGTTCACCTCTCCGAGCAGCTCAGTCGTGGCCTCTTCCCCGACAGCCTCACCACGCGGCCCTGGGTCTTCAACTGGGCCAAACCCTTCTACTCCGCCGTTGACGAAGAAGCCGAGCACTGGAGCGTCCTCTTAGCCTGTCTCGAAATGATCAAGACAGGCACCACCTGCTTCCTGGACATGGGTTCTCAGAACGACGCCGGCATCACCGTCCAGGCGGCGGCCCAGGCTGGCATGCGCGGTATCACAGGCCGCCATGCTGCTGACGTCAAGCCGGAGGTTATCCCGCCCTACTGGACTCCTGAAATGGTTGCTCATCACTTCTTCCGCGACGCCGACGAGGCCCTGGCCGCCCTCGAAGCTTGTGTCAAGCGCTGGAACGGCTACGCCGACGGACGTATTCGCTGCTGGGTGAACATCGAAGGCAAAGAGCCATGTAGCCCCGAGCTGCACCGTGGCGCCCGCCAGCTGGCCGAGCGGCTCGGCGTTGGCACTACCTACCATATTGCTTCCTCCATTGAGGAAGCACGCGTCAGCGAACAAAAATATGGCCTCTGGCCAGTCGAGCGTCTGGAGCGCATTGGGGCGCTGGGGCCGAATCTTGTCCTGGCGCATGTCGTGGCCATCAAAGACCACGAGATTGACCTTCTGGCTCAGCGGGGGACCAAAGTCGCCTTCTGTCCCGGCACCTCCCTCAAGATTGCCAAGGGGGCTACACGTATCGGCAAATATCCCGAAATGCTAGCCGCCGGCGTCACTGTCGCCCTTGGCTGCGACGGCGTCTCTGCCTCGGGCGCCCTCGACATGACGCGCCAGCTCTACCTGGCGGCGGGCCTCTTCAAAGACGCGCGCATGGATGCGGCCATGATCCCGGCCCGGCAAGCCATTCGCATGGCCACCATCGAAGGCGCGCGTGCTCTGCTCTGGGACGACGAAATCGGCTCCGTCGAAGTTGGCAAGCGGGCCGACCTCATCCTCTTCGACCTCGACCAGGTCGAATGGGTGCCCTGTAACGATCCCGTGCAGACCCTGGTGTACGCTGCCACTGGCAGCAGCGTCAAGCACAGCATTATCAATGGCACCCTGGTCATGGAGAATCGCCGCGTCCTCACCCTCGACGAGGGTGAAATCATCGAACACGCGCGACGACTCACAGAGCGAGTCGTCGCGCGTTCGGGCCTCAAACGCAGTCAGATTCCCATTACCACCAGCCTCTACGACTGAGGGGAGGAACTGGCACCACTTGAGGGGGAAGTCGGAGAGGAAGAGTCGGGGCCAGGGCCGTCCGTTGCCGTCGAAGCTGCTGCCCCGTTGCTGCTCGCGGTCTTCAGACGTGCGCTGACCACCGGCTCCCCGTCGCCATCGCCATAGAGGAAACAATGTGTCCAGTGGCCGTTGCCCAGCTGAGTGCGGCGCGGGAAACGCTGACGGCAGATTTCCATTGCGTGAGGACAGCGCGGGTGGAAGCGGCAACCGCTGGGGGGATTGATCAGACTGGGAATCTCACCGCGCGCTGGCAGCTGCAATTTCTGACCAGCCATCATGCGATCCGGATCGGGAGCTGCGGACAGCAGCAGCTGGGTGTAGGGGTGTTTCGGACGCTGCGTGATCTCCTCACTGGGGCCTCCTTCCACCATCTGCCCGGCGTACATCACCAGCGTTTCCTCTGCGAAGTAGCGAGCGCTGGCGATATCGTGCGTAATATAGAGCAACGCGAGCTGCTCCTCATCCTTAAGGCGTAGTAGCAGATTCAGAATATCGAGGCGGATGGAGACATCCAGCATCGAGACCGGCTCGTCGGCCAGCAAGACTTCCGGGCGCACAGCCAGGGCGCGAGCAATAGCGATACGCTGACGCTGACCACCGCTGAGCTGGTAAGGATATTTCTCGATAAACTGCTCGGCGGGCGTCAAGCTCACACGGCGTAGCAGCGCCAGAATCTGCTCTGTCTCCTCCTGGCGGTTATGGACGTGGCCATGCACCCGCAAGGGGCGACTGAGGTGATAGCGGACGCTATGGATTGGATTCAAAGAAGCGAAGGGGTCCTGAAAAATCAGCTGCACGTGGCGCCGATAAGCGCGCAGGGCCTGGCCGCGCGCCTTCAGATCGACTGGCTGGCCGTGGAAGCGAATGACCCCCGAGGTCGGGTCATAGAGGCGGGCCAGCATGCGAGCCACCGTTGTCTTACCACTACCGCTCTCACCCACCACTGCCGTGGCGCGCCCGGGGTAGAGGGCCAGCGAAGCATCTTCCACGGCGTGGACAGCGCGCGGAGGGCCGAAGAGGCGAACTGTGCGCAGCGGAAAATCCTTGCGTAAATGCTCCGCTTCCAGCACGGGTTCCAATACCTTCTCTGGAGTCTGTTGCACCGTCAGCTGCTCGGAAACGCTCATACGATTGCACTCCCTTCAGCCAGAGCCTCGTAGCGTGCCGCGAACTCGGCGCTGCTCGGCGGCCCTTCTGGACGTTGATGGGCATCATAGAGATGGCAAGCCACCAGTTGGCGTGGTGTCTCAGCTGTCGAGGGCCGCAACTGGGGCTCAAGCTGCTGGCAAGGCTGCCAGGCAAAGGGGCAGCGAGGATGGAAAGCACACCCAGCGGGGACGGCACGCAGGTCGGGAGGAGAGCCGGGAATCCCGGCCATGCGGCGAATAGGACCGTGCAACTTGGGGAAGGAATTCAGCAGGCCGTAGCTGTATGGATGGCGCGGGTGAGCGTAGAACTCCCGACTGCTGGCCTTCTCCACCATCTTGCCGGCGTACATCACCGCAATCGTATCGGCCAGTTCCAGCAGCAGCGACAGATCGTGTGTAATAAAGATCAGCGCCGTTGAGAACTCGCGACAGAGCGAGCTGATCAGATCGAGAATCTCACGCTGGACCACCACATCGAGAGCCGTCGTCGGCTCGTCCATAATGATCAGCTCTGGCGTCAGAGCCAAAGCGATGGCGATCACCGCACGCTGGCGCATACCGCCGCTCAGCTCGTGAGGATAGCTGCGGAGGCGATCGGGAGCGATGCCGACCAGCTTCAGAAGCTCGGCAGCGCGCTCTTTGCGATCGGCGGCACTCATGTCAGGGCAGTGCGTTTTCAGCACATCCATAATCTGAGTGCCGATGGTCATCACCGGATTGAGCGCATTCATGGCGCTCTGGAAGACGATGGCCATCTCATTCCAGCGGAAGGCCCGCAGCTGAGCCGGCGAGAGCCGCAGCACGTCGATTGTCTCCGGTGAAGGAAGAGGCGAAGCTGGTGCAGTCCCGTTGTGAGCCGACTGACCGGTGCTCAGATCGCTGACTGCCACAATGTGCGAGGTTGCTTCGCGCTTCTCAGGCTTGCGTGGGTGATAGAGCACCTGGCCGCCAGTGATATAAGCTGGAGGGCGCAAGAGGCGCGAGATCGCGTAAGCGAGCGTCGACTTACCGCAGCCACTCTCGCCCGCCAACCCCAGAATCTCGCCCCGCCGCAGCTCGAAGCTCACCTCTTTGACCGCGTGCACGATGCCGTTGACCGCGTAGTAGTCAACGCTCAGATCGCGGACCTCCAGAAGGATGCCATTGCTCTGATCGTTGGGTGTACGGAGAGACTGGTTGTCCGTCATAGGCATTACGTTACCGCCTTCTCTTTGAGTTCCTTCGGCACATGCTCGCTGACCTCGCTGCGCAGACGCGGATCGGCGATCTCATCGATACCGAAGTTGATCAGCGCCAGGGCGGCACCAAGCAAGGCGATGCAGCAGCCTGGGGGAGCGAACCACCACCAGAGGCCGGAGAAGATCGAATCGGACTGCTGAGCCCAATAGAGCATACTTCCCCAGCTCACGGTATTGATATCGCCCAGACCCAGGAATTCCAGTGCCGTCCAGGCCAACAGCACAAAGATCACTGTGCTCACAAAAGCCGCCGCCACAATGCCGATCTCGTTGGGGAAAATCTCGAAGAAAATGATACGCCACACACTTTCACCGCTGGCTCGCGCCGCCGTGACAAACTCGCGGCTGCGCATCGAGAGCGTCTGTGCTCTCAGCAGGCGGGCGTTGAATGACCAGTTGGTGAGGATAATCACCAGGGCGATCGTCAGCGGCCCCTTGGGAAAGTAGCCGACCGCCACAATGGCCAGCGGAAGCGCAGGGATCACCAGGAAGACATTGGTCACCAGCGAGAGAATCTCGTCGATGATCCCGCCGAAGTAGCCGCTCACCAGGCCGACCACGACCGAGACCAGTGTCACCAGGAGGCCGGTCAGAAAACCCCAGAACACGCTGCTGCGCGTGCCGTAGAGCAGCTGCGAGAAGATGTCCTGACCCGTGGCCGTCGTGCCCAGCCAGTGGGCTGCCGAGGGCGGCGTTTCCGAGAGCCTGGAGGTCGCGGTGGGATCATAAGGGGCCAGCATTGGCCCGAAGATGGCCACCAACAAGAAGAAGGCGACAATGCTGCTGCCAATCGCCACCTTGCGATTGCTCGTCAAAACCCGCCAGACGAGCCGAAGGTTCTCGCCCAGGCGGGCCAGCCGCGAATCCCTGCGTGGAAACTTTTTTGGAAACGTTGACGGGATCGTTTCCGGCTCCAGAGTAGCTACGTGCTGAAGATCCTTGCCCAGGCTCATGGTTGTCAGGCGCTCCTTTCGAGGCGGACACGGGGATCGAGGAAGGTATAGCTCAGCTCGGCGAGGAAATTGGCGCCGAGCACGCCGAGGGCGACGACCAGGAAAATGCCCTGCATCAGGGAATAGTCCTGGTTTTGGACCGCCTGCAGCAGGGAATAACCGATGCCGGGATAGGAGAAGACCATCTCCGTCAGCAACTGGCCGCCGACAATGAAGCCCAGCGAGATAGCGAAGCCGGCCACATTGGGCAGAATCGCATTGCGAGCCGCGTAGGCGAACATAATGCGGCTGGTACGCAAGCCCTTGGCCTTCGCCATCAGCACGTAGTCCTCTGAGAGCGTAGTAATCATCGAGTTGCGCATGGTGAGCATCCAGCCGGCGACGGAAGCGATCACAATCGTCAGGGCTGGCAAGATCCCATGATATATCACGCTCGCGATGAAATCAAGCGTCCATCCTGGGTCAACGTTCAGCTCATCGTAGCCGCCGGTCAGAGGGAACCAGCGCAGCTCGAAGCCGAAGATGTAGAGGATTAAGAGGGCCATCCAGAAGTAAGGGATTGCCGACAGAAAATTCAGCAGCGGTGACAAGATCGTATCGAGCAACGAGCCGCGTTTCCAGGCCATGACGATGCCCAGGAGGCAACCGAGGGCAAAGCTGAGGATGACTGAGACCAGGCCCAGGCCCAGCGACCAGAAGATATCGCGCCCGATGACGTTTGTCACTGGCTCGAAGGAGGAGGTCACGGCCACGCCAAGGTTGCCGTGCAACAAGCTATTGAGGTAGTCGAGGTACTGGATGGGGAGCGGGTCGCCGGTATTGTAGCCCAGCTCCGCCTGGATAGCCTTCAAGTAGGCGGAGCCCACATGAATACCGCGACTCTGCAGATTGCCCAACAGCACAGCTGCCGGATCGCCTGGAGCCAGGCGTGGAATCAGGAAGTTCAAGGTAATAGCCGCCCAGGCGGCGAACAGATAGAACAGAATGCGACGAAGTAGATGGCGCATTCAGGGACTCCTTCGTACCTTCCGTGATCTGCGCTGCGCCAGGGCTGTCATCGAGGCTGGAGGACAGCGCAGATAGGTAAGGCGCGCTCCTAAGAGAATCTCCCCATCTGGGGGGAGTATACCATCAAGATCGAAGCAGAACAACGGTCAAGGTAGTGACCAATTACATTTGCCTGCCGTCTCTCTGGCCTGGACTGGCCTCAGACAAGGAGGAAGGCCTCTCAGGCCAGGGCCGAGAGGCCTTCCCCCTGCTCGGCAGGTCCCGGAAGTAGGGAAAGGAGCCTACGAAACGGGCTGCAGGTGCATCACGATAATCTCATTATCGGGGTAAGAGTAGGGCGAGCCGACGGCGTACTGGTTCTGCTGGTCGGGCCAGCCAGTGAAGCGCATGGTGCTGTACTCGAACCAGCGAGCGCCGGCCACCACCGGAATCCAGGGCACCTGCTCAACCATGATGCGCTCCAGACCCTGGATCGCCTGCTTCTGGACCGCGGGGTCCATCGTCGAGGCGAACTGCTGGAGGAGCTTATCGGTCTGGGCATCCTTCCAGTAGCTGCTGTTGCGCCCATTGGGCGGGAGGCTCTGGCTGCTCAGGGTGCCGTTGTAAATGAAGTAGGGAGTTGGGCCACCACCCACACCGCTGATCATCAGCTGGTAGGGCTTCGCTTCTGCGCGGAAGGTCAGATACTGCGCCTCCGGCATAAGCTTGATATGGATATCAATGCCGGCTGCCTTGAGGTTGCTCTGCACTACCTGGGCCCACTTATTCCAGTCAGAGTACTCGGCGACTGAGATCAGCTCAAAGGAGAGGCGCTGGCCATTCTTGGTGAAGATGCCGTCGCTTCCCTGGGTATAGCCGGCGCTCTTGAGGATCTGTTGAGCCTGGCTGGCGTTGGGCGTGGTGGACAGATTGGCATATTCCGGCAAGATATATTGCTGGTTGCCTGGCGTGGGGAGCAGGCCGGTTTGCGGTGCAGGGGGGACAAGGCCCGACTCGCCCTGCTGGGCCGCCGCTTGCCGGTCAATGGCCACGCTGATCGCCTTACGTACCGCCACGTCGCTCAGCAACGGATCGTGCACATCGATGAAGATGCCAAACTCGTCAACGGGCGCCATGAAGTAGTGGAAGTGCTGCGGGTCCTTGGCCACAAAGTTCTGCTGCAGATTGTCTGCATAGTAGCCCGACCAGTCGACCTGGCCGCTGGGCATGACCAGCTTGAAGGCATCGTTGTCTTTGTAGCGCGGCTCTTTGATTTCGTCGACCTTGACCAGGTTGGCCTGGTAGTAGTTGGGGTTCTTGTCAAGTACCAGAAGATCAGACGTGTATTTGGCTACAACGAAGGGGCCAGTGCCGACTGGCTTGCTGCTGTAATATTTGGTGACATCGCCGACCGATGCGAAGATGTGCTTGGGAATGATGACCGTCAGGCCGGCAATATAATAGATCGCCCCGGGGAAGGGCTTCTGGAAGGTCATGACGACTGTGTTGGCGTCGGGCGCCGTGACACTCTTGAGATAGCCCCAGTCTCCATTGAGGTCCGCGGCAGGATATTGCTTAAGAGCGTTGAAGGTGAAGACAACATCATCGGCGCTGAAGGGCTGGCCATCGTTCCATTTGACGCCCTGCCGCAGGTGAAAGGTAACCTGGGTGTAATCGCTGTTGAATTGATGGCTGAGCGCCAGTAGAGGATGATAGGTGTTGTCGTTGACGTTGCAGAATTCAAGTGGCTCGTAGACAAAGCCATTGATGCCAATATTCGGCGTGGGGGCGTAGGGGTTAAAGCCCTGGTCGGTGAAGGCGCTGGCTTGCGCAGCCAGGGTGAGGACCTTTTTGCCGGACTGGCTGCTCTGCGAGCTGCTCCCGCCGCAGGCTGTGAGCAGCAGCGCAAGGATGGCCAGGAGGCTGAGACACAGGGTGCCGGCCTTGCGCTTCATGCCTGTTTTGCGCTCTGAGTTGCCAAACACAAAGAACCTCCTGTAACGGCTCTTGAAATACGGTGAGTATCGACCGCTTGTTGATGCTCCGCGTGGACCTGATCGGCGCAGACTGGAGAACGCTGTCATAGGGTACCAGCCTGCCCCTGGCCAGCGAGGAAATTGTTGCCCGTGCTCTCTGGCTTCTGCCGCGCCCGAGTCCGTTCGAGTTACACCTCGCCTGACTACTCACCTCGGCGCAGCCTAGCTGAGCGCTCTGGTCGTTGTCGATTGTGCTGAGGTAATGGTTCCCCCTCTCGTCTCGTGTCTC
Organism: Thermogemmatispora sp.; assembly: GCF_019683635.1. Taxonomy (GTDB): domain Bacteria; phylum Chloroflexota; class Ktedonobacteria; order Ktedonobacterales; family Ktedonobacteraceae; genus Thermogemmatispora. The sequence continues at coordinate 15,810 of NZ_JADGIA010000037.1, read as the reverse complement.
TGCGGATCGGTGTCACGAACGCACGCTTGTTGGCCCGCTCCCCGCTGCGGGCACCCCACTGCGACGCCGTGCCCGGCTCTCGTCACTCCTTTCCCGGTCGGCGCAGCCCTCCTGCCTCCGACCCCTCTTTTGAGAAATATGACAGATCGTCTAGACCAGTTCTCTAGAAACTATACCCCCTTTACGGCAATCTGTCAAGACATCTAGACCACTAGACCAAAAATTGACAGGCGCCTCCCTCCTCGCAAGTGCTCGCCCAACCAGGGGGCGAGGCGACGCCGGCTGCTCACAGCATCTTCATGCGTTGACAGGGTTGATGACGCCGGGCAGGAAGCCGAGCTGGTCAATGGGTTCAAAGACGCGCTGCGGAACGAGGGGATCTTGTTCAGAGGGTTTGACGTGAAGGTATTGCCGCAGGCGACGGCGTAGGGCCAGAACCAGAAGGCAATCATGAAGGGGAAGTTGAAGGGAGTGATGGCGGCGCAGACGCCCAGCGGCTGGTAGCTGACTTCTTCATCGATGCCGCGTGCGGCTCCATCTTCCAGTCCATAGCCCATTATGAGCGAGGGGATGCCGCAGGCGGTTTCGACATGTGGCCTGGCTGCGCTGCCGAGACTGCTCTTGGGTTGTAGCTGCATGCCTGGCTTGGCTCCAGCCCTGCCTGGGAGGATTGTGAAGGGCTGGCTCCTCTCCCGCCCTGACTGGCTGCCCAGCAATGGACCGGAAACCTCCACCTCTCCTGTTGGTTTAGTTATAGGCAATTGCGGCGGGAGTGTCAAGAGCGGATGGCTTCGGAGACTGTCTTGCTTTTGGTAAGTTCCGAGAGACGAGGAAAGCAGGGAGAGGCGGAGGCTCGCCTGGTGCCCGGCCCCTGTGCACCTGTCCAGATCACCGGGCGCGGGCAGAGAAGCAGGCTGCTCTTCCCTGGCCTCGGGCGAGCACCCCCTCTCTGCACAGAAGTGGGCGGTGAAGAGACGAGCTGCTACTCGCCTGGCTTATGCCCTTTCTCGTGGTGTTGCTTCATGACGGTGCGGGCAGCTACCTCTCGTGCTCGCTTGCCGTAGCGACCGCTCTTCTCTGCCTCTTCTTTGATGTGTTCGTACTGTCGCTCTTCTTTTTCGCCTACCCCTTTGAGGGGCTTTTTGTCGGGCATGGTGACCTCCATGACGTGCTATGACAATGGTCAAGCTTTTTCACCTGAAGCGATGCATCACCTCTCTCAACACGAATGAGAACGGTGACAGAGAGACAGGGGAGAACTGAGCCGCTGCGTTGGTCACCTGATCTGGCAAAGAACCCCTGGGGGAGCCAGCTCATAAGAAGACGAGGCCGCCCAAGACCAGGAGGGCCTGGGCGACCCCGCACCCAGAGAGTAGCTCAACTAAGGGGTAAGCTGCGATGTTAATCCATATGAAACATTTCAGGTAGCAGCGGCGGCCAATGGGTCTGTGGATCGATCTCCTGGGTCATGATTTCGGCCATCCACTGCTGCCAGCGCTGATTGACCGGGTCCGCTGCCAGAGTTTTGGCCATGCGCTCGAAGTCATCGGTTTCGAGGTAGGCGAAAAGCTGGGTCCCGTGGCGGAAGATGCTATAGTTGCGGGCGCCGGCGCGATGCAACGCCTCCAGCATCTCTGGCCAGATTTCATCGTGACGGCGCTTATATTCCTCCTCGTAGCCGGGCTTCACGCTCATCAAGAAGGCGATGCGTTGCACTGGTGTGGCTCCTTTCTCTTCCTTCGCTTCTTTGCTCTGCGAGCTAGGCGTACTGAGGTCGAAGTCGCTGCTGAGCTACCTGCAGTGCTACCAGGGCGACTTTACCCTCAGTCTAGCGCATGATCAAGCAGAGAGGGAAGCTGGCGGCGCAATAATTTGCCAGAGGAGTTGCGCGGCAGCTCGCCCACAAAGTAGATAGCGCGTGGCAGCTTATAGCGTGCCAGACGTGTTTGCAGATGGGAGAGCAGCGACTCGGTGCTCGTTGACTGGCCCGGGTGCAGACGCACGAAAGCGATCGGCACCTGGCCCCAACGCGGGTCGGGCTGGCCGCAGACACCGGCCTCCGCAACGGCGGGATGGCTCAACAAGGCGGCTTCAATTTCAGCGGGATAGATGTTCTCGCCGCCCGAGATGATCAGATCGGAGCGACGATCAAGCACGTAGAGATAGCCCTCTTCATCGAGATAGCCGATATCGCCGGTAGCCAGCCAGCCATCCTGCAGCGCCTCGCGTGTTGCCGCGGGACGGTCGAGATATCCCGGGGTGATAGTCGGTCCCTTGAGATAGATCATCCCGGCCTCCCCGGGAGCGGTCCGCCGGCCCTCCTGGCGGATCTCCAACTGCACCGGAGGTAGCGGGCGCCCGGCAGAGCCGAGCTTGCGCAGGGCATCGGCGGGCGACAGTGTGGCCGCCTGTGAGCAGGCTTCAGTCAGGCCATAGGTCTGGACGACGGGAATGCCGCGCGCTGCGCAGGCTTCGAGCAAGGGGCGCGGCGCCGGCCCTCCACCGAGAAGGACGCAGCGCAGGTATGCTGGATAGCCTGTTCCGGGTTGTTCGCTCTCCAGCGCCTCCAGCATGCGCTGCAACATAACAGCCACGACCGAGATGATCGTGACGCCCTCACTGAAAATAGAGTGATTGACAGCTCGGGCGTCGAATTTCTCGTGAACATTGATGCTGATGCCGTAGATGGCACTGCGCATGATGATGGTCAGGCCGCCGATATGGAAGAAAGGCAGGCAGGCCAGCCAGCAGTCGTCGAGGTGGTGACCCAGGTTTAGCGCCGAGCCGATAGCATTCCACCAGTGCATCCCATAGGTAATGAGCACGCCCTTTGGCTGGCCCGTGGTGCCGGATGTATACATGATCGCTTGCACGGCGTTGAGATCGATCAATGGGGCGGGCGTGAAGGTTGTTCTCTGCGTCTGTGGGGGGGACGGATCAAGCTCGACGCTACCATCGGGTCGCAGCTGCAGGATAGCTGAGGCGAGCTGTGGCCGGGCAGCAACCAGACTGCGGGCCCGATCCGCCTGGCCTGGATCACTGAGCAGCAGATTGACGCGGGCATCCTGCAGCTGCCAGCCAAGTTCGGTCTCACTCAGACGCGTGTTGAGCGGGACAAGTATGGCCCGCAGGCGGGTCAGGGCATGGACGCAGGCAACGTAAGCCGGGCTGTTGGCGGCTAGCAAGGCGACTCGACTGCCGCTACGGACGCCAAGCGCAGCGAGCTGCTGGGCCAGGTGAGTGGCCTGCTGCACCAGCTCGGCAAAGCTCCAGCGCAAAGCTCCGCTCTGGACAGCCAGATGCTGGGGACGATTTTCTGCGCAGCGCTGCAGCCAGTCGGGCAGGAGAATGGAACCCGCTGCGGTCTGGAGAGAGTCCCTGTCCATGCTTCTCTCTCTTCTCCCTCCTTTCAGAGACCTTTTCTTATAGTACTGAAGAATAGCGGGCCAGGGCTGCCCGGTCTGGTCTCACGCCCAGGCCCGGCCCTGGCGGTAACTGGAGCTGGCCATCGTTGAAGGCGAGCGGCTCCGAGAGCAGGTCTGTCCTTAGCAGCGAGAGGGTGGCCAGACCGGCGGCCTGAGTCAGGGCGGGGTGAGCAGCGGCCAGGTGAAGGGTGGCGCAGACGCCGATACCAGCCTCCAGGGCGCTGGTGAGAACGCAGGTCAGCCCGCGCGTAGCGGCTTGCTCGATGATCTGTAAAGTCGGTCGGAGGCCGCCGAGAAACTGCGGCTTCAGGATGAGCACATCGGCGGCCTCCAGGCGCAGTACCTGGTGCGCGCTTTCCAGACCGCTCAGGCCCTCGTCGACCGCGATGGGAATGGGAGAGCGACGGCGCAGTTGACGCAATCCTTCCAGATCGTCGGCGGCGAGAGGCTGCTCAACATAGGCGATGTCGTAGGGGGCATAGGCCCGTAGCAGGCGCTCGGCCTGGGCCAGGCTCCAGCTGGCATTAGCGTCCAGGCGCAGCGCGATAGCCCCTCCCACGCTGGCGCGCACCGCTGCCAGGCGCTCGCCGTCCTGCTGCTCATTGCCGCTTAGCTTGAGCTTGAGGCAGCGAAAGCCGGCGGCCACGGCCTGGCGAGCGGCCTGCGCGGCCTCATCAGGTTTGGACGCGCCAATGACCGCATTGACGGGTACGGCGCGGCGGGCATAGGGAGCGAGCAATCCCTGCCCAAGGGCGCGAGCGCGCAGATCGAGCAAAGCCACCTCCAGCGCGAAGATTGCCGGAGCTGGCAGGCGGCCTGCTTCTTGCTCCTCCTGGAGTAGGGCCAGAGCCTCGCCCAGCGAGGTCCTTTCCAAGCTCTTCACCAGGGTAGGCAAGGCCGCCAGGACACTGCTCAGCGCTGGGCTAAAGGGTGGTAGCGGTGCCAGTTCGCCATAGCCCTGGAGACTACCGCCGGCGCTGCTCACCTCGACAATTGCTCCCCGGCGCCTGCTCAGCAGACCGTGCGCCGTGCGAAAGGGCGCGCGTAGCGGCAGGCAATAGACCTGCCAGTGGATGCGCTCAAGCGTGAGATCGGCGGCCATCGCAACTACGTCCCTGATCCCCTGAATGGCCGGCTAGGGTAGGCGCGGGAACTTGGAAAAATTCGGCTTACGCTTCTCCAGGAAAGCGTTGCGTCCCTCTTTGCCCTCGTCAGTCATATAGAAAAGCATGGTCGCATTGCCGGCCAGGTCCTGCAAACCAGCCAGGCCGTCGGTATCGGCGTTGAAAGCTGCCTTGAGGAAGCGTAGCGCCGTAGGACTCTTCTCCAGGAGCTCTTTAGCCCACTTAATGGTCTCCTCCTCCAGCTCTTCCAGCGGCACTACCTTATTGACCAGTCCCATCTCGTAGGCTTCCTGGGCCGTATACTGGCGGCAAAGATACCAGATCTCGCGTGCCTTCTTATGACCGACGATCCGCGCCAGCATGGTCGCACCCCAACCGGCATCAAAGCTGCCCACGCGCGGCCCTGCCTGACCAAAGCGCGCATTGTCGGCGGCAATTGTCAGATCGCAGAGCACATGCAACACATGGCCGCCACCAATGGCGTAGCCGGCCACCATTGCAATGACGGGCTTAGGCAGATACTTGATGACCTTCTGGAGATCGAGGGCGTTGAGGCGGGGTACGCCGCCCTGATCAACATAGCCGCCCTCGCCACGCACGCGCTGGTCGCCGCCGGAGCAGAAAGCCTTTGTGCCAGCGCCCGTCAGGATCACCACGCCGATCTCGGGGTCCTCGCGGCAGCGGTTGAAGGCGTCGATCATTTCGCTCAGGGTTTCCGGGCGAAAAGCGTTATGCACTTCCGGGCGATTGATCGTGATCTTACCGATGCCCTCGGCCTTCTCGAAAATAATGTCCTGATAATCGCAGACCTTTTGCCAGTTGACAGGCATAGCTTGGTAATATTCCCCTTTCTCCGTTAATAATAATTACTGCGCTGTTGTTGCGTCAGATCTCTGCCCTCGCAAGGGTACCAGATCAGAACAAAACGAGAGAACCAGCTCGGCGAAGCGCGCTGGTTGCTCCAGATGGACCGTGTGACCGGCGTCTGGCACGATAGCTAAGGTGGCTCTGGGCAGGAGGCGAGCCATCTCCTTGCCGATGGTGCAGAACTTCTCGTCCAGGGCCCCACAGATCAACAAGACCGGCAGCGATAGCTCCGGCAGTCGTGCATGCAGCGGGGGCTGCACCCCCGTGCCTACGCCGCGCAGGCTGCCAACCAGACCCTGCGGACGATTGGCCAGGCGCTGGGCGCGCAGAGCGGCCCGGCGTTCCTCGGGCAGCCGCTGGTGGCTGGCAAAGAGCGGCTGTTGCTCCCAACGGGCGACAAAGGCAGCTATCCCTTCGCGCTCGATGCTGGCGGCCAGCTCCTCGTCCTGGCGCTGGCGCGCCGCACGCTCCTGGGGATCGGCCAGGCCGGGCGAGGCGCTTTCCAGAATGAGGGCGCGGAAGAAACCGGAAAAGGCACAGTAGAGCGCGATGCGCCCACCTAGCGAGTAACCGAGTAGAATCGCCTCGGAGGGAGCGATTCCGAGCTGCCGCAAGGCTGCTAGCAAATCGGCCTGGCAGTGCTCCATGCTGTAGCGCTCAGGAGCCGCGGGAGCCTCTGAGAGGCCGTGGCCATGCAGATCAAAAGCAATGACCCTGAGACCTGCGCTGGCAAACTCCTCAAGCAAGGAACCCCAGCTGAGAGCACTGCCTGTGAAACCGTGTAGCAGGATCAAGGCCGGCTGATCTTGCTGGTCCGTCGGGCAAGCCTGGAGCAGACTCAGATGCAGCCCGTTGACCTGGAGAAGAAGACGCTCAACCTGTAGCTTCATTATACTTCCTCACTGGCCTCTGGGGGCAATGCCTGGTCTACCGCTCGCCAGAGCTGGCGATGAAGCTGTACATTACTTGCTCGCTCTGTGGCAACCTCGATCACCTGGAGTCCGCCCTGACTCAGCCCTTCCCGGCAGGCGCTGCGGAACTCCTCCCAGGAGCTAATGCGGCGGAATCGTCCGCCGTACATCTCTACGGCGGGAGCGAAGTTTAAGCCGGTGGGCGTTCCGAAAAGTTGCTCGAAGTGCTCGGGGTAGGCTGCCTGGGGCAGGAATGAGAAGATCCCGCCGCCATCGTTATTGATCAGAATGACCAGCAACGGCAACTGATGTAGATGGGCAGCTATCAGGCCGTTGAGATCGTGGAGAAAGGCCAGGTCGCCGATGACCAGCACCACGGGACTCGGGTCAGCCAGGGCCTGCTGAGCGGCGCTAACGCCGAGGGCGCTGGAGAGGACGCCATCGATCCCATTGGCGCCGCGGTTACCCAGGCAGCGAATGGGCCGTTCGCTCCAGAAGAAGGTATCCAGGTCACGAACGGGCATGCTATTGCCCACGTAGAGCGTGCTGCCGTCGGGCAGCAGTTCGGCCAGCTCGCTAAAAACCCGACCCTCGAACAGCTGACTAAATGTCTCCATTGTACAGCGCAGGGCCTGCTGCGTTAGCCGCTCAGCCTGTTGCCAGCGCTCCAGCCAAGGCTCATGACGCTCCTCACCGTCGCTTGTCTCTGCCAGAGCCTCTACCAACTGCTCGCAGACGACCACGGGATCGGCATGGAGCATTTCGCAGGCGAGCTGCGTCGGCTCCTCCCAGCCACCGGCGCCATCGACCACCAGCAGAGGCCGATCGGCATAGCGCTGCAAATAGAGCAAGAGCGGCTTAGAGGTAGGCATTGCGCCGAAGCGCAGCACCAGATCGGGGGCAGCACTGGCGACAAAGCGCTCGCTGCGCAGGAAAGCGTCGTAGCTACACAGAACTGGACCAGTGGGCTGCCCGCTGCTGCGCACCTGCGAGAGCGGATCAGCCAGCAACGGATAGCCGCAGCGCTCGGCTAGCCGTTGAAGCGCCGGGGCCAGACGCGGCTCGCTCTGTGGCCCGGCGATGATCAAGCCACGGCGATACTGGCGCAGCAGGGCTGCCAGACGCGCCACCGTTGTCGCAGGCAGGCCGGCGCCTTCTGCCTCTGTGACCCGCACATAGGGAGCCTGCTCGGCCCGCCCTTCCCAGGCGAGCGGCTCACGCTCGCTGGCCGGAGGGAGCTGCTGCAGCTGTGGCTCGGGCGTCAGTGGCTCACGAAAAGGCAGATTGAGATGTACCGGCCCGGCGGGTCTGGCGCGCGCCAGAGCCACGGCGCGATTGGCCAGCGTGCGGATATAGCGCAGGGCTGTCGTTGTGGCCTCGGGCAGGGCCACATCCATAAACCATTTCACATAGACGCCATAGAGACGGTTCTGATCGATGGTCTGGGGCGCTCCGCAGTCGCGCAGCTCGTGCGGGCGGTCAGCGGTCAGAACGACCAGAGGCACGCGCGTCAGCCTGGCCTCGATAATGGCCGGAAAAAAGTTCGCTGCCGCTGTCCCCGAGGTACACAGCAAAGCCACGGGCGAGGCCAGCCGCTTGGCCATGCCGAGGGCAAAGAAAGCTGCCGCGCGCTCATCGATGTGCATCCAGACGCGCAGGCCCTTTTCCTCTGCGCAGGCCAGCGCGAGCGGTGTTGAACGCGAGCCGGGGCAGATTACCACATGGGCAATGCCTGCCCGTCGCAGCTCGGAGACAAAGGCTCCAACGTAAGCGTAGAGCGGATTGGGTGGTGTCGATCTATCGGAAGCTGCTCTCGTCATCGTCTTCTTCCACTCCCAGCGCCCCTAGCATGGCGCGAAATTTCCAGCGGGTCTCAGCATACTCGCTGGCCGGATCAGAATCGGCCACAATCCCGCCGCCGGCGAAGAGCGTTGCCTCGTGGTCCCGAAGGAGGGCTGAGCGCAGGGCCACGGCGAAGGACCCATTACCGGCGGCATCCACCCAACCAATAGGAGCCGCATACCAGCCGCGGTCAAGCTGCTCACCAGCGCGAATCGCGGCCAGAGCGGCGGCACGCGGAAAGCCCCCGACTGCCGGCGTGGGGTGCAGCTCTTCTAGGGCCTCCAATATGGACCGGCCAGGCTGCAATCTACCGGTAATGCGCGTCTCCAGATGCTGAATATTCTTCAGACGACGCAGATGCGGCTCGGGATCGCTGTGAATCTCGATGCACAGACTGTCGAGGGCTTGCCGAAGCATCTCCACGACGATCTGATGTTCGCGCTGATTCTTGCTGCTGCGCAGCAACTCACAGGCTCGCTGCTCATCCTCGTGGGGAGTGCGACCGCGGGGCGCGGAGCCGGCCAGGGCCATAGTCTCTAGCGCCCCACCGTGGGCCTGCACGAGGCGTTCGGGCGTCGCTCCCAGAAAGCAGCGTCCGGCGCGGCTAAACGCGAAGAGATAGGCCTCCTGGTACCCCTCGCGTAGACGCCGGAGGGCTGGCTCTGGCTCAAAGCTCCCATCCTGGCGGAGCAGGCGCACTGCCCGTGCGAGCACCACCTTTTCGTAGGCGCCGAGGCGGATCTGACGGACTACCTGGGCAACCTGTTCCATCCAGACTGCTGGCGGCAGCAACGGCTCAAGGTGTAGAGAGGACGGTGTTGCGGCGGCGGGTATAGGAGGAGGGACACCGGGGAGGCTAATCAGCGCCTGGGCCAGGGCTTCCAATTGCGCCAAAATATCGCCTCCTAGCTGAAGCGAGTCCCTTTCTGCCGAGACCAGTACGTTAACCGTTAAGGTGGGTTCAGGGGCAGCAAAGGTAAACAGGAAAGTGGGGAGCAGCAATAGCCCATCGGGGAAGCCCTCCCAGAGCGTTGAGCGCGGTTGCTCTGGATCAAAAGCGAAGCCGCCGAACAAGAGGGGCTGCTTGTGGGCTGCGGGCGCTGGCTTCGCCGCCACCAGGGCCTCTGTGGCCAGGCGTTGCCAGGCCCCGGCCAACTGGCGGAAGCGTGCCGGCCCCTGGGCCTCCAGCGTGACTGCGCTACCTAGACCAACCAGAATCTGTTGCCCTCCTGGCTCTTGCCAGTAGAAACGTTCTGTGAAGCCGAGCGATGGCCCAATGGCGAAACAAAGCAGGGGATCAAGCCCGGCTGAGACTGCAGCGGTTGATCGCTCTGTCCCGTTGGCGGACCGCCCTCGGGCGTCGGCGCTCTCAACCGCCGGAAGCTGGTGGGCTTCGGAAAAAGGCAAAAGGTGCCTGGCAAGCGTAAGAGGGCCGCTGACGCTCACAAGTGTGGGGCGCCTTGTGCGCAGAGCGCGCTCGCGGGCCTCCGTCAGCAGTGAAAGCAAGTGCTGTCGCTGCCAAGGAAAAAACGCAGGCTCTGACTCTGTACTCGTGCCCAGAGTGCTGCTAAAGGCGTTCCTCATCAATTCAGAATCATTCCTATCCAGCAGAAGTAGTGGCGTAGTCGCCCGGTTCATGACTTGGGAGCACAGAGGGCTAATCACGGCGCAAAGGCCGGAGCGGCAAGCTAAAGGCCGCCCTGCTGAAGCGAGCGGCCCTCCGTCTGAAAGCACTGCCTTGTAGTATTATAGTGCGCGCTGGCTATCCTGACCAGGAGAGAACCCACGGTACGCCACGAAGTTTTCTGCATTGAGGCGAGGCCGCTGGCTCGCTGGCAGGTGCCGGAGGAAGCTCTGACGGAAGCTTGACAGCATCAATGCTCTTGACGCCCCTTCCTCTATTGGGCTACCCTTGAGCGCGAAGATGTGCGAGCAGCGGCCTCAAGCCAAGCGGCTATCAAGGCTCCTGGCTGTATGATGTGCACAAATGAAGCACAAGCGTATATTGCTCAGGAATCCTCAGCTGGTCGTTGCAATCATAACTGTGGAGAGGCAGGTTTGGCCATGCTCAATGATTCTCACCAGGGCCAGCAGGCCCGACCTGACGTACATGATGTCTATCTGTTGCCTCGCACAGCCAGCGAGCAGGATCGTCTGGAATTTCAGCACTATACCCTCTACCGCCTCCTGGGCACCCATTTCCTGGCACCTGTTGAGCACCCGCGCGTCATCCTGGATGTAGGGACGGGCACAGGGATCTGGGCGAAAGAGGCAGCACGGCGCTGGAGGGAGGCCGCTGTCCTGACGATTGACAGCAACCTGGCCCTCTTGCGCCGGCTGCCGCGCAATTGCCGGGTGACGCGGGCCAGCCTGCTTGAGGGGCTACCGGTGGACGATGGCGTAAGCGACTATACCCATCAGCGTTTTCTGGCGGAGGCCATTCCTCTGGAGGCCTGGGACCAGGTACTCAAAGAATTGAGGCGTGTGACGGCCATTGCCGGCTGGATCGAATTTGTCGAACTGAGCGATCACTGTCTCAATCCTGGTCCCCGAACCTTACTGGTGCAGCACTGGCTGCGCCGACTCTTCCTCTGCCAGGGCATTCAGCTCTCGCTGGTCCTGGGGCTGCCCGAGCGCCTCATGAAGCTTGGTCTGATACCACAGGTGCGAGAAATCGTAGCTCCCCTCTGGGGGTCGCAAATCGGAAAACTCTGCTGCTGCGATGTGCTCCAGGCTCTGCGCCATCTGCTGCCGGTGCTTGTGGACCATCTTGGACTGACACCCCAGGAAATAACGCAGGTCCTCAGCGAGCTGCCGACAGAATGGGAACGTTACAGAACAAGCTGGCTCTGCATAGCTATCTGGACGCAGGTGCTCTAAGCCTGCCAGGCTGATCCAGTCCTCGCTGCTGCTCCTACTGAGAGGGGAGCATGAGCTGACACTATGTTCTACCGCCATGCGTGTTGGCTGTAGTACCGGGGCCCAGGAGAGGAAACAGGACGGGCTGACTAGCGGACAAGCTTGTAAGAGCAAAGAAAGAGAGCAGCAATGACCAGCACTGAAGCGTCTTTGGCAGTCTATGATGCCGTGATCATCGGCGCCGGTCAGGGGGGTGGTCCCCTGGCCACAGCCCTGGCCAGGGCCGGGCGCAAGACGGCCCTGATCGAGCGCGAGCACGTTGGGGGCACCTGCATCAACACAGGCTGCACTCCCACCAAAACCATGATAGCCAGCGCGCGCGTCGCCTATCTTGTACGTCGTGCTGCCGGCTATGGGGTGCACCTTCCTGCAGGCGAGGTGCAGGTAGCGATGGAGGTAGTGCGTCAGCGCAAGCGGGCCATTGTTGAGAGCTTTCGTCAGGGGAGCGAGCGTCGGCTCAAAGAAGTAGAGGGCCTCGACCTGCTCAGGGGCGAAGCCCGCTTCGTCGCGCCCAAAGAGCTAGAGGTGAGGCTAACCGATGGGGCGCTCCGCCGTCTGCGCGCTGAGATCATTGTAATCGACGTTGGGGCCAGACCAGCCCGGCCAAAACTGGCGGGCTTGGAAACGGTAGCGGCCTTAGACTCGACCTCGATTATGGAGCTGGATAGTCTTCCATCCCATCTACTCATCATCGGTGGGGGCTATGTTGGACTCGAATTTGGCCAGATGTTTCGTCGCTTTGGCTGCCGTGTCACGCTTGTCCATCGTGGCAAGCGCTTGCTAGCACATGAAGATGACGATGTAGCCGAGGCAGTAGCCCAGATTCTGCGCGAAGATGGTATCGACCTGCTGATGGAGAGCATTCCCCAGCAGATAGAGCAGCTCCCCGATGGTCAGCTTCGCCTGAGCGTGACCACTCCCCAGGGAGAGCGCCAGGTCAGCGCCTCTCATCTCCTGCTGGCGGCTGGGCGCCTACCCAATACCGACACCCTGAATCTGGAAGCCTGTGGCGTGCGTACCGACGAGCGCGGGCGCATCCTGGTCAACGAGCATCTCGAAACCGATGTAGCGGGCATCTATGCCATCGGCGACGCCCGTGTTGGCCCTGCCTTTACCCACATCTCCTACGATGACTTTCGCATTCTGCAAACCAATCTGCTGGAGGGTGGCCAGGCGAGCACCCGCGATCGTCTGGTGCCCTACACGATCTTCATTGATCCCCAGCTCGGGCGCGTTGGCCTGACCGAAGCCGAGGCGCGAGCAGGCGGACGGCGCATTCGCGTGGCCAGAATGCCTATGAACGCAGTTGCTCGCGCGCTCGAAGTGGATGAGACGCGTGGCTTCATGAAAGCCATCGTCGATGCCGATAGCGGGCAGATTCTGGGGGCGGCTATTCTCGGCATCGAGGGCGGTGAAATCATGGCCATGTTAGAGATCGCCATGCTTGGCAAACTGCCCTACACAGTCCTGCGCGACGCCATCTTCGCCCATCCTACTTTAGCCGAAGCACTCAACAATCTCTTTAGCTCCTTGACCGATGAAACAGAGACCCGGTGATTGCCCCCTCCCGCGGTGAAGAAAGCTGCATGGCGAGCAAAAGATAGAGATCCGCGCTCACCATGCGAAAGTCCGGTGCCGTCTGGGCCTTCTCAAGACTGGCTAGGGCGGACGGTGACAATATCATGCTGGGCGGCCCACAGGTTCAGGTCACGACGCTGCAGGGCGGTGGCCATCAGCTCGGGGAACAGCTCCGGCGTGCAGGCGAAAGTAGGGATGCCCAGGGCGGCCAGGCGTTCCGCCAGCGCCGTGTGAAAAGCCGGTGTGCCCTGATCGCTCAGGGCAAGCAAGCAGACGAACTGGACGCCGCTGTCTACCAGTGCAGCCGCGCGCTTGAGCATCTGCTCGGCGTCCCCTCCCTCGTAGAGATCCGTGATCAGCACCAGGACCGTCTCACGCGGGCGTGTGATGATCTGCTGGCAATAGCGCAAGGCGCAGTTGATATCAGTGCCTCCACCGAGCTGAGCACCGAAAAGCAGGTCGACCGGATCTTGCAGGTGCTCACTGAGGTCGACCACCGCTGTATCGAAGACAACCATGCGTGTCGAAATGGCTCGCAGCGAAGCCAGAACCGCCCCGAAGATCGAGGCGTAAACAACTGAGGCCGCCATTGAGCCGCTCTGGTCGACGCAGAGCACAATATCGCGCAGGGCAGCCTGCCGCTGACGCCGTAGATGCCCAATGAGACGCTCTGGAATAATCGTTTGCTGCTCTCTCTGGTAGTGCTTGAGATTAACGCGAATAGTGCGGTCCCAGTCGATGTCAGGAGGACGTGGACGCATGGTCCGGCTGATGTGACGCAAGCTGCCGCGTACCGCCTGCTCCAGACGATAGGCTAATTTGCGCTCCAGCTCCTCAACTAGCTTGCGCACCACACTGCGCGCTGTCTCGCGCGTGCGCTCGGGCAGGGCGCTCTTGAGCGAGAGCAGCGTTGTAACGAGCTGCAGGTCAACCTCAACCGAGGCCAGCAGCTCTGGCTCTAGCAGTAATTGCTTTAAATTAAGTTTTTTGATGGCATCCTGCTGAAGGACGCGCACCGCTGGCGTAGGGAAGTAGGTGCGGATGTCCCCCAGCCAGCGCGGGATGTAGGGGTTTGAGGGACCTAGCCCGCCGCTGCGCTCGGCATCATAGAGCATCTCCAGAGCGCGATCAATTCTCTCATCATCGCCACTGAGCAGTGATCGCTTCTCTGACGACTCGCCGGCCCCTAGTCCGAGCGCGGCGGCAGCTTGACGGCCAAGAATGAGGCGCCAGCGGCGCAGGCGCTCCTGCTCTTCAATCGGCATGCAGAGGTACCTCCAGCAAACGGCTCAGGATAGGCAGTACAAGGCGTGCTCGCTTCTCATCAAACCCGGCAGCATCGCTGCTGCTCTGTTCTGGGCGAGGGCGGTACAGATAGCGAACTTTCTCACCCATAGCGCGCCGTTCGGCATCGGTAAAGTCTTGAAAGGCCCGTCTCAGGAGGGGTAAAAGTAGCATGAACTGCTCATTGGTCAGATGCTGTAACCACTCGTCGAGCATGTACCACAGCTCATCAAGAGCAAGCAAGCGCTGGCCCCGACCACTGAGCAGGCCCTCCAGCCAGAGGGTGGTCTCTTCAATCGGCACGGTGGGAGACAATTGGCGGCGCGCCAGTCTAGACAAAGTCGCGGCCTCCAGCAGCTGCCGGTCCAGGAGGAGCCGGCAGAAGTATCCGCGTAGGAGGGAGTGGGGTCGCTCTTCCTCGCTCAAGCGTTTCAACAGAGCGCACCATTCCGCGTGTAGATCCTCGTCAGCGAGCGTGAGGATACTGCTGTCCATAAGGGCATGCCGCCGGGGACCCCTGGATTCATCCAGGGGAGGAAGGCGGCTCCCTCCTGGCATTGGTCTGTGCTGGCTTTCACAGGCTTCAAGCATGGTTGCCAGAGTATTGGCCGAGAAACCAGCCAAGCCCACCCGCTTCAGAAAGCGATGACGGCTCTGCTGGTTGAAGATGTCATTGAAACAGGAGCAGTCCCTGATCCTGGCTACGTCTAGGGCGCATAAAAAGACTACCTCCTGATAGTGGTTGGCCTGCACGGTAAAGAAAGGCGCTCCTCCGCAGAGGACTGCTTGCAGGCGAAGAGCGGAGTCACAGGAACAGGAGTGAGACCAAGATGAGCTACCTCGCGTCACCCTGATTGAGAAAGTCCTGGAGGGCCTTGCGGGTGATCCGGTAATTAGGGCGGCGTTTCGTCCCAATATTCGCCGCTTTCAGACGACTCTCTTTAATCCACTGGTAGACGCGCTTTATATTGACATGGAGCATTCTAGCAATATCTTCTGCGGAGAAGTACTCTTCCTCCATGAGAACTCGTTCCCACATTGTAGTTTTGTGCATAGTTCTTACCCCTAGTATACTGGCGCAGCGAGTAGATGTCCAGTGGTTAGTATAGATTGGTTCCATATGGTTCTAAACACTTGACTTTGGAGTAATTATCGTGTATCCTCTCCTTGTAAGAGCAGTAAAGGAAGCCCGTCGTTGAGATGATTGCTGACCAAGGGAGTTGAGAATGCGCTTCAGCAGTCGAGTAGGGATCACAGGCTCACTTGCGATTGCAGCGGATGCCAGTGATCCTTCGAGGTACTGGGCCTAGGACAAGGTGAGTGTCAGCTCTCCCTGCCGCTTCAGGCTGTAAGCTGTCGGGTTGTGCTGACAGGGGTGGGGTATAGAGGGAACCAGCAAGAAAGCGCCAGGAGCCTGCTATTTCTGGAATAGCAGGTGTGGAAAAATACGGAAGCGCCTAAGGCTCCAACTTAGGCGCTCCAATAGCTCGCTGATTGTTCATCCTGCCACTGGCTAGATGCGCTCTGGACGACAGCCAGTGGCAGGGAGCTTGCACAGCGAGGTCTGGAGATAGTATGCCACGTCTGACCCCGGCTGTCAAGCGCGATCAGCGGTCTTTCTGGTCTGTCCGCTGTTGTATCGTTGGTCGCTTGCTAGCTGCCGGGGTCGGGCTGTCTTGTCAAGACCCCGCGTCTCCCAGCAGGCCAGAGGTTCCCGCGTTCTGTGGGGTGTGTCTGCCTGTCTGTCTTGTGAACGACTGGCAAACAAGCAAGGAGGAAGACCATCATGGCCGAGCTGTTTTGTCCTACGGGGTCCCCTGATCCCCAACAGTCTCTAGAGACCGTCCTGTTTGCCGACCG
>NZ_JADGIA010000219.1 GCF_019683635.1 Thermogemmatispora sp. | reverse complement strand
GCTAGATGAACATGAGGTTGAGCAAGGAGCACGGTCAATGGCGGAACCGGAGAATAGCTATCCAATCGATCCAGAGAACGCAGGCGAACTGGCGCGGCTCAGATGCAGCAGGAAGACTTTTGTGGTCTTTGGAACCTCCCCAGGGTCGGGGGACGCAAACCGCTGGCGATGAGCGAGTGCGAGCCGGGAGGAGCGTCACAGCAGGCCCAGTCGAGCGCGGAGGACGAGTAACGCCCTGCTTCTCTGCCGCGCCCAGGCTCAGCGCGCGAAGAAGGGAGAGAAGACGCGTCTGAAGACGCTCCATGCAACTGGGTGCCGGCCCGGGTTCTCTTAGCAGCACTCCCCATCTCTTTTCAGATCCCTGGCTCATGGGCTACAATGCAAGCACGAGAGGCTCTCGGGCCACCGGACTACCGACCGGGCCACGTCTGCCACGGATGTTCGTCCTCGAAGAAGAGAAAGGCGGCCAGTCTATGAAGCTGATCACACCTGTTGTCGAGCGCTGGCTCGAAGAAGCGCGCGAGAACCCGGAAGCCTTCTGGAGCAAGGCGGCGGAGCAGCTCCCCTGGCTCCGGCGCTGGGACCGCACTTTCGAGTGGACTCCCCCAACCTTCCGCTGGTTCATCGGCGGAGAAACAAACCTCTCCTATAGCGCCCTTGATCATCACGTCAAGCGTGGCTGGGGCGGTCATACCGCTCTCATCTATTTGAACGAGCGCGGTGAGCGCCGTCTCTATACCTACGCTCAGCTCCTGCATGAAGTTGAGCGCCTGGCGGCTGCCCTGCGCGGCCTGGGCATCCAGCGGGGAGACCGTATCACGATCTACATGCCGACCTTCCCCGAGGCCATCATGCTTATGCTTGCCGCCGTGCGTATCGGCGCCATTCACCTCGTCGTCTTCGCCGGCTTTGGCGCCCAGGCCCTGCGCGATCGCATTGAGGCCAGTGGCTCGCGCCTCGTCTTCACCGCGGACGTTACCTATCGCAAGGGCAAAGAGACCAACCTCAAAGACATTGTCGATGCTGCCCTGGCCGCTGGCAACGGCAGCGTCGAGCACGTCGTCGTCCTTCAACGTGGCAGTCAGCCGGTGACCATGCAGGCCGGGCGCGATCTCAGCTGGCAGGAATTTCTGGCCCAGGCCAATGGCCAGAGCGGCAGCTACCTTCCCCTGGAAGCTAACGAGCCGGCCTATATTCTGGCCACTTCGGGCACGACCGCCAAGCCCAAGCTCGCCGTCCACATGCATGGCGGCTACCAGGTACACATTCATAGCATGGGCCAGTGGGTCTTCGGCCTCAAGCCAACCGACGTCTGGTGGTCCACCTCAGATATCGGCTGGGTTGTGGGCCACAGCTATATTGTCTACGCCCCGCTGATTGCCGGCGCCACGACCCTGGCCTTTGAAGGGGCTTTGGACTATCCCACGCCCGACGTGCTCTGGCAGATCGTCGAAGAATTTGCCGTCTCCAGCATCTTCACCTCGCCTACTGCTGTGCGCCTGCTCATGAAATATGGCGACGAGCCGCCGCGCCGCTATAATCTCTCCTCGCTAGAGCGCGTCTTTTGTGCCGGCGAGGTTCTCAATGCCCCGGCCTGGTCGTGGCTGCAGGAGAGCGTCTTGCGCAATCGGGTCCCCGTCATCGATCACATGTGGCAGACCGAGACCGGTGGTCCGATCTTTGGCAATCCCTACGGTCTGGGCATGCTACCCATCAAGCCCGGCTCGGCTACCATCCCTCTGCCTGGCATCGAGGCCCGCGTCGTCTCCCCGCTCGACGGCTCGCCGCTTGGTCCCGGGGAAAAAGGGGTCATGGTGATCACGCGTCCCTTCCCGGGGCTGATCCCGACGCTCTGGGGTGATCCAGAGCGCTATGCGCGCGATTACTGGGGCGTCTTGCCTGGCGTCTACTACACCGGCGACTCCGCTCATGTCGACGAGGATGGCTACGTCTGGTTTGCCGGGCGCGCCGATGAGATCATCAAGATTGCCGGCCATCGTATTGGCACCATCGAGGTCGAGACCGCTTTCCTCAAACATCCTGCCGTTGCGGAGGCCGGTGTCACCGGGCGCCCCGATGAGCTGCGCGGCGAGGTAATCGTGGCCTTCGTCGTCCTCAAACAGGACTACGAGCCATCCGAGGAGCTAAAGCAGGAGCTGCTCAAGACGGTGCGCACGGAGCTTGGCCCGGTGGCCGTCATCGGCGAGCTGAATTTCGTCAACATGTTGCCCAAGACGCGCAGCGGCAAGATTATGCGCCGTGTGCTACGCGCCGTCACCCTGGGGCGCGACCCCGGCGATGTCTCGACCATTGAGGACGAGGCATCGGTCGCAGAGGCGCGCCTGGCCTGGCAGCGGCTGCAATCCGATCTCTCCACCCGTTAAATCAACGCTCCTGATATCCCCCTGGCTTCCTTCGATCAGAAGAAGCCAGGGGGATCTCTTGAGACGGCTGGCATCTGGCTGGGGCTGGTCTGCTCGTAACCCGTCAGGAGCAGGATGGCGTCTTCCCACCGGCAGGGAGGGACGAGTATCACCCACCGGCTTCTGCCCCTTTCCTTAGACCTATGGCTATGGCCGCATGGATGGTAGCCAGAGACCGTGAGCTGTGCTGGCGACGGTGGCCCTGTCCTGGCCATTACAACTTAGTCTTTGCTGACGGCCAGGCTCTCCAGTTCCTGGCGCAGCCGCTGCATATCGCGCGCTGGCGGTAGTCCGAAGAGATTTCGGTAGTCGCGGTTAAAGTGCGAGACATCCTGATAGCCGACGCGGAAAGCGGCGCTGGTGGCATCTAACCCATCGTTGAGCATCAGGTGGCGTGCCTCCTGCAGGCGCAGCTGCTTCAAATACTGGAGTGGGCTGAGACCGGTAACGGCCTTAAAGTGATGATGCAGGCTAGAGACGCTCATCCCCAGCTCGCGAGCCAGCCTTTCGACGCGCAGCGGCTCCGAAAGATGCCGGCGCAAGTACGAGACGGCGCTGGCAATCTCCGAGGGCATGCCGCCCCGCAGGGCCAGATGGCAGAGACGCCTCCCCTGCTCGCCGACCAGCAGGCGATAGATAATCTCCTGGGTGACCAGCGGCATCAGCACCGGCGCCTCTTCCGGCGTGTCGAGCAGCCTGACCAGACGCACCACCGCATCCAGCAAGCGCTCATCCAGAGGGCTGACGTCTAAGGCGCGTGCCGAGCTACGCCGGGGCACATAGCCGGCAGAAAGCAGCACCGCTGTGACTTGTGAAGGCTCAAGGCGCAGGGTCAGGCTCAGATACGGTCGCTCTGGGCTGGCTTCGATGACGCGGCTAAAGCGCGGCAGCTCAACAGTTGCCAGCAGGTAATGAAACGGGTCGTACTCATAGCGGCTGTGCTCAACGAATACCTCCTTACGACCCTGAGCGATCACGCAGAAGGACGGTTCGGCAACGCTGGGTAAAGGGGTAGATGGTGAAGAGAGGCGCGCCAGAACGAGGCCCTCAAGTGGTTCGACGGTTCCATCGCGCGGAGTAGCCCGCGCAATGCGCTCGGCCAGTTCCTCGCGGTTAGCCTGGAGACGCTGGAGTAGCCGCTCGTCGTATTGGCGCTCGCTCTCTGCAATGGCGATAAGAGTCATTGGATAGGAACCTCCTCCGCGATGGCGTTGCCTCTCGGCCTGTGCAGAATCAGCCAATGCTTAACGAGAATTATTCTATCACCTTTGCCAAGGCGATCTCTATAATGCCACTAGGGGGAAGAAGGCCAGCCAGCCTGCGCTGCTGATCTCTCTGCTCAGAGAAAACTGGCAAAGGCGGGCTGAGGGCTTTGGCTCGCGGGGCGACAGGAACCTGGTGATTGACCTGCTTGGCTTGCTCTCTCTCTCTGCGCTGGATGCGCGACGAGAAGGGAGATGGTGAGCGAAAGAAGGAAGGGAGAATGAGGACAATGGAGATCAGAAGAAGTGGTTCGCAGCCCTCACAACAAGGACCGGCTGCTACCTTTACTGGAACAGTGCGCATTGATCCTTTATTCGAGGCGCCCAGTCCGGCGCGCGTGCGCATGGCCAGCGTTACCTTTGAGCCTGGAGCGCGTACAGCCTGGCATAGTCATCCATTGGGGCAGACCCTGATCGTGACCGCCGGCTGTGGGCGGGCCCAGCGCTGGGGTGGCCCTATTGAGGAAATTCGTCCGGGAGATGTGGTCTGGTTTGCGCCCGGTGAGAAGCACTGGCATGGAGCGGCGCCGACCACGGCCATGACGCACATTGCTATTCAGGAAGAGCTTGATGGCAAGGTAGCCGACTGGATGGAGCACGTTAGCGATGAACAGTACTCTGGGCAGCAGCCCTAACGGGCCGACGAAAGCAGGCTCTCTCTGGCAGACAGGTGGCTGCTGCTTTGATCGGGGAGAAAGGAAGGTCGTTCTGCTATGAGTCAACGAGATCTCCGCGCGCTGCTACAGCGCCGCAGTGAAATTAATATTACAGTCAAAGGTCGTACCAGTGGGCACTCTTATACCTACCCGGTGTGGTTTGTGCTGGAAGACGATACTCTCTATTTGCTGCCTGTGCGGGGGACCGAGACCGGCTGGTACAAGAATCTGCGCCAGGCTCCGACCTTAGAAGTGCGAGCCGGTCAGCAGGCTCTTACCACCAATGTACGCCTGATTGAGGATCAAAGCCGTGTGGCGGCCATTGCGGAGCGCTTCCGCGAGAAGTATGGGGCCAGTCAGATTCAGGCGTACTATCCGCTCATCAATGTAGCCGTCGAGGTCCCCCTCAGTGGCTAGCCAGACTAGCCGCGGACCCGCCTGAAATGGGCTAGGCCTGGGCCTTCGTACCTCCTCTCCCTCCCCAGGGCTGAGGCTAGGTGTAGTCAGTCAGCGGTAGGCTGGCCAGCTAGCGCCTCGGGTTAGTAGAGGAGGCTTGCAAGGCGCTGACCTGGATGCTCTGGCACCAAGAGGGCCACAAGGCCGGCAGTATTTCGCTGGCGAGAGTCGGTAATCTGCGCGTGAGCGAGCAAGCGCTGTAACCGTGCCCGGGCGGATTCGAGGAGAGAGCCAGTCGGGGGCCTGGGAGCAAGCTGACCGCAGCCGTGGAGGGTACGGAGAGCAGGGACCTTGCGGCGGCGGCAGTAGAGCAAAGGCTCCCAGGCGAGAGGAGGCGGGAGCAAGCCTTGAGCAGCAGAGTCAGCCGGCTAATCCTTGTTGGAGAAAGCCGACTCCTCGGCTGCCAAGCTCTTCTTCACTACGGTCGCCAGCGCGCCTGCAGTTACGGGAGCCAGGATGATACGCTTGGCCTCATGCCTTAGCCGCTCCAGCTGCTCGGGCGCAATCTGACCATCGACCACCAGTATATCGAAGTCTGCGACATGGGCGAAGCGATTCAGCGAGTGGTGGCCGATCTTCGAGCTATCAAGCGCTAGAATCCTCTGAGAGGCGGCTTGCATCATATAGCGTTTGATTTCCGATTGATGAATATTCGCGTCGGAAACAGAGCCGTCCTCTCCGAGAGCGCTACTCGTAATAAAAGCCTTGTCGGCGTGGAGTGAGCGTAATTTCTCAATGACCGAGATGCCGGTAATCAGCTGGGGGGCCAGCTCCAGGGTTCCGCCGAGCACATAGACCTGAATGCCTGTCTTACTCAGCAGACTATTGACCACCATGATACCATTGGTTACGACCAGGATGCCACTCTCCTCGGGCAGGGCGGCAGCGCAAGCGGCCATAGTCGTACCGGCATCCATCAGCAGGATCTCGCCGGGCTGTACCAGGGCAGCGCAGGCCCGAGCGATTGCCTCCTTCTTCTCGCGATTTTGAACCGCTCGTTGAGAAACCGCCACATCCTCGCTGCGCCCCGTGGCGATCGCCCCGCCGAACGTGCGCTTCAGAATGCCCAGCTCCTCTAACTTCTTTAGATCGCGGCGAATGGTCATCTCCGAGACTTTCAACCGGCGACTGAGGTTGGTCGTAGAGACTGTACCTTCTTGCAAAACAATCTCGGCAATTGCCTTTCGCCGTACCTCGGAAAGGACCCAGCTCTTATCAGCTCCCTGCTCTCCAATATCTGGCGTGCTCATGATGGCTCTCTCCACAACGGTCCTGACGGGGGCACCAGGCAGGGGATAATGGATCGACCCAGACGGTGCGCACAGTTAAAGTGAGGCCCACGCTGCCACAAAAGCCTCACGAGCAAGCTCACGAGCTGGCTCGTGGGCAAAGCCGAACGCAACCTTGCTGTCCGCTGCCTCGCGTCCGAGAGCAGCGCCACCCCTCTAACAGGGCTTGTCTGTCCATGCCTATCCATACTGACCCTGCTGATTCACTCGCCCTGAATCGCGCCTGCGGTCAACCCGTGGATAAAGGCTCTGCCGGTAGCGAAGCCGAAAACGATGCTAGGCAACAGCAGAACCACCGTAGCCGCGGCCAGGCTTCCCCAGTCCACATTAGCATACTTGATAAAATCGAGGATGGCAACGGGTGCCGTGATCGTCTCATTGCCTGTCAATACCAGAGCAAAGAGGAACTCAGTCCAGGTCATCATAAAGACCAGAATAGTGGTAGCTACGATGCCCTGGCGGGCGAGCGGTAAGGAAATATGCCAAAAGACCTGCAAGCGCGTGGCCCCGTCGACAATGGCCGCCTCCTCGATCGCTTGCGGTACCTCGGCGAAGAAGCCAAAGAGCGAGGTCATAGCGATCGGCAGGCCGATCACCTGGTAAGCCAGCATCATCCCTGGGAACGTATTGAGCAACTCTAGATGGCGAAAGACCACAAAGAGCGGCACCAGCAAGATCAGCCCTGGCAGCACACGCACAGCCAGGTTGTAAGTCAACATCAGGCGGAAGAAAGGATGTTGCAATTGCCTGACAATGGCATAAGCGGCGGGCAGGGCCACAGCCATCGTCAGGAGGGTTGCCCCGCCATCGATTAGCACACTGTGCCACAGGCTTTCCAGGAACGATGACTGTACCACCGCCACATAATTGGCAAAAGTCGGCCTAAAAGGCCCGGAGCTAAAGATGCTCTCACTTGGCTTAAGCGAGAGCACAAGCAACCAGAGAAGCGGCCCCACGATGAAGGCGAGGAGAGCCACCATGACCACCAGCCGCAGCAGTTTCATCAAGGCGCAGCGCCAGAGGCGCCGACGCTGCCGATGCTGGAAGGCATAGCGGGGCCGGGCCACACCGGGCGAGCTGAAGAGAGGCATCGCTTGCTTGAGACTCATACCTTCACCATCCCGCGGCGCAGCCCCGTAATCAGGATCAATGCCGGGATAAGCATCACCCCCATCAAGATAACGAGTAGCGCCGCCGCATAACTCAAATTGAAGTACTCGAAACCTTGAACGAAGGCATACAGATCTAAAGGCTCCGTGGCTGTGCCTGGTCCTCCGCCTGTCATTGAGTAAATCAAAGGCAGCAGCGATAAATAGTTGACGATTTCCAGCAGTATCACGGTTAAGAGAGGCGTGCGCAGAAGCGGCAGGATAATAAAGCGCACCGTCTGCCACTGGTTAGCGCCATCGATGAGAGCAGCCTCAAAGGGTTCGGAGGGCAAGGAGCGCACTGCTGCCAGCAAGAAGACAAAAGCAAAGGGAGTCCATTCCCAGATATCGGCCACCGTGACCGCTATCAGCGCTGTCCGGCCATTGTCCAGCCAGGCTATAGCGGGCACATGGAAGAGCGCCAGGAGGGTATCAATTCCCCCGAGATGGGGTGTAAAGAACATCAGCCACAGGAAGCCGGTCACAATCGGCGAGGCGAACATTGGCACCAGCAGCAGCGCCTGCAGCAGGGTTGGCAGACGGCCCCGCTGGAAGAGAAGGGCGAGGAGCAGGCCTAAGGTCACCTCCAGGAGCACAGGAACTGTAATGAAATAGAGCGTCAGCTTCAAGCTCGACCAGAAAGTCGAATCCTGCAGGGCCTGGAAATACTGGCTCAGGCCGGCAAAGGAGAGCGGAGCCGGGGCCAGCAGATCAACATTGAGCAGGCTTAGCGCAAGACCAAAGCCCAGCGCCAGCAACGTGAAGGCCAGCATTGCCAGGCTGTACGGGGTCAGAAAAACTCCATACAGCAATCTCTCAGCGGAGAAGAGCCGGCGCAGCAGCCCCCACCGCCGGCGGTTACGACCCCCCTGCCGATGACCCCCACT
>NZ_JADGIA010000218.1 GCF_019683635.1 Thermogemmatispora sp. | reverse complement strand
GTCTGAATCAGAGGAAAAGCCCGTCTGGGTTCAGAGCTGAGATCAACAGAAAGAGGAAGCACATTGATTGAGGGAAGGGAAGCGCCAGCGGAGCGGACCTTGAGTAACGCGCCCAGGCTGAGCACCTCACTCGCTCATGGCCTGGCCTCGTGCAGGAGACTCCTCTGCCCGTCCACAGCCTGTATGAACATACGACAGTGCCGCGCCAGTGAACAGAGCCAGCGCTGACGGGAGTCAAGCCGCTCTCCCAGGTGGCTGCAGTCGTCCCGGCGAGGACCGGCTGAAGGCGCACCCCATTTCCCCCCGGCGCGACATGCCATCGACCAGGTTTCCAGGAATGAATCGGCGCGGTGCGGCTCGATGAACGCTCCCCTCACCTAACAGCTTCTCGCCGTGGTAGCAGTCACCCCTGACAGACAACCGTCCCAGGACAGCAATGGCTGGTAGTCTCCCACGGGCCGTAGCAGTTTCATTTCCTCACCCGCGCACCACCTGGCTGCCAGAGCCATCTATCCTCATCTTCACAAGGGGCCTCTCAGCGGTATAGAGGGATGAACAGGGGCGTGAGCTTCTGATTCCCTGCATGCATCAGCTTGGCCCAGGCGGTAGCAAAGGCCCACCGCCAGCTACCGCCTGGGCCGTCTCGCCGTGCTCGCCTGCAGCGGTCGGACGGAGCCTGCCCCTGTGCCAGAAACCGTAAAGAGCCTGAGTAGATCGACCAGAGTCACAACGAGCAGCTATTTCAGCTCTCCCAAGGCCTCAAAAGAGGTGATAGTGACCGTGCTACCGGAGCTGGTCACCTCGATAAGGTAATAAGGCGCTGCCGGATCAAAGCCAGTGCTAGACACCTTCAGATTGTTACTCATATAGGTTTGACCATCGAAGGCCCAGGCAGATCCCCAGCCTTTGAGATGCGCTTGTACGGCAACGCCAGGAGGGCGTCGCACGATAATCTCCGATCCTCCCCCGCTGATCCGTATGGGGACCACTCCAGAGGGCACGGGAAGCTGTAGCAGGACTTGGCTGCCTACTCCCTTGACCTCGAAAGAAGCCAGATTGAGGCCGCTCAGGTCGGCAAAGACATCTGATCCCCCACTCTGGATGACAATTTGCCAGGGAATAGAGCGGTTCAGCGTGATCTCTGCCTGACGCTGATCTCCCGTCAAAAGCAAAAACTGCCGGGGATAGCGGATAGTGACCACTCCATCCTGGACGGTCACGTTGGGCACCGCTCCCTTGAAACGGGCCTGGTAGAGTTCGGCCATTTCTTCGCCCGTTCGTAAGACCAGCCGGATACCGGCAGAGAGGAAAACCAGTCGGCCATGCGCGAGAGCATCCAGGGGAGCGGAGAAAATGCTCCTCTCTTCCGGCAAGACCCTTTCTTGCAGCTGGAGAAGCTGCTGGCGCGACAGCATGTTGCTGCGCTGGAGAAAGGCTAAGAGAAAGGCAAGTTGTTCCTCATTGTAGCTCGATATCACCTCGTCCCACATCTCCTCACGGGAAGCCAGCATCGAGCGAACCTTGCGCAGTTCGTCCTTGCCTGTGGTAAGCCGGACAATGACCCTACGACCATCGCTCTTGTCTCGCTCCCGATGCACAAGCCCGGATGCCTCCAGGCGGTTGAGCACCTTGGCGATCGCCCCGCTGGTCATCCCCATCAGCTCAGCCAGCTGACCAGCAGAAACTTCACCGGCCAGATCGAGAATGTCCAGGACCTGGATGTCTGTGTCAGCCGCCAGGCCCGTCTGAGTCGCAGCCACGCGGAAGAAGGCAGCGCCAAAACTGTTGCTCTTCCTCAATTCGCGCTTGATGGCCGCCAGCATCTCCGCCCGGTTTTCATGAGAGCCACTTGACACGGTCTGTTCCTCTGTGGTACCTTCTATTTAGGTGACTCAGTCACTTAAATAAGGGAAAATTTAGTAACTTGAGCACAGAAATTGAGAGTTGAGCAGTGACCTAATCAGTGAACAAGTATACCATAGGAAGGTCTCCCTGTCATGCTGGCGCTGGAAACCCTCCCGCAGGATGCGCCTCCCCAACCGCCTTATTGCGACTGGGAAGGTCTCCCTGGCCAGGCAAGGCAGCTAGATCTCCTGGGTCCGGTGCCTGTCTAAAGTGTTGAAAGTAATCAATCTGACGTAGGAGGCACATGATGCCAGACATTGCAATTCAAGTCAAAGATTTGCACAAATCATACCGGCAGCTCAACGTCTTACAAGGCGTCGATTTCGTCGTCGAGCCGGGCCGCATTGTCGCCCTGCTTGGCCCCAATGGAGCAGGCAAGACGACGCTCATCAAGATCCTCAGCACGCTCCTGAAGCCTGACAGTGGCACAGCTCTTGTCAATGGCTTTGATGTAGTGACCCAGGCTGCCCAGGTCAGGCACTCCATCAGTCTCACGGGCCAATTTGCTGCTGTCGATGAGCTATTGACCGGACGTGAAAACCTCATTATGATCGCTCAACTCCGGCACCTCAAACAGCCGCGTCAGGTGGCTGATGAGCTGCTGGCGCGCTTTGGACTGACCGAAGCCGCCAATCGGCGCGTCTCGGCCTATTCGGGAGGCATGCGCCGCCGGCTGGACCTGGCCATGAGCCTGGTGGGAACCCCACCGATCATTTTCCTTGATGAGCCAACCACCGGGCTTGACCCTGAAGGACGTCTTGAGGTGTGGAAAGTGGTGAAGGAACTGGCTCAGGGGGGAAGAACGATCTTCTTGACAACGCAGTACCTGGATGAGGCGGAGCAGCTCGCCGATCGCATCGCTATTCTCCATCAGGGCAAGATCATCGCCAGTGGAACCCTGCAGGAGCTGAAGAAGCTCTTTCCCCCGGCCCGCGTGGAGTACGTGGAAAAACAGCCGACCCTGGAAGAGATTTTCCTCGCCATCATTGGTCAAAAGGAGGCCTGCTAAATGGCAACCCTGCAGCGCTACTTTTTCAGCGACCTGGGCGTGATGCTTGGTCGTTCTCTGCGGCACCTTTTCCGCAGTATGGACACCATTATCACCGCTACCATCACGCCGATTGGTCTCATGTTGCTGTTCGTATACGTGTTTGGGGGCGCGATTCAAAGCGGCACCGCCAACTATGTCAATTACGTGTTGCCTGGGATCTTCCTGGTGGCGATCGCCAGCGGGACCTCCTATACATCTCTGCGCCTCTTTACCGATGTGCAGCGGGGGATCATGGATCGCTTCCGCTCCATGCCGATTGCCCCCTCCACTCTGCTCTGGGGTCATGTGCTGGCTTCGCTGGTCTTCAACGCGATTTCACTGCTGATCATCGTCCTTGTCGCCTTGCTGATGGGCTTCCGCTCATCGGCGGGCATCCTGTCCTGGCTGGCCATCGTCGGTCTCCTGGCCTTGGTGACGCTGACATTAACCTGGATAGCTGTCATCCCTGGATTGACCGCTCGCTCAATCGACGGCGCAGCCGTCTTTGCCTACCCGCTGATCTTCCTCCCCTTTATCAGCTCAGCCTTCGTGCCCACGCGCTCGATGCCATTGGTTGTACGCGCCTTCGCCGAGCACCAGCCTATGACGGCGATTGTGAATACAATCCGGGCCTTATTGGCCGGCGCGCCTGCCTCTCAGGAAATCTGGATAGCGCTCGCCTGGTGCCTGGGCATTCTGCTCCTGGCCTTCTTCTTCGCGAGCATGGCCTATAAAAAACGTACATCATACGCTACTAACATTTACCAGAGGAGTTGATCGGAAACCGAGCCTGGCCCTAGCGCAGCCCTGCCTATGATGGTCATCACGGGCAGGGCACTGGTCAGGCCCGGAAGCCGCCTGCCGAAAGAGCGAAGCCCCTTGACAGAACAGATCTAGTGCTCTATGATTCACATATCATCATAAACGGATATATTCGTATCTTGAATAGTTGAGTCGAGGCGGTGCCAGCGAGCCTGCCTGACGGGAAGCCCTTCACAGCGGTGGGCAATGGGCAGCAGGTGAGACCTACTAATGCAAGGGCAGACACCGCAAGGGCAGGCTGGATGAGGACGGCGTTGATTGCTGGCCGGGCCGATCTGCTTCCCCTGGTGCATTGCGTCAAGCAGACGCTCGTAAGCTGGCTGGTGATCAGGGACAGCACCGCGCGCGATCGGGTTACTCTTCTTGGACACGTGCCTGATCCCGTTACCAAGGGGCAGCGCTCCTTTCGCTGGCTAGTCCTGGTGCTCGCAATGGAGGAATAGCTCTGGCGACAGTGGTGTCGGCTGCGCCTCTCCCAGCGAAGGTGCCGCAGCCTGCCCACCAGGCTGTGATTGTCTCAGACGAGCCGTCACAGGCAGAAAGGAAGGAACGATGATTCGTCGTCTGACGGGACTGCTCTTGACGATCACGGGGATGCTGGCCTGTCCCTGTCATCTGGTCATCACGCTGCCCCTGCTGGCCTCCCTGCTGGCAGGGACGGCCCTGGGCACGGCGCTGCTCCAGCAGCGGCCCCTGATTGTCGCGCTGGCGACCCTCTACTTCGTGGGGGCGCTGGCGCTGGGAGGCTGGCTGCTCGTGGGAGCGGAGCGGCGCAGACGCGCCTCCGTTGCGTCTCCATTAGCGTCCTGCCCGACCTGCCTGCCCGAGGGTTCTGAAACGCAGCGGCAGGAAGCGTGGTCGAGGAAGGGCGCCCACGCGCCACGACCCTGGCCTCTCTAGCACGACGGAAGCCACGAACGGAAAGGAAGCACCCGAGCGATGACCATCCTGGCCGAGTCTGATCTCTTGATCCTGGGCAGCGGCTCGACCGCCTTCGCCGCGGCCCTGCACGCCGCTGACCTGGGCAAAACCGCCCTGCTGACCGAGGAGCGCACCCTTGGCGGGACCTGTGCCAATCGGGGCTGCCTGCCCTCCAAGAATCTCATCGAGGCGGCGCGCCTGGTCTACGAAGCGGCCCACCCGCGCTATCCGGGCCTGACTCCCCTGCAGATGCCGGCCACCTGGGCCGAACTGCTGGAGCAGAAAGATGCCCTGGTCCAGACCTATCGCTGGGAGCGCTACGAGCGGCTCCTCCGCGAGATTGCGGGCCTGCGCCTCGTGCCGGGGCGCGCGCAGCTGCGCTCGCCGCACGAGGTGGAAGTGACCGGCCCTGACGGCCCCCGCCGCCTGCGTGGTCAGCAGCTCCTGATCGCCACCGGCTCGCGTCCGATCGTCCCCGCGCTGCCAGGGTTAGCGGAGGTGCCTTTCCTGACCAGCGATCTGCTCAGCAGCGCTGATGATCCCTGGCAGACCTCCCTGCGCCAGCAGCCGCGTTCGTTGCTGATTCTGGGCGGGGGAGCCATTGCCCTGGAGCTGGGCCAGCTCTTCGCCCGGCTCGGGACGCGCGTGACCGTGCTGACGCGCGGCGCGCAGCTGCTGCCCGGGGTGGAGCCGGAGCTGGCGCAGGCGCTGGCGGAGCTGCTGCAGGGGGAAGGGCTGCGGCTGCTGACCCGGGTCCAGGTACTGGCGGTCGCGCCAGGCAGCAGCGGCGTTGCGGTCACCCTGCAGCGGGCAGGACGGACAGAGACGCTGGAGGCCGAGCAGCTGCTGGTGGCGACCGGACGGCGCCCCAATACCGATGGGCTGGGGCTGGAGCGGGCTGGAGTGGCCCTGGAGGCGGACGGGGCGGTGCGGGTCGACCGCACGCTGCGCACGAGCGTGCCGCACATCTGGGCGGCGGGCGATGTCATCGGCAGGGCCTGGGGCAACCAGTTTGCCACGCCTGTGGGGGCCGCTGATGGCAAGCTGGCGGCCCACAATGCGCTCTCTGGGGAGCCGCCGCGGGCGGTGGACCATCGGGTGATCCCGCGCTGCATCTTTACCGATCCGCCGCTGGCGATGGTGGGCCTCACCGATGCCCAGGCGCAGGCGGAGGGGCTGGCCTGTGCCTGTCGGGTGCTGCCGTTGAGCCTGGTGCCGCGGGCGGGAGCGATCCATCAGGAGCAGGGGCTGGTCAAGATGGTGGTGGAGCGGAGCAGCCGGCGCGTGCTGGGGGTCTCGCTGCTGGGTCCGAGTGCGGGGGAGGTGATCCACGAGGCGGCGATGGCGCTGCGCTTTGGGGCCAGGCTGGAGGACTTCACCGAGTTGATCCATGTCTATCCGACGATGGCGGAGGCGCTGAAGCTGGTGGCGCTCTCCTTCTCACGAGACGTCCGCCTGCTCAGTTGTTGCGCCAGCTAAGCTGAACTGGGAAGGGCTGGCTGTCGCCTCGGCTTTGCTCTCTACCGTGAGCCGCTGGACTGGTTCAGGCGCAATGGTCAGGGCAGAACCAGCGTGAGGCCATCGCTGGCAATCGTTTGCCTTTGAGGCACAGCGCTGGGGGCATCCAGCGGCCTCGATTCGCCACCCTCAGTAGTTCGCCGCCCGGCTTCGAGTGGCCCAGTCGCGCGCCTTTAGGATGCTTGATGATGATGAGGTCTGTGCTCAACGCTCAATCTGTGTAGATGGTCTCTGCCAAGCGGAAGCTCTACAAAAGGGTCAATGGCGGGATTGGATCATGGATGCCTCGATAGTGCTGAAGACGAGACTCATAGCCGTCCCCTCCTATTGAGCATCATTGAAGCCCAGATATAGAATCCCAATTATGGCCGGGTCGATCAGAAGACCTGGCCAGACAAGAGAAAGTTGCGCTATGGCTTCCGAGAAGATCCACTTTTCCAAGGAAAAAGAGACCATGCTCATGACCCTGAGCGGGCGAGCGCTTCAGAGTCAATGGAGTCGGCCCATCTTGCGCGATCCCTGGGCTGAGGCAGCGATGAAGCAGATCGATTACGATATCCGCAAACAGTATCGGGGGCCCGGATCGTGGAAGATGTGGGAGAAAGTCGGCTGTACCGTCATTGCCACACGAGCAGCAACGTTCGATATGCTGGCGAGCCGCTATCTGGCCGAGCATCCTGATGCGGTGGTTCTCCATGTGGGCTGCGGCATGGATAGCCGTGTGTTCCGCATCGATCCGCCGGCCTCTGTTCTGTGGTTCGATATCGATTATCCCGATGTGATCGACCTGCGTCGTCGCCTCTTCCCCGAGCGAGAGGCCTATCGTCTGATCGGGGCCCCGCTCTCAGATCTGGATTGGTTGGATGAGGCTCCGCGAGATCGGCCAGGATTGCTAATCGCTGAGGGAGTGCTGCACTACCTGAGCGAGATAGAGGTGAAAGCGCTGCTCAATGCCGTGGTGGCCCACTTTCCCAGTGGCCAGCTGATCTTCGACATCTGCAACAGGTTGATTGTGAAACGGGCAGGCTCAAACGTTGGAGGCACAGGAGCCACCTATCGGTGGGGCCTCGATGATCCACAGGAGATCAGGCAGCTAGAGCCAAAGCTGGATCTTGTCCAGGAACTTAGACCCAGCGAACTCGTCGCCTTCTCGCGCTTCCCACTCTGGGTACGGGCCCTGTTCCGCCTTATGGAGGTCAGTCCCGCGCTGTGGCGGACTGAGAGGATCGTTGTCTATCGCTATGGGCAGGCTGGCGACCTGGACGGACGAGGCTCGTGCTCCGGCTCAGACTGATAGCGTCGCTAAGGACGCGGCTGGCAAAGAGAGCGCGCCGTAGTCGGGCCGGCCTTGCCGGAGAAAAGACTGGGATAGCGATCTGGTCCTGCGTTTGCCATCAACTACCGCCGAGGCCGCCCAGGCCCTCGGCCCCCTTCTCGCGACTCTTTCATTACCCACGCCTTGGCCAGTTCTTCAAAGAGGATATAGCATCTCAGGAAGACACTGCTGAAGCATCATCATCTCTGCACGAGATAAAGCAAGCGATCTTCCCGACCAGCGCTGATGTGGAAGGACCTCTCTTCAATCCCTTCTCCCCATAAAAAATTGATAAAAATTAATAGGTCTGCGCTTATTCCTTGCTAGCTGCATTGACAGATACACATCTCCTTATTTACACTCTTCACTGAACTATCTACCTTCATGTGCTACAGCTGATAGAGCTTGGGAAATGATTCGAGATCTTTTTGCCTTCCCAGGAATATGGCACCGGATGATAACAGCATGGGTGATATGACGAGGAGAGAGGAAAGGAGGAGTAGATGCCCTGGTGGTTTTTCCGTCGGCGGGGTGGAAGCGCGCTGTCGACAGGAGCGGCAGAACAGGGCAGCGGAGCGGGTTGGCGCCTAGGGGACATAGCGCTGCCGCGTCTGCAGGGCCGGCGCCGCTATCTGCAGGAGCAGCCCTACTTGTTGCCCAAGGATCTCGGCGAAGTCAATCGGCTCGATTTCCAGCACTATATGTTTCGTGCCGCGTTGCGTGGGAACTAC
>NZ_JADGIA010000217.1 GCF_019683635.1 Thermogemmatispora sp. | reverse complement strand
CTCTAGGCCGGCTCTGAAAGACCATACCGGGCCTGTAGAATGCCGCTGGCCCCCCCCTTCCCTATCCCTCTGCTGCTAACATCTATAGTCGATAGCTAACCCCTGTAATTAAATAGCAAAAAATGCAGCCATAATCAATGC
Organism: Thermogemmatispora sp.; assembly: GCF_019683635.1. Classification (GTDB taxonomy): domain Bacteria; phylum Chloroflexota; class Ktedonobacteria; order Ktedonobacterales; family Ktedonobacteraceae; genus Thermogemmatispora. Next base: position 8,119 of record NZ_JADGIA010000217.1, on the reverse strand, counting down.
GCCCTCCTCTCTCCAGGACGCCCTGGGCCTGCACAGCGGGTAGGGTAGCCTGTATCAGCCGGCTGTTTACAGACTGGGCCTCGACCCTAGTCGTCTAGCGCAAAAACGGGGGAGCGCCTGTCACCATGTCGGCAGGTGAGGAAAGAGAAGACTGGGAACAGCCCTTACCATCATACCAGACATCAAAGCAAGCTACTGGCTCGGGGGGGGGTGGTCTCCCTATGCCCACCGTTAGCCTGTCAGTGAAGTGATCTGGGGCGGAACGAGACTGGCGGATCGCGCGAAGAGGGATCGGCGAAGCCGCCTCTTTGCTGTTGTCTGCGGCAACGCCGACGCTGTGCGCCTGCCTGAACCTCACCGATCCCCTACTTTATGACTGACACGAAAGCACCCTGCCACTCCCTGGTGATTGGGTCATGGCTGCCACGCAGTGTGTGCCGGGGCTGGACCCGACCAGGGTGAAGGTGCTGCTGGCCTCACAGCGGCATATACGGACCACTGATGCGCTCAAAGCGTGGGCGATAACGAGTTGGGTGGTAGTCGTCCGGATTGACGCGCCGTGGCGGCTTGTCTTTTCCGGGCAGGTCGGTATAGATGATTTTGCCCTCGCGGTAGCCAGCCATTGCCCCGTGAATGCCCTGCTCTACCAGGCTCATTGCCATGTTGGCAAAATAGATAGCCATGTGGCGATCGTAGACATCTGGCTCGCCGCTGCGCAGGATATAGGTCAGATCGATCGGCAGGAAGCGCACGCCGGGCAGGCGCTTGCTCAGCTGCTCAGCCAGGAACTCGGCCACGTTGGCCTTCTTGCGATGGCCATAGGCGTCCTCCGGGCCGACCTCCGGCACCGGCATACCCAGATTCGCCCCCTCTGAAAGGACCACGATCGAATAGTGGTTGGGATTATTGCGCCGGTCGCTGGCAACCAACTCGGCCAGCTGATCGATATTGGCCGGCACCTCGGGGATCAGCAGGCGGTCGGCCCAGGTCACGATGGCCGTCTCCAGAGCGGTAAAACCGGCATCGCGCCCGAAGAGGCGGAAGAGCGCCGTCTCGCTGTGGGAGCCGAGGGTCGAGCGCAGGCGCCCGATGAACTCGCTGGCGCGGTTGATAGCCGTCTGGAAGCCAATGCAGTAATCAGTGCCAGGAACGTCGTTGTCCATCGTCTTCGGGATGCCCCAAACCGGGACTCCCTTTGCCCCAAGCACAGCCCCGTAGCTCAGCGTGTCATCGCCGCCGATGACAACCAGGCCGTCCAGGCCTAGAAACTCGATATTGGCCAGAACCTCATCGGTCAGATCCAGGTACTCCTGCGCGTCGCGTCCCTCGCCGCGATGCTTGAGATGCTCGGGCAGCTCGCTCACGCGCACGCGCGCAGGGTTAGTGCGCGTCGAGAGCAAGATCGTCCCGCCCTGGCGATCGATCGTGCGCGTATTCTGCCGGTTGAGCGGCAGCAGGTAGTGATCGTCCCAGGTCTGCGGATCGTCGGCGCGAAAGATCTGCTCCTCGCGCGCTCGATTGCGGTTGAGGAAAGTGATGCCCCTCCACCCGTAGCGGAGACCGATGACGCTGATCCCCAGCGTCTCCGCCCGGTAGACCAATGCTTTGATGGCGGCGTTCAGCCCCGGTACATCGCCCCCGCCGGTCAGGACGCCGAGCGTGCGAACGGGGCTTTTGATCTGTCCTGGCATGATTTCCTGTCCCTCCTGAGTTCCTAGGGATGCTAGGGATGTTTGCCTTTGCCAGTATCTCATAAACAGCGGTTCTGGTAAATAGGTGACTGACCATTGGTGAACAGGAGAGTGGGACAAATGAGAACCAGGGGCCCTGGTCCCCTCTCTGGCAGCCGCTGGGGGTACGTTGTACTTGGCTTGCACTTGCCTTGACAGGTCTGTGCTCCAGATTGTATGGTGATAGCAGTCACTTCGTTCACTGGTGCCTCCTGCAACACCACTGTTTGATCCATCGACTAGAGGAGTCTGTATCACCCTATGACTCAGCAAGAATCTGCCACTCCCATTAAGGTGAACTTCCATTTTGATCCGCTGTGCCCTCTGGCCTGGCGCACCGCGCTCTGGATGCGCGAAGTGCGCAAGGTTCGTCCAGTAGCTGTGACCTGGCGCTTCTTCAGCCTGGAACTGGTCAATCGCAAGGAGGGGGCGCAGCCGAACTATGAAGATCACGGTTGGACCGGCCTGCGCACGCTGGCACTGGTGCGGCGTCGCGAAGGCAATGAAGGAGTGGAACGCTATTACTTGGCGCTGGGTGCCGCCCACCATGGTCGCCGTGAGAGCATCGCCGATACGGCTGGCGTGCGCGCTGCTCTGCAGCGGGCCGGCTTGAATGCGGGCCTGGTCGATGAGGCGCTGGCTGACGAGTCAACGATCCGCGAAGTACAGGCCGATCATCAGGAAGCGGTTGAGCGCTACCACGCCTTTGGGGTGCCTACCATTGCTCTGGAAGGCTCGCACGTGGGATTCTATGGTCCTGTCATTATCGAGGTCCCGCGTGGCGCCGAGGCCGGCGAGTACTGGGATCATTTCTACTGGGCCTTGCGCCAGCCGAATCTCTATGAGCTGAAGCGCGAGCGCGTCGGTGTCAAGCTAGAGCCGATCGCTGAGTAGGTTGATCAGCTCTCAGCGCAGTGTTGATGCTGGTCCGAAAGGAAAAGACCCCCTGCCTTGGTCGCTATGCGCAGGAAACTCTCCTTTCGGGCCAGCCCTTCCCACTCTGCTCCTCTTCTGACTCTCTCCCTCAGCTATCACCAGGAAAAGGCATAATATGGTACGATTCTGCTAATCAGCTCGCCGTACTAGTAAAAGCGGACGCCAGGTACTACAATGGAACACGAACGATCCTGGTGACTGCACGGAGAGCTTACTCGTGATTTTTCCACAGTTAGCCTTCTTTAAGAAAGGATGGCCTCCAGTCCGCTGGCGCCTGAACTGGCGCCTGGTTGGTGCCTTGTTGCTGGCCTTGCTGGGTCTCTTCCTGGTAGGGGCCCGCCTGGCAATTTTCCTGGCCTCCTTGCCGACCACTACCAATACTCCTCCTCTGGTGATCCCAAGCTTGCGCGAGTGGCATGGGGGGGTAGGGACCTTTACCTTGACCGCCGATGCGCGTATCGTGCTTGATCCTTCGTCGGCGACCCGCCTGCGGGCAACAGCGACGGTCTTTCAGCAGGATTTGCAGACCGTTGCCGGTCTGCGTTTGCCCATCATTACCCAGGAAACTCCCAGCAGCGGTGATCTCTTACTTACATTGAAGAACAATGATTCAGGAATCGGCAGCGAGGGCTATGTGCTGTTGATTGCCGATAGCCTGACCATCAGTGCCCACAGTGAGATGGGGGTCTTCTATGGCACGCGCACGGTGCTCCAGATGCTCATGCAGGACCCCTTGAAGAGTCATCTGGCGCACGGCATAGCCCGCGATTATCCCCGCTACGCCGTGCGCGGTTTCATGCTGGACGTGGGCCGGCGCTACTTTACTCCTGCTCTGCTGGAGGACTACGTGCGGCTCCTCTCCTGGTTTAAGATGAACGAATTCCAGCTTCACCTCAACGACAACGCCCCGGGGGCTGGTGAGCGCACTGACTGGCGACGACAATATGCGGCCTTCCGACTCCAGAGCGCACGTTTTCCCGGTCTGGCAGCGCGCGATGGGGCCTATAGTCGGGCAGATATGGCCTCCTTGCAGGCGTTGGCCCAGACGCATGCCGTAACCATTCTTCCCGAAATTGATACCCCAGCCCACGATCTGGCCCTGACCCAATATCGCCCCGACCTGGCCAGTCCGCGTGCTTCTAAAGAATTCCTCAACCTCGCCAATCCTGCCACTATGGGCTTCGTCGAAAATCTCTGGAGCGAGTTCCTCCCCTGGTTCTCCAGCAGTCAGGTGCATATAGGGGCTGATGAGTATGCCCTCAATGACGCCGATCGCTACCGCACTTTCGTCAATCGCCTGGCGGCCTTCCTCAGCAGCAAGGGCAAGACGGTGCGCATGTGGGGCAGCCTCTCGCTCATGAAGAGCCACGTAGCGATTTCACGCAATATTGTGCTGGACATCTGGAACAATCGCTGGGCCAATCCAGTGCAGATGGTGCGCGAGGGTTTTCAGGTCATCAACATGAATGACAATCTGCTCTACATCGTGCCGCGCGCTGGCTACTATCACGACTACCTGGACACCAAAACGCTCTACACGCGCTGGCAGCCCTTCATCTTTGATCTGTCCAACCCGCGTTTGAACCTGGCGCCGAACGATCCGCATCTGCTGGGGGCCATGTTTGCTCTGTGGAATGACAAGCTCAACGTTGTCAGCGATGCCCAAATTGACGACCGGATCGAGCCGGCGGTGCGTGTGCTGAGCCAGAAGCTTTGGAGCGGCGTGACGCCGCTCTCCTATGGTCAATTCGAGCAGCTGGCGCTCCAGCTCAGCACCGTCCCGGGGGCACATCTGCCAGAGCTGCCCCAGCCTTTTGAATTCACTCCACATCAGCAGGATGAGGGACGCCGCTCCCTCCGTTGGCCAGAGCCGCTGGCGCTGGTTACCCTCTGGAGGCGCCGCCTCTAGGCGTTGCTCAGGGCCTCACATGGCTCAGGTGGAGAGCCGAATCAGCGTGCCCGGCGGGTCGAGCGCGCCTCTGGTACACTTGCTGCTTATCAGTAGCTCCTGGAATGCAGATAGGAGGGCGCCGTGTTTTCTTCTTTAGAGAGGCAACGAGGCACTCTACTGATGATGGTCAGCTATTGAATAGCAGGGTAATCATGTCTGCCCTGCATGGATGCCAGACAGTGTCAGAGAACGACGATGGCAAGCTCCATCGTCGTTTTATTCTCCTATGGGAGAAAAGGGAAAACTGTCATGTCGAAGCGCACAAACAGTCCTATCTCGCCGGCACACCCTTCTGCCCTGGCAGAGGACAACCGGCGCGGTTCTCATACAAAGCAGACACCTCTCCCGCACGTTGTCATTATCGGTGGAGGCTTTGGCGGACTGCAGGCGGCGCGGGCTTTGGGAAAGGCTCCTGTTAGAGTCACCGTCATTGATCGCACGAATCATCATCTCTTTCAGCCTTTGCTCTATCAGGTAGCCACAGCAGCTCTCTCGCCTGCCGATATCAGCGCTCCAATCCGGCATGTGCTCAGGCGCAACAAAAATACGCGCGTGTTGCTGGCCGAGGTTACTGGCGTTGACACGGAAGGCAAGCGGGTGCTCCTGGATGAGCATGGAGAACGAAGCGTTGCCTACGATTACCTCGTCATTGCCACTGGGGCCGGTCAGAATTACTTTGGTCATCCTGAGTGGGCCCGCTACGCGCCGGGCCTGAAGACGCTAGAGGATGCCACGCGTCTGCGCCGGCAGATTCTGCTCGCCTTTGAAGCCGCTGAGATGGAGAGCGACCCCGATCGGCAGCGCGCCCTGCTGACCTTTGTGCTCGTAGGGGCCGGTCCCACCGGCGTTGAAATGGCGGGAGCTATTGCCGAGCTGGCCCATAAAGCGCTGGCTGCCGACTTTCGCAACATCAATCCCCACTCGGCGCGCATCATCCTGGTCGAGGCGGCTCCGCGTATCCTGCTCTCCTTCCCGCCTGAACTGGCGGAGAAGGCGCGCCGCGCTCTCAACCGTTTGGGCGTCGAAGTGCGTACCTCCACGCCGGTGGAGGCCGTCGATGAGAACGGCGTTGTGATCGCGGGGGAGTATCTGCCGGCAAAGACCGTCATCTGGACTGCCGGGGTGAAGGCCTCACCAGCAGGACGCTGGCTTGGGGCCGACGTTGATCGGGCCGGGCGCGTCAAGGTTAATCCCGATCTCAGCGTACCGGGCCACCCCGAGATCTTTGTCATCGGCGATACGGCCTCTGTTGAAGAGAAGGGGCAACCTCTGCCCGGTCTCGCGCCTGTTGCCATGCAAGAGGGCCGCTATGTAGCGCGGGCCATTCTCCAGCGCCTGGCCGGTCAAGAGCCAGCGCCGTTCCACTACGTCAACAAGGGGAACCTGGCCACCGTGGGGCGGGCCTGGGGCCTGCTACAGATCGGCAGATTACGCCTGGCAGGCTTCCTGGGCTGGATATTATGGCTGACCGTCCACATTTTCTACCTGATTGGCTTCCGCAATCGGGTCCTGGTCCTCTTCCAATGGGCCTGGGCTTACCTCACCTTCCAGCGTGGAGCTCGCCTGATCCTCTATCCTGAGCGAGCTGGCAGTGGCGAGGCGGTACCGCTGGCGGCCCTCGATTGAGGAAGAAGAGCCACGCGCTCCTGGCAGCTCAGCGCACAGAAGTGCCGGATTGGGGGCGCCCGCCAGCAGGGGGAGAGTTGCTGCAGCATAGGCGAACCGACAGCCAGAGCAGGCTAGCGCTCTGGCTCTCGCTGTACCCGCTCCCCTGACGGCGGGCGTCTTGCCTTGAGAGGAAGCTTGCTGCTCGCAGCAAACAGCTGAAACCCCGTGGGCTGCTGGCGCGTATCCTCTCTGGAGAGTAATTACTGGCTTCGCGAATGAATACCTGAGCTTGAGGATCAGGAAAGGAAAGAGTGGACATATGACGACGCGTACGCATAGTGGTGGCAAGACAACGTTTGAGGGTCAGCCGCGCCTGAAGCAGCGCATGTACGAGATTCAAACGCCCCAACAGGTGCGTCAGCTCCCGATTGAGCTGTCTGAGGAGGCGCGCAAGCAGAGCATCGAGATGCTCAACCAGGTACTGGCTGACTCGATCACGCTCTATCATCTGTACAAGAAACATCACTGGCAGGTAGCCGGCCCTACTTTCTATCAGCTTCATCTGCTCTTCGATAAGCATGCCGAGGAGATCCTGCAAACAGTCGATCTGATCGGGGAGCGTATCCAGATGCTGGGAGGAGTAGCTCTCGGCATGCCTTTTGATGTGGTTGAGCGCACCCGGATCGAACGACCACCCAGCGGCGCTGAAAGTGTCCCCTCGATGCTGGCCCGCCTGCTGGAAGCTCATCGCACGGTGATTAAGGGCTTGCGCCAGGGGATCGAGCTGACGGAGCAATCCAAAGACTATGGCACCAATGACATGCTGATGTCCGATATCCTGCGCATGCATGAAATGCATGTCTGGTTTATCTCACAGCACCTGGTTGATACTCCACTGGTAGGCGAGGACGGTATGGCCTGACTCTGAAGCGGTGGGAGGTAGCTCCCAACACCGCGGATGTACGGCGATAGATACGGGAGGCGCCAGATCCGAAGTCATCTCGGGTCTGGCGCTGACTTTTTCCTGGACGGGCATAACGAGTCAGATCGACTGTACCCTGTCCTGGCTTGTTCTGCCTCGGCCCGCTGGACGACTGGCCCCCCTTTCCCCTGAACGCGCTTTGTGCTATAGTATAACACTGCGTTATAACCCAAGGCTAAGGCAAGCAAGCTATTGCCTGTACTGTGGCAGGATTACATCTATGTTCTACGATCAAGTGAAGATCTTCGTCAAAGCCGGGGATGGAGGCAGCGGAGCAATCCATTTTCGCCGTGAGAAGTATGTGCCGCGCGGAGGGCCAGATGGGGGTGATGGGGGGCGAGGAGGTAGCGTCTATCTACGGGCCAGTGCGGCGGTCAATACCTTAATTGAATATCGTTATCATCAGCATTTCAAGGCTGGCAACGGGCAGCCTGGCCGGCGGCAACGTATGCACGGTGCCAGCGGTGAAGATATCGAGCTGATTGTGCCCTGTGGCACGCTGGTCAGGGATGCCGAGACCAGGGAGCTACTGGCCGACCTGGTAGAGGATGGGCAGCGGGTGGTGGTGGCGCGTGGCGGGCGTGGTGGCCTGGGCAACGTTCATTTTGCCACCCCAACTAATCAGGCGCCGCGCGAGGCCCAGAACGGCGAGCCGGGTGAAGAGCGTTGGCTTGTGCTGGAGCTGCGGCTGATCGCCGATGTAGGGCTGGTTGGCTACCCAAATGCGGGCAAGTCGACCCTGCTTTCAGTTGTGACGGCGGCCCGGCCCAAAATCGCCGACTATCCCTTTACCACCCTGACGCCGAATCTGGGCGTAGTCCAGCTGGGTCAAGCTGGCAGCGCCGACCTGTTGAGCTTTGTGCTGGCCGATATCCCGGGGCTGATTGAGGGAGCGGCCCAGGGGGCGGGCCT
>NZ_JADGIA010000216.1 GCF_019683635.1 Thermogemmatispora sp. | reverse complement strand
GCAGAAAAGGCGTGGGCCTCTCCCAGCAAAGAGCCATTGCCCTCAGAAACTCCGCCGCATCGTACCAGACCAGCGCCGCGGGCGGCAGCGAGAGCAGCAGCCTCCAACAGAGCAGCAGCGCCGCCTCAACGGCCTCCTGCTCGGCGCGCGGCCAGCGGAGCCACTGGCCGTAGGCCAGCTTGTGAGCGAGCTGGCCCAACTCCAGCGCAAAACCATCATCCTGGCCGCGCAGGATCAGCTCCAGCCAGCGCGGCAGAACATGCTTGAAATCCGCCACCTCGCCCCAGGTCGTCAAGGCCTTCCAGGCGAAGCGCTGCAGATCCGTCCCCGTCAACTGCCTCAACGGCACGCCACCCAGGCGGGCGATCTCCTCCGGCTCCACGCAGTGCGAGCAGGCCCACATCTGCCGGCGAAACGGATAAGCCGCGAAAGTGCGGTAGAGCCGCGCGATGATCTCCTCGCGCTCCGCCTCCAGTCCCTCTGCTGGCTGTCTCATCATCAACTCCTCTGATCTCTCAAAAAGCGGTCTCCTGGCCGCCCGTGCCTTCCTGGTCTTGTGTCCCGCCCCAGGATAGCAGATCCGGCCTGCAAAGACCAGCAAGAGCATGCCCTGCAGCTGTCTATCCGTCCGCCTGCCTGCCGTCTGGCTGGTGAGAGGCAGCAAGCATATGGTATCATCTCTGTAGGTAGGTAGAAAGAAGACGATCGGCCTGTCCTGAGCGACGCGCTGGCGTCCGCCGTACTGAGTGGCTTCAGGCCGGAGGGCGAGCTGGCGGACTCAGGCAGACAGATAAGCAAGGAAGGAAGCGAGGGGAGTCCGGAGAGCCGGGCTGAGAGTGCGACCCAGCAATGTCGCAGACCCTGCAGCAGACACCTGATCTGGATCATACCAGCGGAGGGAACGCTTTCTTCTCCCACCAGCTCCGCTGCTCAACGTGGTCCCACGTCGTCCAGCGGAGAGCGTCGGCAAGAAGCCGTTTCCCGGCCCGCCTGGGGAGGCGGCCTTTTTTTATGGGGCCGCCTGTCAAGGAGAGGAAGGCAAGAGCCTATGCAACGGCGAACCTATGATGTCGTGGTAGTTGGTGCGGGCATCGTTGGCTGCGCCACGGCCTACCATCTGGCGCGGGCCGGACAGCGCGTTATCCTGCTTGACCGCAGCGGCGTCGCTGCCGAAGCCTCCGACGCTGGGGCCGGCATGCTCACACCCCTGGCCGAGGCTGGCGCCAGCGATCTGAGCGACCCCCTCTTGCGCCTCGGCCTGGCCGGCCTGCGCCACTACGAAGCCCTCGAAGCGCAGCTAGAGAGCGAAACGGGCATGTGGGCTGGCCTTGTTCATCTGCCGACCCTCTATCCCGCCTTCGACGATAGGCAGGCTGAGATCCTGCGCCGCGACCTGGCTGCCCTGCAGACCCTGCGTCCCGAGCTAAGCTGGCTGGAGGCCGACGACGTCCGCCAGCGTGAGCCGCTGCTTGTCCCCGGCGTGCGTGGGGCCATTCTCTCGCCCGCCGAAGGCAACGTCGCCATCGGTCACCTCACGCGCCTGCTCGCGCGCGCGGCAGCACTCAACGGGGCCGAGCTGCTGGCGCCCCGGAGCGCCCTTTCTCTGCTCTGGGACGGCGCCCGCGTACGGGGCGTGCTCACCGAAGCCGAACCCATCGAAGCCGCTCATGTTGTCCTCGCTACCGGCGCCTGGAGCAGCGCCTGGCATGAACAGGGCGAGGGAGCGGCCATCGTCTACCCGCTCAAAGGCCAGCTTCTGGCTCTGCGCCCCAGTGGCCAGCCCCTGCGCCACACCATCTACGCTGGTCCCCTGGGCTATCTGGTGCCCAAGGCCGATGGCAGCGTCTTCGTCGGCGCCACCTCCGAACGGCGTGGCTTCGACAAGACACCAACTGCCGGCGGCCTGGCCCAGCTGCTCGCTGTCGTCCGCAACGTCGCCCCGGCTCTTGAAGAGGCCGCCGTTGACCGCACCTGGGCCGGCCTGCGCCCCGTCTCCGGCGACGGCCTGCCCTTCATTGGGCCGGCGCCCAGCAGCCCCGGCCTCTGGCTGGCCGTCGGTCATGGGCGGGTTGGCGCCATCACCGGACCCGTGACGGGCTTCATCATCGCCGAGCTGATCCAGGGGCGGCCCGTTCCCTACGATCTCAACCTGCGTCCCTTCGCTCCCGAGCGCCTCGGCTCCTGGCGCCGCCGACTGACTGCCCTCAGCGCAGTCGATTCCGCGCGCCGTCAGCCAGAACTGTTCGGCCAGGCTGCCGCCCAAGTCGAAGCCGCCGCAGAAGACCAGAGGAGAGAACGATCATGACAGAGGACCTGCTCACCATTGGCTCGCGTACCTTCCGCTCCCGGCTCCTGCTGGGAACGGGCAAGTACCGCAGCTTTGAAGAGATGCAACAGAGCCTGGAGGCCAGCGGCACCGAAGTCGTCACCGTGGCCCTGCGCCGCCTGGACCTCTCGCGCCCCGGGCAACCAACGCTGCTCGACTATCTCGATACCGAGCGCTACACCATCTTGCCGAACACCGCCGGCTGCAAGACCGCCGAGGAGGCCATCCAGATCGCCCATCTGGCGGCGGCGATGGGCCTACCGCGCTGGGTCAAGCTGGAGGTCATTCCCGATCCCGACTATCTGCTGCCCGATCCCGTCGCCACCCTGGAGGCCACGCGCCAGCTCGTCAAGGAGGGCTTCGAGGTCCTGCCTTACATTAACGCCGATCCCGTCCTGGCCCGGCGCCTGCAGGATGCGGGGGCCGTCACCGTCATGCCTCTCGGCTCGCCTATTGGCTCCGGCCAGGGTCTGCTCAACCTGCCGCAGATCCAGATCATCATCGAGCAGGCGCGGGTCCCCGTGATTGTCGACGCTGGCATCGGCGCCCCCTCGGATGCTGCCTTTGCGATGGAGCTGGGGGCTGCGGCCTGCCTGATCAACACCGCCGTCGCCCAGGCCGGCAACCCCGTTCTGATGGCGCGCGCCATGAAACTGGCCATCGAAGCCGGACGGGCCGCCTTCCTGGCCGGGCGCATTCCGCGCCGTCCCCAGGCCGCTGCCAGTAGCCCTCTGACCGGTCTGGTCGGCAGCCCATCCTGAGCTGAACGAGTGGGCGCCATGACGGAGGAGAGAGCACCAGCCACGAGCAACTGGCCGGCGCTGGTTGCGGCGCGCGGGCCGCTGCTCTGTCTGGTTACCGACGAGCAGCATCCAGCCCTCGTAGAGATCGCGCGCCAGGCCCTGGAGGCGGGTATTGATCTCTTACAGCTGCGTGGGCCGAGTCTATCGGCGGCTCGCCTCTACGAGCTGGCCGTCATCCTCGGCCCCCTGGCGCGTCAGCACGGTGCCCGCCTGATCATCAACGATCGCCTCGATGTGGCCCTGGCCGTCGGCGCTGACGGCGTCCAGCTCGGCAGGCGCTCGCTGCCGCTGGCCGCTGCTCGCACCCTGCTGCAGCGCTGTGGGCAGTCGCTGCTGCTCGGGGCCTCGGTCCACTCGCTGGCCGAGGCAGAGGAGGCCGTCGCTGCCGGCGCCGATTACCTGCTGGCCGGCACCATCTTCCCCTCACCCTCCCATCCCGGCCAGGCCGGCGCTGGCGTTGAGCTGCTTGAGCGGCTGCGCGCCCGCTGGCCTCGCCTTCCGCTGCTGGCCATCGGCGGCCTCAGCGCCACCAACGCCGCCCGCGTCATTGAAGCCGGCGCCGACGGCATCGCCGTTATCTCGGCCATCTACGGCGCCGCCTCCGTGGCCCAGGCCGTGGATGCGCTGCGCCAGGCCCTGGCCGCCGGCAGCCAGGCCCGCCGGCAGCCACCCCACGACGGCCAATCGGCATGAAAGCCAGGCAAAGAGCAAGAAAGGAGGAGACGAGTACATCAATGACGGAAGATGCAGCGTCTCACGAGGAGCTGATGACCATCGTCGCTAACGGCCAGCCCTGGAACGTCCCGCGCGAGTGCACCATCGCCGACTTTCTGGGCCGACTGGCCCTGACGCCAGGCCGTGTCGTCGCCATGCTGGACGGTGTCATCGTCCCACGCGAGCGCTTCGCCGAAACACGCCTGCGCGAGGGCTGTCGCCTGGAGCTGGTCACGATGGTCGGTGGCGGCTGAACCGCCGTCACTGCCACAGCAAAGAGACAACGACTGGCGCGGCCCGCTCCTCGGGGGAAAAGGAGCAGCACCGCGCCAGCCTGTCAACGCGGTGCAAGGCCGGAAGCTGCCGCGCCCACAGCCCGGCCTTCCACTCCGCGTGGAGTCGGCTCCTGCTTTACCTGGCGGCGACCGCGAAGAGGTGCAGATTGCTGTTCGTCGGCAAAAGCAGATAGGCCACCTGCTTGCCGGCCTGCAGCGGCAGAGCCGTGTAGTAGACGCTCACCGCATGGGGGCCAAGCGTGTCGCCCGGGGGCCGGTTCCAGTGATCCGCCGTCGCCAGCAACTCATCGCCCGGCGCCGGTTGGTTGGCGTACCAGTCGGCCAGCGTCAGCGTGGCCTGCTGGCTCGTCCCATCGCTATAGACGATCGTCAACGTCCCGCTCTGAGTTCCAAAGGCCGCCGCTCCGAGGAAGGCCAGCGTTGTCCCCTGGGCGGAGAAAGCCACAGCCTGCCCCTGGGCGCTCACATTATCGGGCTGCCCGGGCGGCACATTGGGCCAGGTAAAGGTCACGCCATCGTGGACCACCGTTGCCCCTGGCGTCAGACCGACCGCGGCCAGTGCCTGAGCAGAGTAGCTGTAACCGCCGCCGTCGAAATTCCCCGCTGACGGATTGCTATCATCGCTGATGCCCACATTATTGTAGGCCGCTGCCAGCGAAGGATAGGGAACCGTCAAGCTGGCCGAAGCCTGCACGTGTCCTGGCCCGTCCGCGCTCACAAAGCGCGCGCTCGCCTGCAGCGTATAGCTGCCCGGAGAGGCGCCCGCCGGAGCCGTTACCTGCCAGCGCACCTGCACCGTCTGGCCGGCCCTCACCGTTGCAAACGTGGTTGTTCCCTCTGGACGCGCCTGCCAGCCCTGGGGAACCTGCAGCTCCAGCCGCAGCGCGTGCGCCACCAGGTCCCCGCCATTGGTAAAGCTCGTTGTCACCGTCGCGCTCCCGCCGCCAGCCAGCAGCCCAGGTGCCTGCACGCTCACATAGCGCGGACCGTTCGTCGTGCGCACCGTAAAGCTGCCCTGCAGCCGGATATCGCGCGACGACGATCCCACCTGCACCGCATAGGTACCGTCCTGCACCACCCAGGTATGGGCGTGCACGTCCCAGTATGAGAGATCGCGCGGATTCAGCTCAAAGTGCACATGCTTCGTCTGGCCGGGCTGCAGAAAGACCTTCTGGAAGCCCTTCAACTGGCGCGGCGGTTCCGGCACGTTCGTCGATGGCATACCGAGGTAGAGCTGCACCACCTCAGCCCCGGCCCGCTGGCCCGTATTCGTCACATCCAGATCAACCGCGATCCGACTGTTGTAGTCCGCCTGAGTTGGGGTCACTCGCAGATGGCTGTAGCGGAACGTCGTATAGGAGAGGCCGTAGCCGAAGGGGAAGAGCGGTGTAATCCCGCGCTCATCGTAATAGCGGTAGCCGACAAAGACCCCCTCCGAATAGTCGGCCTGATCATTAATGCCCGGATATTGGGCCGGCGTACTGGCCGGCAGATCGCTGGCCGAGCGCGGGAAGGTCATCGGCAGCTTCCCCGACGGATTGACATCGCCGAAGAGCACCGCCGCAATGGCGTTGCCATCCTCCTGGCCTGGATACCAGGCCTCCAACAAAGCTGGCACCTGATCGACCCAGGGCATCAGCACTGGCCCCCCCGTATTGAGCACCACAATCGTATGGGGATTGGCCTGAGCCACCGCCTCAATCAGCTGATCCTGGGCCCCTGGCAGCTCCAGGCTGCTGCGATCGGAGCCTTCCGACTCGACATCGTTCACAAAGACAATGGCCACATCTGAACTTTTCGCCAGATCCACCGCCTGGTTGAGCAGCGTGTTCTCCTGACCGGGAATGCTCCAGCCCAGAGCCACATTGCTCGCGCCGCCATTCTGATAGTACTCCACGCGAATGGCATAGGGCTGGCCCGCCGTCAACTGGATGGTGGCCGTCTCGGTGGTCGTCGCCTGATCACGCCAGTTATCGATCAGCAACTGATTATTAATGTAGAGCCGGCTGCCATCGTCGCTCGTCAGCGAGAACGTATACGTCCCGCTCACCGGCGGCGTCAGCGTCCCCGTCCAGCGTGCCGACCACTGGGTCGCCGGCACCCCGGGACCCGGCGATTGCCCGTTCCAATCGAAGTTGATCTGGCTGTCAACCCGTGTCAGCACCGGGCTGCCCGAGAGCGTCATATTGTTGAAGTATTCGCCCAGCAAGCCCTGTCCGCTGCCCGAGGGCGGCGTCAGATACTGGGCCTCAATCGGTGGCAGCGTCCCCGTCGTCGTAATCCCCTGCGCGTAGCGCACAGTGACACCACTGCCCGCGCGCTGCGTAATCCCCTGCAGCGGCGTCACCACGTAGGGCGGAATCACATGCGCACTGCCGCCGCCCGTAGCCTGGGGAGAGAGCGAGGCATCGGGGCCAATCACCGCAATCGAGTGGATCTTGCTCAGATCGAGCGGCAGCAACTGGCCGTCGTTCTTGAGCAGAACCGTGCCGGCCTCGGCGGCCTGGCGGGCAAACTGAGCATGTTGGGCGTTGGTCACCGTCGCGCTCGGGCTGCCGGTCGTCGGATAGTCGAAGAGGCCGATCGCGAACATCGTGCGCAGAATGCGATGCACCGCCTCATCGATCGTCGCCATACTGACCTGCCCGCTGAGCACCGCCTGCTTGAGGGCGTTGCCAAAGTAGGTGCTGTCGGGCATCTCCATATCGAGGCCCGCCGTAATGGCCGGCACCGTACTATGGGTCGCCCCCCAGTCCGACATCACGAAGCCCGGAAAGCCGAAGGTTCCCTTGAGCGTTGTCGTGAGCAAGTAGGGGTTCTCGCAGGCGTAGACGTTATTGACCTTGTTATAGGAGCACATGACTGCCCCGACGCCGCCCTGCTTGACAGCGTACTCGAAGGCCGGCAAGTAGATCTCGTGCAGGGTGCGCTCGTCGACGTTGGCGCTCACCGTCGTACGGTGATACTCCTGGTTATTGGCGGCATAGTGCTTGACAGTGGCGATGACATGCTGGCTCTGGATGCCCTGGATATCGGCGCTGGCCAGCATAGCCGTCAGATAGGGGTCCTCGCCCAGCGTCTCGAAGCTGCGGCCCCACTGGGGATTGCGCAAAATATTGACAGTCGGCGCCAGGGCCACATTGGCCCCTTTGCCCCATTCCTCGTTGCCCAGATCCTGGCCGTACTGGCGCATCAAGCTCGTGTCCCAGCTTGCGGCCAGCGCCTCCGGGGCCGGGAAAGCGGTCACGCCCGTCATGCCGTCGGCCACTCCGGCGGGGCCGTCCTCCAGGCCGAGGGCTGGAATGCCCAGGCGCGTGTTGGCCGGAATATAGCCAACGTAGCTACCACCGGACCAACCATGCAGCATGGCGATCTTCTCGTCAAGCGTCATCTGAGCCAGCAAGAGATCGGCGCGCCGGTCGGGTGATAAGCTGCGGTTCATCCAGGGGCGAGCCGAGGCAGAGGCGGCCAGGGCCGGCGCTCCTGTGGTCGAGAGGGTGAGGGAGAGGCTCCACAGAGACAGCAAGAGCAGCGTTAGCAGCAGTCTCAGCGCCATCCTGGCGCCAGGCAACAGTACAAGGCGTCGCATCTAGCACGCTCCTTCGTTGGCGAACTGAGCCAGAGAGAGACACTCAGCATTGCGTGCTCTGGCACCCTTGATCAGGCCCGCCTGGGCAGGCCGGGCCGCGGCAGGCGACAGGCCAGGAGAGGGAGACGGGCCCCTCTGCTCGCATTCCTGTAGCCTGCCGACGTTGTACCGAACCGTGTAGCCTTCGGGCAATCCCCCGTTGCCCTAGCGGCGGCAGAACCCAATCGGAGAGACGAAGTCACAGCGGAGGCAAGCACCTGGGTTCTGCCCTCACTCTTCTCTCTTGCATAAAGCGTGCCGAAAACTGTGCTCTGCCATACGGTTGCGCCTCTCAACGACCATTCTTCGCTTTTGCCGCTGTAGTGTGTTACACAGGAAAGCGCTGTGCTACACTGAAACCAGAGCGTGCCCTGTTTCAATGTTCTACCGAAAAGCTCCGCAAAAAGCGCTCACAGCGATACAATCCTCACTCTATAAGTGTATCTCTCTATACTATAAAGGAATCCGCGGTTGAGGTGCGTGGTCTTGTTGCAT
>NZ_JADGIA010000036.1 GCF_019683635.1 Thermogemmatispora sp. | reverse complement strand
TGCTGGCTGTAGCGGGTAGCTGGCCATTGGCCGCCTTATTGATCATCCTCGAACGCGCCGGCAAGGCGATCCGCAATCCACCGCGAGACGTCATGCTGTCGCAGGCCGCTCATGAGATGGGCTATGGCTGGGCCTTCGGTTTCCATGAGGCCCTCGATCAGTTTGGGGCCTTGCTGGGACCACTGGCTGTAGCAGCGGTACTGGCCTGGCAGGGGAACTACCGCCTGGCCTTTGCTTCGCTGGCGGTCAGCGCTGCGTTAACCTTGCTGCTTCTCTTGCTCGCTCGTCTGCTCTACCCTCGTCCTCACGAGCTGGCACCCGCCCCCCAGGTGGCTGCCCCCCAGGCACTGCCGGCTACATACTGGATCTACCTGGTCGGGGCCGTTCTGGTGGCCGCTGGTTTCGCCGATTTTCCTCTGATAGCCTATCATTTCGCTCGTGTCTCCAGCGTGCCCTCCACGCTGGTCCCGGTCTTCTATGCCATCGCGATGGGAAGCAGCGGCTTAGGCTCGCTCCTCTGTGGACGACTCTTCGATCGTCTGGGGATGGGCATTCTGATTCCTTTGACAGTTCTGGCAGCTTTGTTTGCGCCGCTGGTTTTCCTGGGAGGCTTCTGGCTGGCACTGCTCGGAGTGGTCGTCTGGGGCCTCGGTATGGGCGTCCACGAGTCGCTTATTCCCGCCGCCGTGGCCTTGATGGTTCCTGGTCAGCGCCGTGCCTCCGCCTATGGCATCTTCACCGCTGGCTATGGTATTTGCTGGTTTCTTGGCAGTGCCCTGATTGGTCTGCTCTACAGCGTGGCGCTGCCGCTCGCTATCACCTTCTGCCTGCTGGCCGAGCTGCTGGCCATCCCCTTCTTCGTGATCGCCAGTCGCCAGTTGCAGCGGGCTAGCAGGCCAGCTTGAGCCTTCTTCAGCGCCGCTGCTGGCTCGACTCTCCTTCGTTCATCTACCAGCTACCAGCCAGCGAGAGACGAGGCTAGAGGCCGGACTGGTCGTTGTCGAGAATGGCCTCCAGGCCCTCAGCTTGCCAGCGCTTGAGATCAAGGGGAAGGCCAGCGATGAGGAAATAGGCCCGCGCGGCGGCCCGAGCCAGGCGCTGATTGACCAGTCCTAGCAGGTCGCGGTAGCCTCGTCCCAGGGGAGAGAGCGGCACGATGCCTAATCCTACTTCGTTAGAGACGACGATGAGCTGTTGATCAGGCCGTAGAGCGCGCGCCGCCTGCAGCAGTCGCTCAACTTCTCCCAGGACATGGGCCTCTCGTTCGAGACTGATCGCAGCCATCTCTGGCTCTGCTTGCTCATGGGCTTGCAACAGATTGCTCAGCCAGAGCGTCAGGCAATCCAGCAGGAGCACATCAGCGACTCTGGCTGCTTGCTGAACGGCCTGGTCCAATCGTAACGGTTCTTCAAAGGTGTACCAGTCTCCAGGACGCTCGGCCCGATGCCGACAAATGCGCTCAGCCATCTCCTGATCACTCGCTGTTGCTGTGGCAATAAAAGCTACACGCCGCTTGCTGGCCGCGGCCAGGCGCAGAGCAAAGCTGCTCTTGCCGCTGCGTGCCCCTCCCAGGATGAATGTCAACTGAGCAATGACGGCTCCAGATCCTGTTTTTTCTCCGTCCATGTGGAACTCACTCCTTACTTTCATCTAAAGAGAGACATGCATCAACAGAAAGAGCAGCAAAGCACACACCTCGCAGATCTCTCCCAAGGCCCCACAAACGTCACCCGTTAGGCCGCCGAGTGAGCGCGTCACGGCTATGCCCAGGCAAAGAACCAGGAGATTGGTCAGTAGCCAGACAAAGAGGCCAATGAGGTGAGCGAAGAGGAGGGCCATCAACACACTGCTGAGTCCAGCCAACAGGAGACGACGCAGGGTCACTGCCTGATGGAAGGCCGCCCCCAGTCCATCAGGACGCGCCGCCGGGAAGAGACCGCCAGCAAGCACCATCGCCCAGCGCCCCAGGATCGGCGCGACCAGGAGCGCAGCCAGCAGACTCCAGAAAGGAAGGCTGGCCAGAATAGCGAAACGCAGCAGTAATAGCGTCGAAGCACCCAAAACCCCAAAACTTCCAACACGACTATCGTGCATGATTTCCAGACGACGCTCGCGTCCGAGGCCTCCAAAGAGGCCATCGCAGCTGTCCATGACCCCATCTAGGTGCAGGCCCCCCGTGAAGGTGACCCCGACAAGGACCAGCAGGGCTGCCAGGACAAGCGCGGGAACATGAGCAGTGAACAAGGCGGCGCACAAACAGAGGATCGCCCCGAGGATGAGGCCAACAAGAGGGTAATAGACGCTTCCCACAATCGGCCCAGCGCTGCCATCTTTGCTGCTCGCTAACAGACGCCTCCCAGGTAACGGCAAGATGGTAAGAAACAGAACCGCTGCGACAAGCTCAGCATATTGATTACGGCAGAAACGACCCAGCCGGGTCCACGGTCTCCAAATGGCCTGTAAGGCCAGACCGGTCTGGGAATCATCAGAGTGTGTGCGCATACCATTCCTCCTCTTCGCTTGCAGGCAGCATCGGCTAACCACAGGCTTTGTTTGGCGAGTCAAGTACGGATGAGCAGCCAAACGCTTAATGCTGGCCTGTCAACAGTTTACCGCTCCCTGTCTGACCTATTATAATAGAAATTGTTCAATCTATTTGACCAGCGCAACGATGCACTGCAGAGATGGACAGGCAGCGAAGCGACGCAAAGGAGACAGCGCCCACGCCAGGCATTGCCGTTGCGGGCAGCTCTGGAAGGGAGGTCTGGCAAGGACTGCTGACCGTGCTGTGTGATAGCGTGATCCCTGCTCCATCTCGTGCTCTCCGCGCCCTGCCTCGGGCCAGGCGCAGCGCCAGTCATCTCGTTACGCCGGTGTTGACAGCTACAGCGCCACCCGGAGAACCCAACGATGGGGGGAGAAGCCATGATTCGCCTTTTCAGCTACCTCCACCTCCCGCGGCGCCATCTTGCGCACACGGGACACGACTCGTCCTTCCAGTCCCGGAGCAGCGCAACGCGTTTGCCGCTGCCGATAATTCTCCTCTCGCTACTCCTCGCCCTCCTCTGCTCGACAGGACTGCTGGCCTGCGGTGGAACAGCGAGCAGTAGCAATACGCTGCTCTTCGGAGCACCGATTTCGCTCACAGGGTCCACTGCGACCGAAGGCCATCTTACCCTGGAAGGCTACCAGCTTTGGGTCAAAGAGGTCAATGCCCACGGCGGCATTAAAGTGGGGAATACCACCTACCAGGTCGCGCTCAAATACTATGACGATGGCAGCAGTCCTACCAGGAGTGCTCAGCTCACTCAGCAATTGATTACTGCCGATAAGGTCAACTTCCTCCTCGGCCCCTACGGCACATCAGCCACCCTGCAGGACGAAGCCATCGCTGAACGCTACAAGATCCCAATGGTTGAGGCCAACGGCGCAGCCAAAGCGATTTTCTCTCGTGGTTTCCATTACATCTTCGGCGTACTCAGCCCAGCCTCGGAATACGCCAAGGTCATGCTGGAAGCAGCCCTGAGCTTGCCCACTCCCCCGAGGACTGTGGCCATCATTTCAGCCAACGACTCTTTCTCTGAGGAGGTGGCTACTGCCGCCCGCGACTTCGCCCTCAGCC
This sequence comes from Thermogemmatispora sp., assembly GCF_019683635.1. GTDB lineage: Bacteria > Chloroflexota > Ktedonobacteria > Ktedonobacterales > Ktedonobacteraceae > Thermogemmatispora. Next base: position 28,355 of record NZ_JADGIA010000036.1, on the reverse strand, counting down.
ACGGCATGGAGGTCGTTTACTATCAGACCTACCCATCGGGAGCTACTGATCTGACAGGAGTGCTGACCGCCTTGAAAACTTCGGCCCACGGAGGCGTCCCCGATATGCTGCTCGGCTCGGGTCACGAAAGCGAGGCCGTGACGACCATGAAAGAGTGCAAGCAGCTCAATATCAATGCCAAGCTCTATGCCTTTACGGTCGGACCTGCTACCCCTGACTTTATCACTTCGCTCGGCCCCGATGCCAACTACGTCCTGGGATCTTCACAGTGGACTCCCCAAGAGCGCTATCAGGGCATCGATTTCTTTGGTACCCCAGCCAACTACGAGCGGATATACAAGCAGACCTTCGGTCACGAGCCATCCTATCAGTCTGCCGAGTCCACCGCTGCTGGCTTGGCCTTCCAGTATGCGATCCAGAACGCCGGTTCGATCGACCCTCAGAAGGTGCGCGACGCCCTGGCCCGGCTCAATATTACGACCTTCTATGGCGTCATTCGCTTCGATGCTACCGGAGCCAATACGTTTAAGCCGATGGCTACCATCCAGATCCAGAATGGCCAGGTGGTGACCGTCTATCCCAAGGAGGTCGCCAACGCGCAGCTGCTTTATCCAACTCCTCCTCTATCCCAGCGCTAGCATTGTTCACCGGCTCGCTTGAGCAAGAAGAAGACGCCAGGCTCGCCACAGCAAGTGAGCGAGGGCCGGAGCGATGCTGGTTTTAGCTGTCGGAAGCCTGCCTGTGCGCAGGCTTCCCTTTCACAGAGAGGTATCCGCGATGCTGATTGTGCAGGTGATTGTGAACTGGCTGCTGTTGGGCAGTCTCTATGCCGCGGTAGCCTTGGGCTTTTCGCTGGTGTGGGGAATTATGAATATTGTCAATCTTGCCCACGGCGCCTTCATTCTGGTCGGAGCCTATACTGCTTACTGGACCTTTACCCAGCTGCACATCGATCCTTTCCTCGGCCTCCCCTTAACGATGCTGCTGCTCTTCTGCCTGGGCTGGGTCGTGCAATATGTGGCAATTAATCGCGTTATTCGCGCGCCTTTTCTGGTGACATTCCTGCTCACTTTCGGTCTTGATCTGCTCATTGCCGATGTGGTACAGCTCCTGTTCACCAGCGATCGACGCTCGATTAATACGGCTTACAGCGGCTTCGGCCTGACGCTAGGGACCCTGCATATTCCTTTCGACCGCCTGCTCGCCGCCCTGATCGCCGTGTTGCTGACGGCTGCCCTGAGCCTCTTTCTGCAACGTACTCGCACCGGGAACGCTATCCTGGCCACTGGTATGGACCGCGACGCAGCACGCCTGATGGGTATTCGCATCGATCGCATCTACGCGCTCACCTTCGGCCTTGGGGCGGCTCTGGCCGGCGCAGCAGGGGCAATGCTGGTCGAACTGTATCCCTTCGACCCTTCGCAAGGAGGAGTTTTCACGCTGCGAGCCTTCGTCATCGTCGTGCTCGGCGGATTGGGAACCCCTTGGGGGGCCTTGGCTGGCGGGCTGGTCTTTGGTCTGGCCGAAACGGTTGTTCCTTTGCTGCCCGGCATCGGTCCCGGCTATGACGACGCCATTGCCTTCGCCCTGATGGTCCTGGTGCTGATCTTCCGTCCGCGCGGTATTTTGGGCAAGGCATTCTACGCTTGAATAACGATGATGGTCGGCCAAAGGCCGGAAGGAGGCCCCATGTTTGGGTCCTGGCATAAGCCTTCAACCTCATCCACCGCCGCTACCACTGAGCCGGGTGCAGAGCAGCAGACAGCTCAGCCAAAACCAGGCACTCGCTGGCCCTGGTCGCTGTTGACAGGTCTGATCATCCTGGCGCTGGCGGCCTTGATCCCGCTCAGCGGCGATGCTGCCACGCTCCACACCTGGACCTTGATTTTGATGTTTGCCGTCCTCGCTCAAAGCTGGAATTTTCTCGGCGGCTTCACTGGCTACGCCTCTTTTGGGAACGTTTTCTTCTTCGGCGTTGGCGCCTACAGCACTGGCCTGCTGATACTGTCTGGCCGCCCGTTCTGGCTCGGAGTGCTGGCCGGAGCCGTGGTCGCCGGATTATTGGCTTTTTTACTTGGTTTACCTGTTCTGCGCCTACGCGGGCACTATTTCGCTATCGCCACGCTAGGGATCGCCGAAGCCACGCGTGAGCTGGTCGCCATCCGCAACCTTGGGGGCAGCGGCGGCGAGGTTGAGCTGCCTCTGCCAGCACTCTCCGACACCACCTTTTACTTTCTTTTCTGGCTGCTAGCCTTGGCGTGCTTCCTGCTGACTGCTTATCTGGCGCGCAGCAAACCTGGCTATGCCCTGATCGCCATTCGCGAGAGCGAAGAGACTGCCGAGGCAATGGGGATTCCGACTTACTGGTATAAGATCGGGGCTTTTGTCCTCAGTGCTGTGCCCACGGCGCTCGCCGGCGGCCTCTATGCCTACTGGTCAACCGGCTTCGATCCCCCGACAGTCTTCGATGTTGGCATTTCGGTAGAGATGGTTCTCCTGACCGTGCTTGGCGGAGCAGGAACGCTGCTCGGTCCGCTCATCAGTGCCATTCTCTTCGAGCTACTCTCGTTCCAGTTCCAGATCAGTGGCTCGGCGTTCCACAACTCGTTGCTAGGTCTGACGATCGCGATGGTCACCATCTTCATTCCCCAGGGACTGGTGGGCCTCGTACAGGAGTTTCTCCGACCTCTGGCCCCTGGAATGAGCCGCCGGCAATTGCTGGTGGAAGGAGTGCGACGTGTCCGACGTGTTATTGCCGCCAATGGCGTCTGAGTCAGTCGATGCGGGAAGCCAGCATGAGCCTCAGCCATTGCTAGAGCTGCGGGGGGTGAGCAAGTTCTTCGACGGGCTACCCGCCGTCAAGCAGCTCGACTTTGCCGTCCGACACGGCGAGATTGTGGGCATTATTGGCCCCAATGGCGCCGGCAAGACCACGATGATCGGGCTGGTCAGCGGCTCGTTACCCTTGAGCAGCGGACAGATTCGCTACCGCGGCCTGGATATCAGTCGCCTGCCCCCTCACCGACGGGCCCATTTAGGTATTGCCCGCACTTTTCAGGTGACTCAGCCGTTCAAGGGGCTGAGCGTGCGCGAAAACGTGATGATCGGCGCCCTCTTCGGACGCCGTGGCCTGAAACAGACCGCGGCGCGCGAGGCTGCTGATGCGGTGCTGGAGCGCGTCGGTCTGGCGGCCAAGGCTCACTTCCGGGCGGATCAGCTCACGGTTGCCGATCGCAAGCGGCTGGAGCTGGCACGCGCTCTAGCCCTGGAGCCAGAGCTGCTGCTGCTCGACGAGGTGATGGCCGGCCTGACGCCCACAGAGGTGGAACAAGCGATCGCCCTGATTCGGGCCATCCACGCTAGCGGGGTGACCGTGCTGGTCATTGAGCATGTGATGCAGGCGATCATGGGCCTGTCGCAGCGCATCATGGTCTTGCACCAGGGTAGCAAGATCGCCGAGGGACCGCCAGAACAGGTGTTAGCAGATCAGCGCGTCATCGAAGCATACCTGGGCGAGCGCTACGCCCGCGAGCAGCAGAGCCGCCTGGGTGCGGCGCGCTCGGTTCCCCAAAAGGACGGGAAGGAGGAGCAGGGATGAATCCGACTGAGCCACGGTCGGGACCAGGCGCTCTAAGCGAGCAGAGGGGCTTTGTTTCCGAACAGCCCACAGCAGCATCCAATTCCAGCCAGGAGCACCAGCAAGCGCTGCTGCAGGTAGATCATCTAGAGAGCGGCTACGATGAAACGCGCGTGCTGTGGGATGTCTCGCTGGAAGTGCGCCGCGGCGAGTTGGTGGCCCTGATCGGCGCTAATGGGGCTGGAAAGTCGACTTTGCTGGCCACTCTCTCGGGCCTCTTACCAGCCTGGACGGGCCACATTCGCTTCGCTGGACACGATATTACCCATCGGCGAGCTGAGGAGATTGTCCGCCTGGGCCTGAGCCATGTTCCCCAGGGCCGACGCCTCTTCAGCGCACTGACTGTGGAAGAGAACCTCTTGCTCGGCGCCTATACCAGGCGCGCCGGCTCACAACAGGCCATCAAACAGGAGCTGGAAGAGGTCTATACGCTTCTGCCAAAGCTGCGCGAGCGCCGCCGCCAATTGGCTGGCTCTCTCTCGGGCGGCGAGCAGCAGATGTGCGCCATTGGCCGCGGCTTGATGAGCCATCCTGAGCTGCTGCTGATCGATGAGCTTTCGCTGGGCCTGGCGCCCCAGGTCGTAGACGATCTGCTCAATGCTCTCGATGTGATCCATCGCGAGAAGGGCCTGAGCCTTCTCCTGGTTGAACAGGACGTACAAATCGCTCTAGAGCGTGCTGAACGCGCTTATGTTCTTGAAAATGGTCATATTGTCCTTGAAGGAACTGGCAGTGAGCTGCTGCAAAATGAGCGCGTGCGCACCGCCTATCTGGGCGCTTGAGATCCAGAACAGCTCGCCTCTGCCGCTCACTCGGCCTGTACCCAACGCGCTCGCTTGCGGGCGATGACGTTGATACATCGCTGCCCCCTTGACATGAAAGCGGTTTCATATTATGCTTACCTAGAAAGCGATGAAACCGCTTTCATCGCGAAGGCCATGAGAGGGTGACAAGGGAGGTTGTTGAAGAGAGGGAAGAGGGTGAGCATTGGAATGCAGCAGGGAGGGAGCAGGCAGCATGAAGCCAAAGGTGACGATCGAGGACATCGCCCGGTTGGCAGGTGTATCGAAGGCCACAGTTTCGCGGGTACTCAATGAGCGCAGCAATGTGAAGGCCGAGACACGCGAGCGAGTCCTGCGTGTCATGCAAGAGCAAGGTTTTGTACCTAGTCTAGCGGCAGCGGGGCTGGCCGGCGGAAGGAGTCGACTGGTAGGAGTGCTGACTCCGCCTTTCACGCAACCGACCGTTCCCGAGATTCTGCGCGGCGTGGCCGAAGCGATCGAGCACACCGATTATGAAATTGTTCTTTACAGCACGAATGCCGGGCAGAGTCCGACGACGATTGTCAATCGCATTCTAGCGCTGGGGCTGACCTCCTGCCTGCTGGTAATTCAGCCAGGTCCGTTGACTCCGCGCCTGTTGCAGCTCGCCTCTCAGGGCTTGCCGGTGGTCGTGATCGACGACCAGGGACCGCCGCCGGAGCTGCCTTCGGTCGGCATCGACAACCGCGTCAGTGCCTATCAGGCCACGATGCACCTGATTCGCCTCGGCTATCGGCGCATCGCCCATCTGCAAGGTCCCGCCGAATTCCGCTGCGCTCAGGAGCGCTACCAGGGCTACCGTCAGGCCCTCGAAGAGGCCGGCCTCCCCTTTGATCCTGCGCTTGTCTTCAACGGCACCTTCGAGACCGCCAGTGGGAGGGCTTGCGCTGCAGCGCTGGTCACGCTACCGCTTGCGGAGCGTCCCGAGGCTATCTTCATCGCCAATGATCAGATGGCCTTCGGTTTCCTGAGTGCCGCGGAGGCGCTGGGCCTGCGCATTCCGCAGGATCTTGCAGTTGTCGGCTTCGACGATATTCCCCTCTCGGCACATGTGAGGCCAACGCTGACTACCATCAAGCAGCCATTCTACGAGATGGGACGCAACGCGGTCGAGTTGCTGCTCTCGCTGCTGCATGGGCAGGCAATGCAGCCCGTAGCTGGTACGGAAGGCGGCTATCAGTCTCCCATCCGTATTCAGCTTCCCACTCGCCTGGTGATTCGCGAGTCCTGCGGAGCGTTGACTTTGCATCGCCGTCAGGAGCAGGAGCATTCTCTAAGCGATGAGTGAGGGAGGGAGTGAAGCCAGAGCGCTAGCCAGGCCAGGTTGCTGTAGGGTGTGTGATCAGTATACCTGTCATCCTGGTGGCACTGATCCTGTTGTCCTTATCAATCCGAAAGGGGTTGATCACAGCGCCGCTCAGCACCAGAGGAGAGGAGTACCACCGCAGTGAGGCGTTATGGCTTCTACAGCTGACCTATAGAGAGCAGGCATCACAGAGTGAGTGAGCGCCCAGAGGGCGACGATGGCTCTTCGCTGCTTCTCTCACCTGCTTATTACCCCTTTAGCTCAGTAGGGACGCTTCTTTTCACCTGGTAAAGCAGGCATGGATGTGAGTTCGACTGGCAGGGATGCCGCAGGGGTAATCGCCAATCATTTATCGATGGGGCGACTGCGCTTGCGGTCGCCCCATCCTTATTCAAACTCAGTCTGCCAACCTTGCGGCCTCGAACCAGGAGAAGCGAAGCATCAGCCAGCCTCGGTCAGCCTGGGCCTGCTCACCTGGGCGAGCCGAGCGTCCACATCACACTCCATGATAGAGTGCTTAACGATCTCTATCTGTTCCATGTTCTACTAGCAGCATCGGGGGAGACAGAGACAATACCAATGGCAGCCACAGCAATTCAGCCGGTCGCAGGCCGGCCCAAACTGCACCATTCCAGGCAGCGGCTGCTTGCCGCTCCATCTGAACAAGGAGGATTAATGGGTCAACCAGCGCGCTCAGCTCCTGATAGACAACTCCATTCCGACACTCTGGAGATCAGCGCCAGCTTCCCGCCCGATTTCTTATGGGGAGTGGCCACCTCGGCTTATCAGATCGAGGGCGCAGCCTATGAAGATGGGCGCGGTCCTTCCATCTGGGATGCCTTCTCAGGTACACCTGGCAAGACCTACCAGGGCGACACCGGCGATATTGCCGCCGACCATTATCACCGGATGGAGGAGGATGTTGCTCTCATGGCCCGCCTGGGCATCGGGGCCTACCGTTTCTCAATCTCCTGGCCCCGGGTGCTCCCCCAGGGCAAAGGCTCAGTCAATAGCCGCGGCCTCGATTTCTATGAGCGTCTTGTCGATTGTCTGCTCGCTCACGAGATCACGCCTCTGATCACTCTGTTCCATTGGGACCTGCCCCTGGCGCTTCAGAGCGATGGCGGCTGGCTTAACCGCGAGACGGCTCTGGCCTTTGCCGATTATGCGGAGATTGTGGCCCGTCGTTTGGGTGACCGCGTACGCTGGTGGGCCACGCTCAATGAACCCTGGTGCAGCGCCTACCTTGGTCATGGTTCTGGCGAGCACGCTCCGGGCCTGCGCGATCTCCAGGCTGCTATCACCGCCGGTCATCACCTCCTGCTAGCTCACGGCCTGGCCTTACCACGCCTGCGGGCCCATACTCGCAGCGATGCTCAACTGGGGATTGTTTTGAACTTCACCCCCGTCTATCCAGCCGATGAGCAGCCCGAGACTCAGGAAAGCGCGCAGCAGGCCGATGCCTTCCACAACCTCTGGTTTATCGAGCCGCTCTACTGCGCTCGCTATCCCGAGGCGCTCTTCTCTGCACTGCAGGTCCAACCACCAGCGATGGAGGCTTCTGACCTGGAGCTGATTGCCGCTCCTCTTGATTTCCTTGGGGTCAATTACTATACGCGCCTGCTGGTTCGCGCTCACGCCCCGGCTAATGAAGGGCCGATCTCCTCACGTCTGGCCTATGAAACGGTGGCCCCAGTGCCCGGCTCCAGCTATACGGAAATGGGCTGGGAGGTCTACCCTTCTGGCTTGAAGGACCTGCTGCTGCGCCTTCAACACGAATATCAGCCAAAGGCGATGGTTGTGACTGAGAACGGGGCGGCGTTTCATGATGAATGGGATGGCAACGAGCATATCCATGATGGCTGTCGGGTTGCCTACTTGAGACAGCATATCCAGGCCCTGGGTGAGGCCCTGGCTTCAGGGGCTGCCGTGCGCGGTTACTTCGTCTGGTCACTATTAGATAACTTCGAGTGGGCCTTCGGCTATAGCAAGCGCTTTGGCATCGTCTATGTGGACTATCCCACTCAGCGACGCATTGTTAAGGATAGCGGCTACTGGTATGCCTCCTTCATCGCCGCCCGTCGCCCTCGCTCCTGAGAGAACGTGGTGAGCCAGAGCAGGTGGCGCAACATCCGGTCGCCTTCGCTCTGACTCACCACGAAGATCTGGCCCACATTTTCGGTTTTGCCTCCTCATCTCGCAGTGTATGGTCTATGGACTGGCTGATCCCATATCACCCTCTTTCAGCAGGCGCAGAGGACCGCTGGCTGACACGAAACCGCAAGACGCCGAGCGAAAAAAAGACAGTCTGATTGTGGTTGCCTGGAGACGTCCTACAGGAGCGGTAGCGGTGAGCGCAACTGCAACTACCTACATAGCTCTAGACGCCCGCAGCGGGAGAGAGCAGCCTTGGGTTCTCGCTCGCCATTGCCTTTTCTCCACGGTCAGATTAGAATGAAAAAGTAGTTCTCCCAGGCAGTAAAGCGGATATACGAATACGAACCACAGGGATCTGTCATCCACCTTGCCCGGTCGGGGTAGCAGAGCATCAGACTCCATCAGACTCTGACTGGTAGCAGGCACTTGTGGAATCAGCTGATCCGCGCCCAGGAAGGACTCATCTTGCTTTCTCTGACCAAGATGCATCGGCCCCCTGGTGGCCGCCACCAAGAGATGGAAGAAGGCCGACACGCTCTCTGGCCGCAACGGTCCTTGCCCATGACAAGGCAGATGACATGCTTGCGGTCCAGTCTGGCAGCGTGACGACAGCTGATGCCAGCGCCTGCGGGGGTCAGGCCATGTGGCATGCTGGTTTCTCGCTTTTGAAATTTGGGGAGGGCGCGGCTCTCATCTCTGCCGCGTAAGAAGTGCGATGAATAGATGCTGTCCCAGCTGCGGTCGTGAGAACGATATCACAAGTAGTTTTTGTGCTTTCTGCGGTAGCACGCTGGCGGAGGCGTACACCGATCTGACGGAGCTGCTGCCGCGAGAAGAGCAGGCAGGCTATGCAAATGCTCGCTTTCCACTCGCCTCCAACATATCCAACCTACTGGACGAGTGGCCGCACAGGTCGTTGACGCCGTCGCTCGCTTCACAGGGGGCCTCGGTCCCCTCCTATCCAGTAGAACGGGTAGCCTATGACCCTTATGCTCAGGGAGCGAGCGGGCCAACATCAGGACCATATCCTCTCTCCGAGGGGTTGCCTGTCCCTGTTGCACCAGAGAACCAGCCCCGGCGTCGGGGCTGGGGTGAGGCTCTGATCGGCGCGCTGTTGTATCTGTGGGGCGCCTTTCTCTCCCTTTTTGGAGTGGGCGGCCTCTTGTTCCAGATGCCCTCGACGGTGATGGCTATCTTCGTACTAGGAGCCGGCGCCTGTGAGCTGGTACTTCTTCCTCTGGTGTTGATCTATTATCGTCATCCTCATCTGCGTCTGGGCAAACGCCTGCTGTTCGAGGGCCTGACCCTACTCGTCGGCTTTCTGCTCCTGCTCATTGCAGCAGCCATAGAGGGTCTTTCCGAGCCTCTGGCCTACTTCGCTATGGGCATGGTTTGCCTCCTCTACGGGGTGGTGACGATGGTGCTGGCTTTCTGGTGAGAAAGACCAGAGGCAGCAGGCGCTGATTAGAAGGGAGATCAACCCCTTCACAGAGCGGTCCCAATGGCCAGGCCAAAGACAGCCCGCTCTCGCTATGCGGTCCCTTACCATACCTTGCTTACATGCTGAAGATGTGATATAGATTTCCTGCATTAGAAATTTCAGACATCGGGATATGAGCGCATGGATGAACCGATACAGGCACTGGCCCCGCGCGTCAGCGATTGCTTGAAGGTCATCTATACCATGCAGGAACGCGGCCAGCGAGTCTCTACCTCGGCGGTAAGCGAACGTCTAGGGGTCAGCGATGCTACCGTGACCTTGCTCTTCAAAGAGTTCGCCAAGGCCGGCTGGGTCCAGCATACTCCTTACCGCGGTGTCTGTCTGACTCCGCTGGGAGAGCGCAAGGCGAAGGAGGTCATTCGCCATCATCGGCTGCTGGAGCTGTATCTGGCGCGCGAGCTGGGCTATAGCTGGGATAAAGTGCACGAGGAGGCCGATCGCCTGGAACATGTGATCTCGGAAGAGTTCGAGGAACGGCTCGACGCCCTCCTCGGCTATCCAACCGTTGATCCCCACGGTGACCCCATTCCCAGCAAGGAAGGGGTCATTGCCCAGCGCCCGGGTCAGCCGCTCTTGCAGGTGCCCGAAGGGCAATCTGCCCGTATTCTGCGCGTCAACGACCAGGATGCGGCAAAGCTGCGCTATCTGGGTCAGATGGGCCTGTATCCAGAGGTACGGGTGCGTGTGATTGAACGGGTACCCTTCGGTGGGCCGCTGCGCATCCGCGTTGGTGAGGAGAGCCAGGCAGTCGAGCACCTGTTGAGCGCCGAACTGGCCGAACAGATTACGGTGAGCCTCCAGGAAGACGAGGATGATTCGGCGGATCGCCTCCAGCCCAGCTTCTCATCGTGAACGAGAGCAAGGGCCAGATCAGGGCGCTGGCTAGCCGTCAGCCATGAGAGTGAGAGCGCCACTAGAGGTTTGTAGCGCGCACCAGCAGCAGCGGCACGCTCACGCGCCCTACGAGGCGCGGGGCCACACTGCCACTCAGCAGCGCATCCAGCCCGGTCCGACCGTGGCTGGCCAGAACAACTAGATCCAGCTCCTGGCGTTCAAGCAGTTTGACAACCTCCAGCACTGTCTCGCCTCGCAAGACTTCCCCCTGAGCCTTGACTCCCTGACTCTGACATTGCTCGGCGACCTGCTGGAGATAGGAGCGCGCCCCTTGCTCAGCCAGGTCAAGGACGGCGCGCATAGTCGCAGGCAACATGGTGCCTGAGACCGCCTGCTCCCCCGCCAGCGTTGTGAGCGTTGGGATCACAAAGATAAGACGCAGCTCTGCCCCAAAAGTGCGCGCCAGAGCGATGGCCGCCGGCAGTCCTGGCTCGTGTTCCGGAGTCCCATCCAGAGGTACCAGAATACGCCTCAGCTTGAAGAGCGGCGCGCTCCCATCCTTGCGCGGCTGGACTAGCCAGATAGGGCAGGGACCTCGCTGCAGTACCTGCTGAGCAATGCTGCCGAAGAGCAGATCACGTACACCGCCATTACCATGAGTGCACATAACCACCAGATCGCTCTGTAGCTCCTGCACATGCTCCACAATGCCCCGCGCAACGCTCTGTTCACGGTTCTCGTGAACATGCACAGTGACCGTCAGATCTTCCGCCCGCAGACGAGCCGCTACCTCTTCAAGGTAGACCCCCGCTTCGGCAATATCGCGCAGATGACGCTCACCGTGCACCTGGGACGGCGGATGTTGCTCTAGAATATGTAGGAGCAGGATCTCACCTTGATAGCGCTGGGCCAGGGCGGCTGCACTCGGGAGCACCGCCTCAGCCAAGCGCGAGCCATCTAAAGGGACAAGGAGCCTTAGCCTGCCACTCTTAGCCGTGAAGACCCTCCCCCGCTCGTGCTCCAGGTCAGGCCGAGAGCCTTGTGCAACACCCTTCCCGGCGCCTTGCTTGATAGCCTGCTGCTGCTGCTGGTCACTATCGCTTTCTCCCTTTTCATGAGCAGGCAACATTCCATCAGCCTCCTGTAAAGACCTGATACAAGAGAAAGATATTGAGGGCAATAATCAAACTGGCAACTAACCAGGCCAGGGCCGTCGTCAGCCGGCTGTTGACTAATACCCCCATGATATCACGGCGCTGCGTAAAGAGAATCAGCGGCACAAGAGCAAAGGGTATGCCAAAGCTGAGCACCACCTGGCTAATTACCAATGTCCGCGTCGGTTCCAGACCGATCAGGATTACGAGCAGAGACGGCAACATGGTCACGAGGCGCCGCAGCCACACAGGAATCTGGCGATGGAGAAAGCCCTGCATGATGACCTGGCCCGACATCGTGCCAACGGTCGAGGACGACAGTCCCGAAATGAGCAGGGAAATGGCAAAGACCCAACTGGCGGCGCTCCCTAGCAAGGGCTGCAACGTACGATAGGCCTCTTCGAGGGTGGCAACCTGGCGTAGCCCAGCCTGAAAAAAGGTGCCCGCAGCCATAATGAGCATAGCAGCATTGACAAAGCCTGCAATGCTCATGGCAATAATAACATCGAGAAGCTCATAGCGGAAGAGGCGCTTCAGGCGTACCGGGTCGCGGACAACAATCCTCCCCTGGGTGAGGGCCGAGTGCAAGTAGATGACATGAGGCATGACAGTGGCACCCAGAATGCCCGAGGCCAGGAGAATGCTCTCAGGACCGGAGAATTGCGGCACAAAAGCATGATAGGCAATGGTACCCCAGGCAGGCCGCACGAGTATGGTCTCGATGACGTAACAAAGCGCAATGACACCCACCAGCGCACTGATGACGGCCTCCAAGGGACGAAAGCCGTAGCGCTCCAGGCCGAGGATGAGAAAGGTGACAACAGCGGTCAGTAGGCCGCCAAGCAGGAGGGGAATGTGAAAGAGAAGCTGAAAGCCGACGGCGGCCCCGAGAAATTCAGCCAGGTCGGTAGCCATAGCCACGATCTCGGCGAGGAGCCACATGCCCCAAACAACAGGACGCGGGAAATAGGTGCGACACATCTCGGGCAGATTCAGCCCGGTGGCAATTCCTAGCTTGGCAGAGAGGGCTTGAATGAGCATGGCCATCAGATTGCTGGCGACAATGACCCAGAGCAGCAGATAACCGAAGCTGGCCCCTCCCTGAATGTTGGTCGAGAAGTTGCCGGGGTCAATGTAGGCCACACTGGCAATGAAGGCCGGCCCCAAAAAAGGCAGAACCCGACGCAGCAGACCACGCCTGGTCTGACCGCTCAGGACCTCGTTGGCCGCTCTCACTGTCCCTCCCTCTCCCCCTCCGTTAACTGCGATTTTCGATGACTCGGACCGCATAAAAATCTGCTCCTGTCACGTTCTCTCGATGAGAAGAGAAGATAACCTTGATCACCTTACGGACATGGCAAATCTCACCCCTAACCGGTCAGGGACACCTTCCTGCCACAGCATGCTTCCTGGCCCTGTCCGATCTAACTCACCTTCATCCATTTTTTAGATCTTTAAAATAAAATTTTCCTTCTCTTAAAAGAGAAGTATACGTCCCGGGGCGGCCTCTGTCAAGGGAAGAAAGAACCCAGGGAGAAGAGCCAGAAAAGGCTATGCCGGAATTTGAGTAGTTCACTCGAAATTCCCAGATAGAACCTCTTGACAAACACGACAAAAGTGATTACACTTACGTCCGTAAGTGGTTACTGACACTTCACAAGCGGTTAGCGATTAGTCTAGTGTTAGTCCTCGCTTGCCAGCAGAGCGATAAAGGAGGTGAGCGCTTATGGCTCGGGAAGTGAGCGCGGCGATCTTGCACCTGCGCTATAACGGTCGCAGTGAAGAGCTGCCGCTGGCGGAGCTTGGCCTGAACAGGCAGGCATCGGAGGCCGAGATTAAGCAGGCCGTAGCGCGGTACCTCGACGTCGCTTGTGAGCTTCTGGCCCCATACGTGGTGGTGCGCACCAGCCAGGCGATCATTGTGCGCCCCGAGGCGCTCTACGGCTGATGTCCTCCGCCTCCTGCCTGGCCACGCAAGGCGGGAAGCGCAAGCAGGAGATGGAGATCTGAGACGCACTCCGACTGACGGAGCATACATACGGCGGTTTCTAGCCGCTCACTTCGACCAAACTGGCGAAGTTTAAAACTGCTCCTTCGACTTGTGCGTCTCAGTAAAATCCCCCTCAGCGCAGCTGTCATTATTTGAATGGTATCGTCCTGAGACGCGCTCTAACGGAAAGAGCTTACAAACTAGCCGCCAATCCGCATTCCGGGCTAGTCACGTTATCAAAGCTCTTTCGACTTGTGCGCCTCAGACGTCTAATGGCACGCTTCCAGTCCCTGTACACTGTCCTATTTCCAGACGAGAACGCGCTCTAAGCGAGCGAGCGTACATACTTGGTTCCGGGTTCGAGTCCCGTCAGCCTGATTGGGCTGTAGCTCAGTGGGCGAACGGCTCGCTCGACTTGCGCGTTCCCGACTGATGGGGTCCCTTCCACTGCGGATCAGCATACCAATCCTGTGACAGGAGCGGTGTTTTGCAGACGCTTGCCTCGGCGCATTGACGCTGTGGGCCTGCCGCTTCTCATCTGCACGGTCACTTAGCCAGGACGAGGACTATTTCAGCACAACGCGTTCTAATCAAGTGAGCGTACATACTTTTGTGGGGTTCCACTCGCGCACTCACGCGGTGGAATGGGTTCGAGTCCCAAAGCTCACTCAACTCGCGCGTTGTGCACCTGGTGCCCTGGGATAGCTCATTCCCAGGGTACCAGGTTTATTTCTGTCAGGCAGCTTGCCTGTCCCGCCTGGCAGCTCTATCAGAGCCGGGCTGAGCTGCCGGTCAGAGCCGTCCCGCGATGCGGCGCCAGGGCATGCTGGTCTGCCGCCCGGACGTTCAACTCTGCCATGTTCTGCTAGATTGACGAGGGGGTGACAACGCTATGACTCAGTTTTCGCCTGGATCAGAGCAGGATGTGCGGGTACAGATCTTGAACTCATTTTTGAATACGCCGCATGGGAAGCTGCAAGATCTGGCGTCGTTGCATCGCGATGCTCTGGCACGTGACCCGCTCTTCTACAGCCATCTGGCTCCGTGGTACTTCGAGCATGGCGAGGTGCGCGACCATAAGGTGCTCTTCGTGGCTCATCTGGCTACCAGCGCCTATCCCGAGTTCCGCGGAGCCGCCTGGGTGCTGCTGCAGCGACTGGCTCCCTATGAGGTGGCGCGGGTGCTCGACCATAGCAAGCGAGTCATCGGTAAGACTCCACGCTCACTGCGCAGCGCCATTCAGTACTACTTGCGGACACGCGAGGCGAATCCGCGCCAGCTCGACGGGGCGGCGCTCCGCGCCCGCTCAGCAATGAAGCATCTGTATGCCAGCTTGCGTATCAAGCCGGGACCCCGGGCTCAGGCTCTGCTCTTCGCTGGACAGCCCCCTGCAGATAGTCCCCAGGCACTGCTGAAGCGCCTGGCCAAGGCGGAGAGCGCTGAGGAGCAGGCTCGCCTGATTATCGAGGGCGGCATCCCTTATACGACAGCCATTGGCGCTGTGCGCACTGTCACCCCGGCCCTGCTTGTGGCCCTGATCACGGCGATGTCACCCCAGGAGGTCATTAATACGCTGGCCTCGCTGAAGCGCCGCGGGGCACTCGATCATCCAGAGGTCAAAGCGCTGATCGATCAGAAGCTGGCCCAGGCGAGTAGCGATCAGCGCGTCTCAACGATGAAGGTGAAGAAGGCGATCGAGGCCGCCCAGCCCGATGAGGCAACGGCCCGCAGCCTGATGCGCGTCGCTGATGAGCGCGTGGCGAGCAAGGTGGTGATCAAGCGACCAACTGCGCTCTTTGTGGATAAGAGCGGCTCGATGAGCGTCGCTATCGAATTGGCCAAGCAGTTGGCAGCCCTGATCAGCGCGGTAATTGAGGCTCCTTTCTATGTCTATGCCTTCGATACGGCGGCCTTCACGATCGAGCCACCCGGAAACAAGCAGCGGCAGCGCCCCACGCTGAGCGATTGGGAGCGGGCTTTTAAGTTTGTGCAAGCCGATGGTGGCACTAGTATCGGCGCGCCGCTGGCAAAGATGGCCCGCGAGCGGATCTATGTGGAGCAGATTATGGTGGTCACCGACTGCGGCGAGAATACCCCTCCTCTCTTCCATCTGGCCTGGCAGGAGTATCGCCAGGCGCTCGGCATCGGTCCGTCAGTGACGCTGGTAGTCGTTCAAGGAGCTAACAGCGGGCACTTTCAGAGGCAATTGATAGCAAGCGGTATCGAGGTGACCAGCTACCATTTCCGCGGGGACTACTATAGCCTGCCAAATCTGCTCCCGCTGCTGGCTCAGCCAACCCGCGCCGAGCTGGTCGACCAGATTATGGCCTATCCGCTGCCACAGCGGCCACCTGCCTCCTCAACGCAGGTGGTTACTCAGGCGTGAGTAGCCGCGGAGGCTTGCAGACCCTGCACTCGTTGCGGTCACGCTCCTGTGGCATCCTTGTTTCCCACTCAGGCGTCTACCCAGGAGCGTGATCTTGCTTGCTGCGGGTCGGTTGGTCATGGTCGCAGCCATCTGGCGCTCTGTCAAATCAGCCAAGCGGTCAATCCAGGCTGCAGCCCAGGGTTGGACCGCCATCCCGTTGACTGCTTGCGTTAAGATGCTCCCAGGGAGCCTGAACCGAGTACCGTTGGCTGGCCTGGCCCGGTCTTCGCTTATCGATTCGGCCAGCGGCTCTTGTGTTCTCTCCCCACCGCTTGCGAGCGAGAAAGAGGCTCTGCTATGCCTGCCCAACCACTACAGCCCTCATCGAATGAGGAACTCCTACGCCTGGTCAGCCGCCTCAGCGGGGCTGCTGAGCGGTTGCGTCAACAGGAGATCATTGCTCCGCTGCTCCCCAGCGGGCGCATCCGCACCCGCATTGAAGGACTGGTCTATGAGTTCAAGGTGCGCAAGTCCTTTGTCGGGTGGGGACGCTTTCGCCCCTGCAATGAGCAGGAGGCCGAGCTGCTTGGCGAAGCCCTTCCCTGGCAGCGAGGCGCCTATCTAGAACTGTTGCCAGCGCTGCGCATGATTTTGCTCTGGCCCGTCTCAGGGCCGCGGGCCAGGGAGACCGGGCTGTGGCTGGCTCTGCCTTTTAATCCCAGCGACGCCCATCAGCGCTTTGGTTTGCCAGATGAGCCGTTACCGGTCCTGCTCTGTGACCCTTTCAACGGGGCAGAGGCTTTTGAGCGCATTATTGCCCGCGTTGATGGTCACACCCTGTGGTTCGACTGCACCGATCCGCGGGCCGACCCCACGCACGCCGCCTGGCTGCGCGAAACCGCCTCGGCCCCTGAAGAGCGAGATGAGAGCTTTCCCGCCGGTCTGACAGCTTCAGAGCGCCGAGCGCTGCTGCTCTGGGATCTTCACCGCCTGGAAGAGGAGGCCCTCCGTCAGGAGCTGCCAGGCACAAGTCCCTCCAGTGCTCAGATCCCAGACTTCGGGCGGAGAACAGGGGAAGGCACAGCCACCGCGATGGGGCGGCATCTCCCGAAGGAGCTGGCGCAGGCCCATAGCCACCGCGAGCAACTGCAGTGGTTGCGACAGGAGATCGAGCGTCGTCAGCTCGGCGAGCGTCTGCGCCATGCACTGGCCAAGGCCGGGGCTGTGCTCCATAGCTATACCTTGCTTCCTGCCTCTTCCGGGTCAGCTATGGAAATTCTCGTTGAGTGGAGCGAAGAGGGACGGCCCTACCGCTATCGCTCTGTAATCGATCCTGAGCTGACGGTCGTCTCCAGCGGCATCTGCTTGAGGGGACGCGACCGGGATTTTGATCTGACGAGCATTGTCAGCGTGATGCGAGAGTCACCCTGGAGCGAGGAGGAGATGGAGCCGTGAGTTCCGCCAGCCTCAACCCGAATCATCCGTTTTTCCATGAGGAGCGCTATGCCTCCCTGACCGCGGTCGCCGGGCGACAGATCACGATTTGCGGCGCGGGAGCACTCGGCGCCAATCTCTGCGAGACGCTGGCTCGCATGGGCTTCGGACGCTTGCGCTTGATCGACCATGATCGTGTCGAGATGCGCAATCTGTCAACGCAACCTTACCTGCGCGGAGAGATCGGAGCCCCCAAGGCGCGCGCTCTAGCCGCCACGCTTTATCGTGCTATCCAGGCCCGCATTGAACCAGTGACAGCGACGCTCACGGGGCAGAACGCAGCCCAGCTGCTGCAGGGAAGCGATCTCATCGTTGATGCTTTCGATAATGAGGCCGCCCGCGCCGCGGTGAGCACCGCCAGCCGCGCGTTGGCTCTGCCGTGCCTTCATGTGGGCTTCAGCGCCGATGGTCTCTATGGGAGCGGCGAATGGGAGCCGGATTATCAGCCTCCGCGAGCCAGCACCGGCGATCCCTGCGATTACCCGCTGACCCGTCCGTTCGCAGTCCTGCTGGCTGCCCTGGCCGCGCGAGCCATCGCTGACTTTTTTCGCCAGGGGATCACCAATACCTTCGAGGTCACCTGGAACGATCTGCGTATCGTCTACCAACCTACTACGCCTACAGCAGAAGAGAAAGAAAATATATAATATTATTCTTCATGTTTGAATATCAAAAGAGGAAGGGGTGATATCATCACAATGAGCGAGCGTACTGCTTATGAGCAGGAGCTATTCACCATTAGCAACCAGACCGCCGTGATCACTGGCGGCACCGGCGTGCTTGGAGGAAGCATGGCCCGTTTTCTGGCCAGGTGTGGAGTCCGCGTCGCCCTGTTGAGCCGCAGCGCCAGCCCCACGAGCGAAATTGTACGCACGATTCGCGACGAGGGTGGGGAAGTGCTGGCTCTCTCTTGCGATGTAGGAGACCGCCAGGCCATTGAACGAGCCGCCAGGGAAATCGAGGCAACCTTTGGGCGCGCGACCATCTTAATCAATGCCGCTGGCGGGAACCGCGAGGCCGCCTCTACGACCTCACAGCTGCCCTTCTTCGATCTGACGCCCGAGGCCCTGCATGAGGTGCTGACACTCAACCTCCTTGGCACCTTCTACTGTTGCCAGGTCTTCGGGCGCGGCATGGTTGCCGAGGGAAGGGGAAGCATTGTCAATATCGCTTCTATGGCCGCGCTGCGTCCACTCACACGCGTTCCTGCTTACGGGGCGGCCAAGGCGGGCGTTGTGAATCTGACACACTGGCTGGCTGTTTACATGGCTCAGGAGTATAGCCCAGCCATCCGCGTCAATGCCATAGCCCCCGGCTTTTTCTTAACCGAGCAGAACCACAGGCTCCTCATCGATCCCTCGACAGGCAACCTGACCGAACGTGGGCGCCGTATTCTCGACCATACCCCTATGCGACGTCTTGGCCAGCCAGAGGATCTCTTCGGTACTTTGCTCTGGCTGCTGAGTCCTGCCTCGGCCTTCGTTACAGGTATCGTGGTTCCAGTTGATGGCGGTTTCTCCGCCTACGCCGGTGTCTGAAGTCAGCATCTATCGATGATCGTTGATTGATAATACATAGCGAAGCAAGCGTTTATTTCACTGTCGCAGAAAGGGTCGATTCGCGTTGATATTTACACAGGATTGGGTTAAAATGAGACAGTCATAGGCAGATCAGGACCAGCGAGGCAGCACTCAATAATCCCTAGGTAGAGGCGATTATGACAAAGCTGGAGACCTGGCGGAGACTGCTGGAGCAGGCCATCAGCAATGCGAATGAGCTTCGGCGCCTGGCGCAGGCTGTTGGTGTCAACAGCGTCACCATCACGCGCTGGGCCAAAGGGCAAAGCAGTCCGCGCGCGGAGCATCTGCGGCAGCTCTATCAGGCCGTGTTTCGCTCTCATCCACTGCTGGCAGAGCACCTGCGACAGGCTCATCCTGAGTTGCTGGGCAGGCCAGCAATCAGCAACAGCGAAGACCAGCAGATCCCGTCGACCTTTTACCGCCGTATCCTCACTACCTGCCTGGAATGCGCACCGGCGCTCCGCTCCGTGACCATGCGCAACCTTATTTTGCAGCAGATGATCAGTCAGTTTGATCCTCACGAGCTTGGGCTGAAAGTTACCCTTATCCAGTGCGTGCCCCCCAGTCTGACCACCCAACAAGTTCGCAGCCTGCGCATCGTCCAGGGACGTGGCACCCCACCCTGGCGTTCGCTGCCGGAACAGGAGCTACTTCTGCTGGGGGCCGAATCGCTGGCCGGTCACTGCGTAGCCTCTGGCCACTACGCCATCATTCCAAGTCGGGAGGACCTCATCTACTATTTCCCTACCCATAGCGAGCCTTTCACAGAAAGCATGCTCGCCTATCCCCTTTTGCAAGGGGGGAAGATCGCTGGCTGTCTTTCCATTGCCAGCACCCAGCGCAACTATTTCCATCAGGCCCAGCTTGACCTGGCCCGCGACTACGCCTATCTTCTGGCCTTGAGCTGTGAGCCGGAAGAGTTCTTTGACAGCAGCCAGATCGCGCTGGGCACCATGCCCTCCGCAGCCGAGCAGCGTCCCTATACTATCAGCTCCGTTGGCCGCGTGCTAGAGCAGCTACGCCAGGCCGCTCTGCACGGTACTCCCCTCTCGTACAAGCAGGCTGAGCTACGCGTGCTCCATGAGATTGAAGAGGAACTCTTGCTGCTTGGTCAGCGCTGGCAAGGACTCACTATTCACTAGAGTCCTTGGCCAGCGCGGCAAGCAGAAGAGCAAGCAGACGGGCAGCCAAGTAGCCAGTCCAACGCGCCAGAGCCAGCCAATCCATGAGAAGACCCTGGCCCGCTACGCAGGTGATACAATCACAGACAAGGGGCAAGCAAGAAAGTCAGTTTGCATCACCCTGCATTCAGCCCGTACTACGCCGATCCTCGCTGGTGCCGCTCTCTCAGCATTCCGCGGCGACCAGCGAGTACAGGGGACAAAGCAAGCACACAGGCAAGACGACCAAAGGAGAGAAACTTTCGATGCTGCTTGGCAAGGGAAATAGCAGCGAGACACTCAGTTCCAGCCAGGTGAGCGACCTGCTTGAGCGCGCTCTCGAACCGCTGGCCCTGGCAGGCAAGCGCGTCCTGATCATCATTCCCGATGGAACACGCAGCGCTCCTATCCCTCTCTTCTTCCGCCTCCTGAATGAGCAACTATACAGTCGAGTCGCCCAGCTAGACTATCTCATCGCTCTCGGCACCCATCCCCCTCTCAGCGAGGCCGCTATTACGGCTCTGGTGGGCCTCTCAGCGGAGGAGCGTGCGCAGTCCTATCCCGGTCTGCGCATCTTCAATCACCAGTGGGATCGACCCGAGATGCTGCACGCTCTCGGCACCCTGAGCGCCGAGGAAGTTGGTCAGCTGACTGAGGGACTGCTCAGAGACGAGATTGTCGTCTCTCTGAACCGCCGCATCCTTGACTATGATCAGCTGATCATCTGCGGCCCAGTCTTTCCGCACGAGGTTGCCGGTTTCTCAGGCGGAGCCAAGTACCTTTTCCCTGGGATCGCTGGGCCAGAAATTATCAATACCACCCACTGGCTGGGGGCCCTGGTCACCAGCTTACACACGATCGGCGTGAAAGACACACCAGTACGTCGCCTGCTGCACCGCGCCGCCGAACTCGTACCCAGGCCGCTGCTCGTCCTTGCTCTTGTAATGCAAGGACAAAATCTGCACGGACTCTACATCGGCGACTACCAGCAGGCATTCGAGGCCGCGGCAGACCTCTCCGCCCGCCTCAACATCGTTACCCACCCTCATCCCTACCAACTGGTCCTAGCCGTGGCTGCACCACTCTACCCCGACCTCTGGACCGGTGCCAAAGCCATGTACAAGACAGAGCCAATCGTAGCTGACGGCGGCGAGGTCATCATCTATGCCCCCAAGATCACTGAATTCTCCTATACCCACGGCCCCCTGATCGAGCACGTCGGCTATCACGTGCGCGACTACTTCCTCAAGCAACCTGAACGCTTTCGCACGATTCCCGGCACCATTAAAGCGCATAGCACCCATGTCAAAGGGGCCGGCAGCTACGATGTTACAACAGGGCGCGAACTGCCACGCATCCAGGTCACGCTTGCGACCGGCATTGATGCTGAACGCTGCCAGCGTGTCAATCTGGGCTATCGCGATCCGCAGACCATCGATCCCGAAGCCTGGAAAGGACGAGAGGGCGAGGGCATTCTGGTGGTCGAACATGCAGGCGAAGTGCTCCACCGTCTCCAGCACCCCTGATTTTCTCAGGGGCCTTCGGCCACCGAAGGCCAGAAGGCAGAGGTAGCACAAAACGTCCAGAGGGCAAGTTACCAACCAGAGCACAGGCCGGGTGACCCCAGGCAGGGGCCAGGAGAGTGCGAGAGAGGTCTGGATCAGCAGAGAGGAGGGGCTCCGCAGTGCTGATCCCGCCTCTCTCTACTCGCTTGCTCACTCCGGCAGTCAGACCAGCCGGCCATTCGGCTGGCCCTCAGCGCTCATAACTTCCACAGCCTCACAAGCCGCAGCCCAGAGGGCAACCACTCGTCTGATTCGCCACAGCCCTCTGCCAGTTTAGACCACCTCACGCTGGGCCATATCCCCAGCATAGGTCAGGCATGTTAGACTGCACCCACGCTCGCGCACATTCGAGATCTCCAAACCAAAATGATGCAGCTTGCTGCGCACCGACGAGAGGGCACGGCGGAGCGGACGCAACTCCTGCTGCCAGCGCTGGCTGCCTTGAGCCTCTAACAGACGCTGACGGCAGCGAGCAATCGAGCTGGCAGTCACCGGGGTCGACGACAAACTGGCTAGCAGAACCTCGTAGGGACAATAATGAGGGAAAGACTGTAAAATAGGTTCAAGCACACGCAACTCATTGATACTGAATTGCTGATCAAGTACCATTTTTCCATCACAGAGTAAAGACAGTGTTCTCGTGCCTAAACTCAAGGCCAGCGTCTGCCCAGGCGGCAAGAGATCCTGAAAAGCAAAATGGAGAATGCGCGTCTCTGTCCCTTTCCGACGTTTTCTAAAATGAGTTAATGTCTGCTCTGACATAGCGTTTTTTCCTTCATGCCTAAGTGACAACTCAAGCCATACGAGCTAGAGAAGAGCTGACAAGCCCAGCAAGATGTTAGGCCCGTACCCTCCTCTAAGGACAGACAAGCCTCTGTGCAGCAGAGCCTGCCCGTCTGTACGTCTGTCCATCCCGATGAGGAGCCAGGCTGCCCGTTCTGCCGCGACGAGCGCCCGGTCTCACAGCCGGCAGCGATTGAAGTGTCCATAAACGAATCGACACATGCCAATCACAGCCTTCGCTGAAGGGATATATAGCATAGGCATTCGACGGGCCATAGGCGAGTAGCCAGAATTGCCGGGGGAGGTCCTACGAGTGGCCACCAGGCCCTATCAGCCCAGGAAGCCAATTGACGCCTTCCCGGCTACCTCCAGCAGCCGCTGAGCGGTGTGCAATTGTTAACCTGAATCAGCGGCAAATATTGCCCGGAAAAACGGTTATCAGTTCCCGACAAAATAGCCATCAACGGGACGACAATTGCAACCAGGTCAGCTATACTGGTCTTCGGCAGTGTGGCAGCGCCAGGATAGAGCGCTTCTCGGTAGCGTTGAAGGGACTGTTTTTTCAATACTTTCCTAACAATTTGCAAAGAAAGAGCGTTGCTGAGTGGCGCAGGAGCGTCGAGCGAGACCAATCCCTTTGGCTGATGTCTAAAAATCATCATCTGGCCAGCATACAGGCTTTGAGAAGCATCCCGATTGCCTAGCAGAGAGGCCACCTCGCGTATCTTGCCGCTGACCAGTGAGTGACCCACGGCTC
Organism: Thermogemmatispora sp.; assembly: GCF_019683635.1. Taxonomy (GTDB): domain Bacteria; phylum Chloroflexota; class Ktedonobacteria; order Ktedonobacterales; family Ktedonobacteraceae; genus Thermogemmatispora. Next base: position 5,248 of record NZ_JADGIA010000036.1, on the reverse strand, counting down.
TAGCACTGCTCCGCTTGGTCATACGCAGGCGATTTGACCAGATTCGATCGATGGTGCAGTGAGAAGTGAGAAAGTGATGATTCCAATTGCTCGCCCCCTGTTGGGTACTGAGGAGGAGGCTGCTATTCGCGAGGTATTGGCCTCGGGTTTGCTTGCTCAGGGCAAATACGTTGCTGCGTTTGAGCAGCGTTTTGCCGAACTCTGTCAGGTTGGTGCCGCGATTGCCGTTTCCTCGGGCACAGCGGCTCTTCATCTCGCCCTCCTGGCTCATGACATCGGCCCGGGAGACGAAGTGATCACCACGGCCTTCAGCTTTGCAGCCACCGCGAATGTGATCTTGTTGGTGGGCGCCACACCGGTTTTCGTCGACATCGAGCCGGAAACCTATACTCTCGACCCCACACAGGTGGAGCTGGCCCTCAGTGAGCGTACGCGCGCCATTCTTCCTGTCCATCTCTATGGCCATCCCTGCGACCTTGGTCGCTTGCTGCCGCTGGTCGAGGCCCACAAATTGATCCTGCTCGAAGATGCCTGCCAGGCCCACGCCAGTAGCTTCTCCGGTAAGCCGGTGGGCAGCTTCGGCACAGGCTGCTTCTCGTTCTACGCGACGAAGAACATGACCACCGGGGAAGGCGGGATGATTACCAGCGACGACCCCGAGGTGGCCGCGCGGCTGCGTCTCCTGCGCAACCACGGGCAGGCCAGTCGCTATCACCAGATTGGCCTGGGCTATAACCTGCGCATGACGGACCTGCAGGGCGCTCTGGGCCTGGTCCAGCTGGCGAAACTGGAGGAGTTCACGCGACGACGTATCGCTAACGCCACCTACCTGAACCAGCGTCTGGCCGGCGTCGTGCAAACACCGATTACTCGCCCGGGCTGCCGTCACACCTATCATCAGTACACCATCCGCATCCCTGCACACCGCGATGAGATCGCCGCCGAGCTGCACCGGCGCGGCATTGCAACCGCCGTCCACTACCCCGTTCCTATTCACCAGCAACCTTTCTACCGCAGCCAGGCGAGCCGCTTTTATGTGGTGAATCCTGAGCAGGGGCAGCGCGTGCGCGGTGATAGCCCTCTGGCTCAGCTGCCGGAGACGGAACGGGCGGCGCGCGAGGTGCTCTCGCTGCCAGTGCATCCCGCCCTGACTCAGGATGATCTGGAGACCATCGCCCGGGAGGTGATTGCTCTATGCAGCTGAGGGTAGCAGTGGTCGGTGCCGGCTCAATGGGCTGGAATCACCTGCGCGTCCTGAAGGAGCTGGAGGACTCGGTTCAGCTCGTAGCTGTCGCCGAAGCCAATCCCAGCGCTCTTCAGCGCGCGGTCCAGCGCTTCCACATCGCCGGCTATAGCGACTATCGCCAGATGCTGGATGAGCAACGCCCCGAGCTGGTCGCGGTGGTCGTCCCGACTCATCTCCACTGTGAGGTGGCCGCTTTCGCGCTGGATCTCGGCCTCAATGTCCTGGTGGAGAAGCCTCTGACCAGTACGGTCGAGGAGGCCGAAGCATTAATCGAGCTGGCCCGTCAGCGCGATGTCCGCCTGGCAGTGGGTCACATCGAGCGCTTTAATCCGGCGGTGACAGAGGTGAAGCGCCGCTTGAGCGCCGGCGCTCTCGGACGCATCTTCCATCTCCATGCGCGACGTATCGGACCTTTCCCGCCGCGCATCCGCGACGTCGGCGTAACCCTCGACCTGGCCTCGCATGAGATCGACACGATGCGCTACCTGGTGGACGCTGAGATTAGCCAGGTGTCGGCTCAAATCCAGCAACATATTCATCGCACCTGCGAGGATCTGCTGCTGGGGCTACTGCGCTTCAGCAATGATGCTCTGGGAGTACTGGATGTCAACTGGTTGACGCCTACCAAGGTGCGCGAGCTGACCATCACCGGCGAGAAGGGGATGTTCCTGCTGAACTATTTGACTCAAGATGTCTTTTTCTACGAGAACGACTATTCCCCTACTTCCTGGGATGCACTGCGTTCCCTGACAGGCGTGAGCGAGGGAACTATGACCCGCCTGAAGGTACAGAAGGCGGAACCGCTGCGTCGCGAGTATGAGGATGTGATTCGGTCGATTGTAAGCGATAGTAGCCCTTCTGTCTCGGGAGAGGATGGCCTGGCTGTGCTGAAGGTGGTTCAGCAGCTGCTGGCTTCGGCACTAGCCAACAATGGCCTGCTTTCTCAGGCTCAGGAGCTGCATACCTTGCTGGAAGAGGCCGACCGCAGCCCGACAGCAGGGTCTAGCACGGCTCTTTCTCAGCAGAGAGGGCCGAATGACCAGGTTCTCCCTCGCCGCATTGCCAGCCCCTCTCCTCTCACCTTGCCGCAGAGGCATGAGGAGCATCCCAGTACTCTGGGAGGTGGCTAGACGAGGATGAGAGACTGCAGCGCAGAGAAGAGCATGGAGAAGAGATTTTCAAACGAGTCGATAACCGCCCTGCCACCGGCCACGGCGGTCGTCGTCGGTCTGGGAAAGATCGGCTTGCCACTGGCCGTGCAGTATGCTCGCCACGGCTGGTATGTCATCGGCTGCGATGTGAATCCTCACGTGGTTGAGCAGGTCAACTCTGGTCGCTCCCACATTCATGAGGAGCCTGGCCTGGAGGAGGCTGTGGCACAGCTAGTCCAGGAGGGGCGCTTGCGCGCCACAAGCGACACGACAGCGGCTGTACGCCAGGCGCGCGCCGTCGTGGTGATTGTGCCAGTCCTTATCGATGAGGCTCATCGCGCCAATCTCACAGCCCTGGAGGCCGCTACCCGCGCTATTGGCAGAGGGCTACAGCCCGAGACGCTGGTGCTCTATGAGACAACCTTGCCTGTGGGAACGACCGCCCGCCACCTGGGCCCACTGCTGGAGAGCGAGTCTGGCCTGCAGGCCGGCTCCGATTTCTGGCTGGCCTATAGTCCCGAGCGGGTCTCCTCTGGCACCATCTTCCGCGATCTGCGCCTCTACCCCAAGGTTGTGGGAGGGATCAATCCCTCTAGCACGGAGGTGGCTGTGGCCTTCTATCGCTCGGTGCTCGATACTTCCGAGATTATTGTGATGCCCTCGACTGACGATGCTGAGTTTGTGAAGCTGATCGAGACCACCTATCGCGATGTGAATATTGCTCTGGCCAACGAGTTCGCTCGCTTCGCCGATGCTCACGGCCTGGATGTGCAAGCAGCCATCGCCGCCGCCAACAGCCAGCCCTATTCTCATATCCATACGCCAAGCGTTGGAGTCGGCGGCCACTGTATCCCCGTCTACCCCTACTTTTTGCTGGCTGGCGCTGAAGCAGTCACCGAGCAGGTCGATGGCTTCGCTCCTCTGCTCCAGCTTCCTCGCCAGGCTCGCGCCATCAATGATAGCATGGCCAGCTATGCCGTCCGGCGCCTTGAGATGGCCATTGGTTCCTTACGTGGACAAACGGTTTTGATTCTGGGCATTGCTTACCGCGGCGATGTACGCGAGCTGGCTTTTAGCAGCGCAGCTTTGTTGCGCACAGCCCTGGAGAAGCGGGGAGCGCGCGTACTCGCTGACGATCCGCTTTTCAGCTCCGGAGAAATCCGTGCCGCTGGTTATATTCCCTTCTCTCCCTCAGAGGCCGCTGAGGTGAGGGCGATTATTGTGCAAGCAGCTCATACCGCTTATCGCTCTTTTGATTTTCGTCCCTTTAGCCACTGCCAGGTGGTGCTTGATGGTCGCCAGGCCCTGCAACGCTCCGCCATTGAGGCGCTTGGCATACGCTACCTCGCTATCGGTGACGGTGGCCCAGGCAGAACTAGCCAGAGACCGCGGGCGGTTTCCCGACCGTGGGAGGTCACAGTCTCTAGTCAGGAAACAGCGGCGACTACGGGCCATCGTCCAGAAAGTGCTCTTTAGAGACTGTCGACGTCGATTTATGCGTACAGCTCTCGTTCTCGCAGCGTTGAAGATGAGGAATAAAAAGATCTATGGCATATATTCTTTTCTTGACCCTGTATTATCCCCCAGAGAAAGGGGCAGCAGCTTCACGAATCAGCCAGTATGCTGAGCATCTTGTGCAGCGAGGTCATCAGGTCACAGTCCTTACGACCGTGCCGAATTATCCGACCGGCGTGGTTCCGCCAGAGTACCGTGGGCGCCTCCTCCAGGAGGAGATACGAGCCGGTGTGCGCGTGGTACGCGTTTGGAGCTACACAAGTCCCAATCGCGGCTTCCTGCGCCGTATCCTGGCCCATCTCTCCTTTGGCTGTCTGGCGCCCATCCTGGGAGCGCGCGCAGTCGGTCGCCCCGACCTGCTGATTATCGAGTCACATCCCCTCTTTAATGCCATCGCTGGGCGTCTGCTGGCCCGCTGGAAAGGCAGCCCCTATGTGTTCACAGTCTCGGACCTCTGGCCGGAGTCGGCGGTGCAGCTTGGCGTACTACGCAATCGTCTGCTGATCCGCCTGGCCGAGTGGCTGGAGTGGTCCTCCTACGAGCGCGCCAGCCTGGTCTGGGTTCTTACCGAGGGGATACGTGATCAGCTGCTGCGCCGCGGTCTGGCAGCTGAGAAGATTTTCTTCTTGACGAACGGCGTTGATACGAGCAAGTTCTTCCCTCGTCCACAGGCCGAGGCACGGCAACACCTGGGCTGGGAGGAGCGCTTTACTGTGCTCTACGCTGGCACTCTTGGCATCTCTCATGGCTTGACCACCGTCCTGGATGCCGCCGAGCAGCTGCGCTCCTATCCCTCAATTCGCATTCGTCTGGTCGGTGACGGCGGCGCCAAGCCTGAACTGCTGGCCGAGGCGCGCCGACGCGGACTGGAGAATGTCATCTTCATGGACCCGTTCCCTCACGAGCAAGTTCCTCTGCTGCTGGCCGCCGCTGATGCCTGCCTGATCATGATGCGCAAACTCCCTCTCTTTGAGGGGGCCTTGCCCTGCAAAATGTACGAGGCCCTGGCCTGCGGACGCCCGATTCTGCTAGCCGTCGATGGGGAAGCCCGTCGGCTGGCCGAAGAGGCCGGCGCCGCTATTTTCGTGGAACCGGAAAACCCCACCGCCCTGGCTCAAGCTATTGTACAGCTCTATGAGCAGCCGGCCCTGGCTCAGTCCCTCAGCGCCCGTGGTCGCGCGCTGGCCGAGGAGCGCTTCGACTATGACCAACTGAGTGCCCGCCTCGACGCCCAAATCGCCGCCCTCTTGCCATCCTCTTCCTTCACTCCAACACTGTCTTCTTTAGCGCAAGAACAGCAACATCAGCCAAAATACAACGCAAATAAATATATTTG